>NZ_SPVG01000124.1 GCF_004614165.1 Duganella callida | reverse complement strand
GCCGGCGGCGGTGCGCGCCTTCGACGACGACCGCGTCGCGGTGGCCGCCGCCGGCGCCCAGCGCGGCCGGCTGGTGCTGGTGGTGGAGGACGATGCGCCGTTCGCGCAGATCCTGTACGACCTGGCGCACGAGAAGCAATACCAGTGCCTGGTCGCGTTCGAGGCGGAAGAGGGGCTGGCGCTGGCGCGTGAATACCGCCCGGACGCGGTGCTGCTCGACATCCGCCTGCCGGACCGTTCCGGCCTGTCGGTGCTGCAGCTGCTGAAGGACGATCCGGCCACCCGCCACATCCCGGTGCACGTGGTGTCCGGCGCCGACAACGGCGAGGCGGCGCTGCACCTGGGCGCGATCGGCTACGCGCTCAAGCCGACCACGCGCGAACAGCTGACCGAAGTGTTCCGCCGCATCGAAACCAAGCTGACCCAGAAGATCAAGCGCGTGCTGCTGGTCGAGGACGACGACCGCCAGCGCGACAGCGTGGTGCAGCTGATTTCCGACGCGGACGTGGAAATCGTCGCGGTCGGCAGCGGCCAGGAAGCGCTGGCGCTGCTGCGCACCACCATCTACGACTGCATGATCATCGACCTCAAGTTGCCGGACATGCAGGGCAACGAGCTGCTGCAGCGCATGGCCGGCGAATCGCTGGCGGCGTTCCCGCCGGTGATCGTCTACACCGGCCGCAACCTGTCGCGCGAGGAGGAAGCCGACCTGCACAAGTATTCGCGCTCGATCATCATCAAGGGCGCGCGTTCGCCGGAACGTCTGCTGGACGAGGTGACGCTGTTCCTGCACAAGGTGGAAGCCGACCTGTCCAGCGAGCGCCAGCGCATGCTGAAGACGGTGCGCGCGCGCGACCGCGTGTTCGAAGGCCGCCGCATCCTGCTGGTGGACGACGACGTGCGCAACATCTTCGCCCTGACCAGCGCGCTGGAGCAGAAGGGCGCGCTGGTGGAGGTGGGCCGCAACGGCCACGAGGCGCTGGACAAGCTGGACACCGTGGCCGACATCGACCTGGTGCTGATGGACGTGATGATGCCAGGCATGGACGGGCTGGAAGCCACGCGCCGCATCCGCGCCGACGCCCGCTTCGCGCGCCTGCCGATCATCGCCATCACCGCCAAGGCCATGAAGGACGACCAGGAGCAGTGCCTGGCCGCCGGCGCCAGCGATTACCTGGCCAAGCCGATCGACCTGTCGCGCCTGTACTCGCTGCTGCGCGTATGGATGCCGAACGCGGAACGGAGTTAAGCCATGGTTCACAGCGACACCGAAATCGAGCTGAAGATGCTGATGGAAGCCATCTACATGAAGTACAGCTACGATTTCCGCGACTACACCGGCGCTTCGCAAAAGCGCAGGGTGCTGCACGCGCTGCGCGAAATGGATTGCAGCAGCATCTCGGCGCTGCAGGCCCGCATCATCCACGAGCCGGCCGCGTTCAGCCAGCTGCTGCAATACCTGACGGTGCCGGTGACGTCGATGTTCCGCGATCCGACCTATTACGCCGCGATCCGCGAGCACGTGGTGCCGGTGCTGCGCACCTATCCGTCGCTGAAGATCTGGGTGGCCGGCTGCAGCACCGGCGAGGAAGTGTATTCGATGGCGATCCTGCTCAAGGAAGAGGGATTGTTGGAGCGCAGCATGATCTACGCCACCGACATCAACCCGCAGTCGCTGGAGAAGGCGCGCAAGGGCGTGTTCCCGCTGGACGCCATGCGCGACTACACGCAGAATTATCAGGCGGCCGGCGGCACGCGCAGTTTTTCCGAATACTACACGGCGGCCTACAACGCGGCGCTGTTCGACAGTACGCTGTGCGACAACGTCACCTTCGCCGACCACAGCCTGGCCACCGACGCGGTATTTGCCGAGACCCATCTGATCAGCTGCCGCAACGTGATGATTTACTTTAAGAAAAAATTGCAGGAGCGCGCGCTGGGCTTGTTCCACGAGTCGCTGTGCCATCGCGGCTTCCTCGGGCTGGGCAGCAAGGAAAGCCTGGACTTTTCCGTCTACACCTCGCGCTTCGAGCCGGTCGTCAAGCGCGAGCGCCTGTTCCGCAAGCGCTGATCATGAGCCTGGACCTGCTACCTTCCCTGTTACAGGGCCGCCAGATCGAGGCGGTGATCATCGGCGCCTCGGCCGGCGGCGTCGGCGCGCTGCTGCGCCTGCTGCCGGGCCTGCCGACGCAATACGGGCGCGCGGTGGTGGCGCTGCTGCATCTGCCGGAAAACCGCCAGAGCCAGCTGGCCGAGGTGTTCCGGCCGCGCATGAGCATGCCGGTGCGCGAGGCGGCCGACAAGGAAGCCGTGTCGTCCGGAACGGTGTATTTTGCCGGTTCCGGCTACCATTTGTCGATAGAGACCGACCACAGCTTTTCCCTCAGTTGCGAGGCGCCGCTGCATTTTGCGCGGCCGGCAATTGATTACCTGATGGAATCGGCGGCCGATGCGTACGGCCCGGCGCTGGTGGGCATCCTGCTGACCGGCGCCAACTACGACGGCGCCGCCGGGCTGGCCGCCATCGCCGCGGCCGGCGGCCTGACCGTGGTGCAGGATCCGCGCGAGGCCGAGGTGGCGACCATGCCGCAGGAAGCGATCCGCCGCCGCCAGCCCGATCTGATCCTGACGCTGGACGATATACACACACTGCTGTTGATGCTGGAGAATAACTAATGCAAGACGCATCCCCCACCAAACTGTTGATCGTCGACGATCTGCCGGAAAACCTGCAGGCGCTCAACGCCCTGATCCGCGGGGACGGGCGCGAGGTGTTCCAGGCCGGCTCGGGCGAGGAGGCGCTGGCGCTGTTGTTGCAGCACGATTTCGCCATGGCCTTTCTCGACGTGCAGATGCCTGGCATGGACGGCTTCGAACTGGCCGAGTTGATGCGCGGCACCGAAAAGACGCGCCAGATCCCGATCGTGTTCGTCACGGCGGCCGGCAAGGAACTGAATTATTCGTTCAAGGGCTACGAGGCGGGCGCGGTGGACGTGCTGTACAAGCCGCTCGATCCGCGCGCGGTGAAGGGCAAGGTGCAGGTGTTCGTCGCGCTGTACGAGCAGCGCGAGGCGATGCGGCGCCAGGTCGAGGCGCTGGAGGCGGCGCGCCAGCAGCAGGAAGCGACGCTGTCGGAGCTGAACGCGGCGCAGGCGCAGCTGCAGCGCGCGCTGGCGATGCGCGATGAATTCATGTCCATGGTGTCGCACGAGATGCGCACGCCGCTCAACACGCTGTACCTGGAGACCCAGCTGCGCAAGATGCAGCTGGAACGCGGCAACATGGCGGCGTTCGGGCCGGAGCAGCTGCAGCGCATGGTGGCGCGCGACGACCGCCAGATCCAGAGCATCATCCGCCTGATCGACGACATGCTGGACGTGTCGCGCATCCGCAGCGGCAAGCTGTCCTTGCGGCCGGGCTGGGTGGAGTTGTCCGGCCTGCTGCGGCGCGTGGTGCACGACCTGACGCCGCAGGCCACCACCGCCGGCACCGCCATTTCGCTGGACGCGGCGACGCCGGTCAGCGGCTGGTGGGACGAGTTCCGCATCGAGCAGATCGTGGTCAACCTGCTGACCAATGCGATGCGCTATGGTTGCCAGAATCCGGTGCACGTGTCGCTGACGGTGGCGCCGGACTGGGCGCGCATCGATGTGCGCGATTGCGGTCCCGGCATCGCGCCCGAGCACCAGGAAAAGATCTTCGAGCCGTACGAGCGCGGCGTCGGCACCGACGCGCCGGCGGGGCTGGGCCTGGGCTTGTACATCTCGCGCCAGCTGGCCGAGGTGCACGAAGGCAGCCTGACGCTGCAGAGCAAGCCGGGCGAGGGCTCGGTGTTCAGCCTGACGCTGCCGCGCCGCGACGCGCCGCCGCAGTGATCAGCGCGAGCGCGCTTCCTCGCGGCGCTGGATCAGGTAGGTCTTCAGGTCGTCGAAACTGACGCTGCCGCGCTGGGCGGTGTCGATGTGGTCGAAATTCTTGTCGATGAAGCCGAGGCCGGCGGCGCGCGCCTCGTCGCGGCTCAGCACGCCGTTGCCGTCGAGATCGGCGGCGTCGAAGCGCTTCTTCAGCTTCTGCATGGACTGGTAGCGCAGCAGGATGGGGCCGGAAGCGGCGTCGCGCAGCGCCGGCCGCTGGTAGGGGTCGGCATAAGAAGGTGCATTGCGCGCCAGCACCGGCGCGGCGCCATCGGCGCCCGGCGTCTGGGCGCCGGCTTGCAACATGACCGCTGCAGCGGCCGTCAACACGGCTGATTGCAAAAGCTTCATTGTTGTCTCCCCGCATCTCGAGATGCATGGCTTATGGAGACACTGTGACGCGATTGCCGCAATTAAGCAACCATGTTTGCGCTGCGGCGCGCGCGGTGTCGCCCGGATGCGTCATCCAGGCCCGCAACTTTGTCTGAACGATCACGCCGCTCACTTGTGCCAGAAGCCCTGGTGGGCGACGCGCGCCTCGTCCTCGCGCAGCGGTCCGATCACCTCGGTCGGACGCTGGCCGGCCGCGAACACGGTGCGGCAGGGCAGCGACAGCGTGGGGTTCTCGGGATCGCTGCCGGTCAGCTGCAGCAGGCTGGCTTCCGACATGGCGTACACCACGCGGCCGACGCCGCTCCAGTACGTGCCGCCGGCGCACATGGCGCAGGGCTCGGCGTTGGCGTAGAGTGTGGCGCCGGCCAATTGTGCCGGGCTGTAGCGTTGCGATGCCAGCCGCAGCGCGTTCATCTCCGCGTGCGCGGTGCGGTCGGCGCTGGAGGCGTTCATGGCCTCCGAAATCACGCTGCCGTCGGCCGCCACCACCATGGCGGCGAACGGATGGTGACCTTGGTCGCGCGAGCGCTGCGCCAGGGCCAGCACGCGGGTCAGGAATTCGTGGTCTTGCGGTGTGGCGCTCATCGTAAAACTCCATAATGCAGGTTTTGTTGTTTGAGATAGCCGCGGCAGGCCAGCGACATGCGGTCGCACGCCACCGGGACTTTGGCGCGTGACGCCGGCGGCGATCCCGGTGGGCAGCGCCACCGGGTGCCAGTCGTGGTACACGACCGGGTCCATCATCACTTCGGTATCGTGCCTTCCACGCCCTGCACGTAGAAGTTCATCGACAGCAGATCCTTGACCGGCACCGGCACGCCGGCCGCGTATTTGACGGCGCCCGACTGGTCCTTGATCGGACCGGTGAAAGGCGAGAAGGTGCCGGCCGCCAGCGCCGCCTTCTTCTCCTCGAACGCCTTGGCCGCGTCGGCCGGCACGGCGGCGTTCAGCCTGGACATCTTCACCATGCCTTCCTTCATGCCGCCGCGATACTCGCTGGTTTTCCAGGTGCCGGCCAGCACGGCCTTGGCCGTGTCGATGTAGTAGCCGGACCAGTCGTTGGTGGCGGCGGTCAGGTGGGCCTTGGGCGCGAACCGCGACATGTCCGAATCCCAGCCGAAGGCATACACGCCTTTTTCCTGCGCCACCTGCAGCGTGGCCGGCGAATCGGTGTTCTGCGCCATCACATCCGCGCCTTGCGCCACCAGGGTTTCCGCCGCCTGGCGTTCCTTGGCCGGGTCATACCACGAGTTCACCCAGATCACCTTGGTCTTGATCCTGGGATTCACGCTCTGCGCGCCCAGCGTGTAGGCGTTGATGTTGCGGATCACCTCCGGCACCGGGAAGGAGGCGATGAAGCCCAGCGTGTTCGACTTGGTCATCTTGCCGGCCAGGATGCCGTTCAAATACGCGCCTTCGTACAGGCGCGATTCGTAGGTGCCCATGTTCTTGCCGGTCTTGAAGCCGGTGGCGTGCAGGAAGACGACGCCGGGCGTGCTCCTGGCCACCTTCTCGGTGGCGTTCATGTAGCCGAACGAGGTGGTGAAAATCAGCTTGTTCCCTTCCGCCACCAGCTTGCGGATCACGCGTTCGGCGTCCGCGCCTTCCGGCACGTTTTCGACATAGCTGGTCTTGACCTTGCCGCCCATTTCCTTTTCCAGCGCCAGGCGGGCCTGGTCGTGGGCGTAGGTCCAGCCGGCGTCGCCGACCGGGCCGACGTAGACGAAGCCCACTTTCAGCGGATCTGCTGCAAACGATGGGGCGGCGGCCAGCACGCCGGCTGCGGCCAGGGTGGCCAGTACTTTGCGACGATTCATCATGCGGTTTCCTTTGCGTGGTAGGGATTAGAAGTGGTATTCGGCGCGGACCATCGGCGTGCGCGCGGTGGCGCCGGGCACGGTGCGGTCCGGATTGCCGAATTTGTTTTTCCAGTACTGGTATTCGATGCCGACCTTGAAGGTGTTCTTCGGCGTGCCGAGCGTTTCGCTGATGTCGTACATGATCTGCATGTCGATGTTGGTCTCCGGCGCGGTGCCGCCGCCGAATTCATTGCTGCCCTTGGCGGCGATGAAGTTGGCGTAGCCTTCGAACGACAGCGGGATGCCGAGCGTGAACGGAATGCCCCAGGCGGCAGTCAGCATCGGGTGGGTACGATAGGCGTAGCGCGGCGTGGCCTGGTTGGTGTAGGTGTTGTAGGGCGCGTTCGATTCCCACAGCGCCATCAGGCTGATGTCGAGGAAGCCGGGGACGTCCATCATCAGCGTCGGGCCGGCGACCACCATGCGCTTCTTGGAGTTGTAGCCGGCGTCGGTCTTGCTGTTGAAGTCGAAGCCGACGGTGGCGCCGACGCCGCGCACCGGGCCGAAGGCATAGTTGTTGCCGGTGACTTTCCCCAGGTCCAGCGTGTTGCGGTAGACGACGTAAGCCTCGTGCGCGCCGCTGTTGGAACCGGCCGCCGACGGATCGAGCTCGGACGACATCAGCAGGTCGACGCTGAAGAAGTTCTTGCCGTACTTGTAGCCGGAGACGTGGCTCAGGTTGACGATGTTCTTGGTGATGTCCTGGTCGTTGTACGGTTCGGCGAACCTGGTGCCGTAACGGTAGCTGAGCGAGGTATCGCTCCAGTCGGCCGCCTGCGCGGTACAAGCGGCGGCGATCAGGGCGAGTGCTGCGGTACTGCGGGCGAGACGTGGCATAGGCGAACTCCATCAAGGTCGGGGTTTGAAAGCGCTGCTTTTGTATCCAATTCGTCCAAGCGATTGGATTCAATCTCGTCTACCTCTTTAGCAATAACCGGGCCAATGCGGAACCCTGCTCAAAAACCGGACAGGGCTTCAGCCAGGTTGACCTTCCTGTCCTGCTCAGCCAGGCGCAGGCGTTTTTCGATTTCCAGCAGGTGATGCTCGATCAGGTGCGTGGCTTCCTTGACCTTGCCCTTTTCGATCAGCGTGGCCAGGTCGTCGTGTTCATCGTTCCCGCACATGGCGCTGCCCGGCGTCTCGTACAGGGCGATGATCAGCGAGCAGCGCGACACCAGTTCCGCCATGAAGCGTTGCAGCACGTGGTTGCCGGCCAGTTCCGCCAATAACAGATGAAACTCGCCGCCCAGACGTATCCAGGCGGCGCGGTCGCCGCTGCGCCGCGCCGCGTCTTCCGCCGCAATGGCGGCGCGGATCTGCAGCAGCGACTCCGGCGTCGCATTCTGTATCACCAGCGGCACGATCTCGCGTTCGAGCGCGCGCCGCGCGGCGAAGATTTCGCGCGCTTCCTGCGGCGAGGGTGAGGCGATCACCGCGCCGCGGTTGGGCCGCAGTTCGATGATGTGGTCGTGCGCCAGCCGTTGCAGCGCCTTGCGCACGGTGGTGCGGCTGACCTGATACAGCTCGCAGAAATCCGCCTCGCCCAGGTGGGTGCCGGGCGGCAGACGGTGGCTCATGACGGCGTTGACCACCGCCTTGTAGATGCGCATGTCGATGGCGGTGGTACCGCGCTTGACTGCAGCTTGGTCGGCCTTGCGCTTGTGGGGCATGTTGAACTCCGTGTCAGTGGGGCTGGCTGGGTATTAAGCAGAAAGCGTGCTAACTCGTGTACAAATCTACCGGGTGTATTGTGTACGAAATGACTTTGTTCGTGCTGCCATGCGCACGATTTTGGTGACCCGGCATCCCTCTTTAGTGCAGGCAGCAGGCTAAAACGGCGCGGCGGCGCCACAGGCGCGTGGCATGCTAATTGCGTCTTCCGATGTATCCGATTTGTATACGATGAAGGGAACGGACCGATGACAGAACCGCGCTTGCAGATGCTCGGCATCGCCAAGATCTATCCCTCGGTGGTGGCGAACGCCGACGTCAACCTGACCGTCATGCCGGGCGAGATACACGCCGTGCTGGGCGAGAACGGCGCCGGCAAGAGCACGCTGATGAAGATCATCTACGGCGTGGTGAAACCGGACGAAGGCCAGATCATGTGGGAGGGCCGCCAGGTGCACATCCACTCGCCGCACGATGCGCGCAAGCTGGGCATCGGCATGGTGTTCCAGCACTTCGCCCTGTTCGAGACGCTGACGGTGGCGGAGAACATCGCGCTGGCGCTGGATGAGAAGGCGTCGCCCGCCGCGCTGGCGCCGCGTATCCGCGCCGTCTCCGAGCAGTATGGCCTGCCGCTCGATCCGCAGCGGCTGGTGCACAGCATGTCGGTGGGCGAACGGCAGCGGGTGGAGATCGTGCGCTGCCTGCTGCAGTCGCCGCGGCTGCTGATCATGGACGAGCCGACTTCGGTGCTGACGCCGGACGCGGTGCTCAAGCTGTTCGAATCGCTGCGGCGGCTGGCGGCGGAAGGCGTCAGCATCCTGTACATCAGTCACAAGCTCGACGAAATCCAGACCTTGTGCGACAAGGCCACCGTGCTGCGTGCCGGCCGTGTCTCCGGCACGGCGCTGCCGAAGCAGGAAAGCGCCAAATCGCTGGCCGAGCTGATGATAGGCCGCGAGCTGCCGGTCTGCGTGCAGCAGCCGCGCGAGCCGGGTGAGGCGCTGCTCGCGCTGGACAAACTCAATGTGCCGAGCGACGATCCGTTCGGCACCAGGCTCAAGGATATCTGCCTGACGCTGCGCAGCGGCGAGATCGTCGGCATCGCCGGCATTTCAGGCAACGGCCAGCAGGAGCTGCTGAAGGCCATTTCCGGCGAGCGCACGCTGGGTGCGCGCGAGGGGACCATCAGGCTGGGGCAGCGCGACGTCGGCGCGCTCGACGCGGCGCAACGCCGCCAGCTCGGACTCGGCTTCGTGCCGGAAGAACGGCTGGGACGCGGCGCCGCGCCCGATCTGTCGCTGGCCGATAACGCCCTGCTGACCGGCTACGTGCCGGCGGCGCGGACCGGCATGGTGCGGCGTGGGTTGATACAGCGCGGCGCGGTGCGGGCGTTCGCGCAGCAGGTGATCGAACGCTTCAAGGTCAAGTGCGGCGGCGCGCAGTCGGCGGCGGCGTCGCTCTCGGGCGGCAATCTGCAGAAGTTCATCGTCGGCCGCGAAATCATGCTGGCGCCGAAGGTGATGGTGTTCGCCCAGCCGACATGGGGCGTGGACATCGGCGCCGCCATGCTGATACGTCAGGCCATCATCGACATGCGCGACCAGGGCGTGGCGGTGCTGGTGCTGTCGGAGGAATTGGATGAGCTGTTCATGATGAGCGACCGCATCGCCGTGCTGGCGGACGGCCGCCTGTCGCGCGCGGTGCCGGCGGCCGGCACCAGCATCAACCAGATCGGCGTGTGGATGAGCGGCGATTTCGACTACCAGGGAGTGCCAGAATATGTCCAGGCTTGAACGACGTCCCGAACCCTCGCGCCGCATGATGCTGGCGTCGCCGCTGCTCGCGGCGCTGGCCATGCTGGCTTCCGGCTCGCTGCTGTTCTTCTTTCTGGGGCAGGCACCGCTGCATGCGTTTTACGTCTATTTCATCAAGCCGTGGACCACGCTGTATGGCGTGGGCGAGCTGCTGCTGAAGGCGACGCCGCTGATCCTGTGCGGCGTCGGCCTGGCGATCGGCTTCCGCGCCAACGTCAACAACATCGGCGCCGATGGCCAGCTGACCGTCGGCGCAATCTGCGCCGGCGCGGTGGCGCTGTATTTCGACGAGGTGCAGGCGTGGTGGGTGATGCCGCTGATGCTGCTGGCCGGCGCCTTGGGCGGCATGCTGTGGGCGGCGATACCGGCGCTGCTGCGCACGCGCTTCAACACCAGCGAGATCCTGGTCAGCCTGATGCTGGTGTATACCTCCTACCATCTGCTCAGCTACCTGGTGCACGGCCCGATGCGCGATCCGGCCGGCTACAACTTCCCGCAATCGAAGATGTTCAGCGAATCGGCCACGCTGCCGCTGCTGCTGGAAGGCTTGCGCGTCAACGCCGCCTTCATCCTGTCGCTGATCGCGGCGGCGGCGGCGTGGTTCTTCTGCCGCCATACCTTCGCCGGCTACCGCATGCAGGTCAGCGGCATGGCGCCGGCGGCGGCGCTGTACGCCGGCTTCAGCGAGCCGCGCAACGTGTGGCTGGCGTTCATGGTCAGCGGCGCGCTGGCCGGCATCGCCGGCGTGGGCGAAGTGGCGGGGCCGCTGGGCCAATTGCAGCCGTCGGTGTCGCCGGGCTACGGCTTCGCCGCCATCATCGTCGCATATGTCGGGCGGCTGCATCCGCTGGGCGTGGTGCTGTCGGCCTTGCTGATGTCGCTGCTGTACATCGGCGGCGAGACGGCGCAGATCGAGCTGCAGGCGCCGTCGGCCATCACCGGCATCTTCCAGGGACTGCTGCTGTTCTACCTGCTGGCGGCCGACCTGTTCATCCACTATCGCTTCAAACCGCATAAACGCGCCGTGGGAGTTCCAGCATGATGACGACTGAATTGTTGATCGCTTTCCTGGCCAGCACCGCCGGCGCGGCGACACCGCTGGTGGTGGCGTCGATGGGCGAGCTGGTGACCGAGCGTTCCGGCGTGCTCAATCTGGGCATGGAGGGCATGATGCTGGTCGGCGCGGTGGTCGGCTTCGGCGTCACGCTGGGTAGCGGCAGCATGGTCATCGGCCTGCTGGCGGCGGCGGCGGCCGGCATGGCGATGGCGCTGGTCTTCGGCTTCCTGGCGCTGACGCTGCAGACCAACCAGGTGGCGACCGGACTGGCGCTGACCCTGTTCGGCATCGGCGTGTCGGCCTTCCTCGGGCGCGGCTTCGTCGGCCAGACGGTGCAGCCCATGCCGCACCTGCACTTGCCCGTGCTGTCCGAGCTGCCGTTCATCGGGCCGCTGCTGTTCCGCTTCGACGCGATGGTGTACGCCTCGGTACTGCTGGTGCTGGCGATCGGCTGGATGCTGGCGCGCACGCGGCTCGGGCTGATCATCCGCGCGGTCGGCGAGTCGCCGCACAGCGCGCACGCGATCGGCTTCCCGGTGATCGGTCTGCGTTACGGCACGGTGCTGTTCGGCGGCGCGCTGGCGGGGCTGGGCGGCGCCTATCTGTCGCTGGCACTGACGCCGATGTGGGTGGAAGGCATGACGGCGGGACGCGGCTGGATCGCGCTGGCGCAGGTGGTGTTCGCCACCTGGAAGCCGCGCGGGGTGCTGATCGGCGCCTATCTGTTCGGCGGCGTGACGGTGCTGCAGTTCCACGGCCAGGGCATGGGGCTGGCGATACCGTCCGAGTTCCTGTCGATGCTGCCGTATCTGGCCACCATCGTGGTGCTGGTAATCATCTGCCGCAACCCGCAGACAATCTTGTTGAACAAACCAATGTCGCTGGGGCAGAACTTCAAACCTGACTGACTTCCCTGTTGTAATTTGGGGCGTTGCGACAATTGGTGAATTTTCCGCATGGAAAATTAGCTATTGTTGAGCGTGGCGCCCCCCAAACCCCGGTTCGCCTCCCTACTTATCCCCAACAACAAGTATAGGAGCCTGCCATGCGCGTTAATACGCCGGTCACATCGAACGAGTATCTGATGGAGGATGGCCGCACCATCGTCTCCAGCACCGACTTACAGGGCAACATCAATTACGCCAATCCGTACTTCATCGAAGTCAGCGGCTTTACCGAGGAAGAGCTGATCGGCGCGCCGCAAAATATCGTGCGGCATCCCGACATGCCGGCCGAGGCGTTTGCCGACCTGTGGGCCACCATCCGCAGCGGCATGCCGTGGACCGGGCTGGTGAAGAATCGCTGCAAGAACGGCGATTTCTACTGGGTGCTGGCGAACGTCACGCCGGTCATCGAGAACGGCAAGCCGGTGGGCTATCTGTCGGTGCGCACCAAGCCGTCGCGCCAGCAGGTGCGCGAGGCCGATGCGCTTTACCGCGAAATCAAGGGCGGCAATCCGCGCCGCCTGCGCATCGTCAATGGCCGGGCGATATCGACCGGGCTGGCGGCGCGGCTGCGGGAAACGATGCGCATGTCGCTGGCCACGCAAATCGCCGCCGCCACCAGCCTGCTGGTGGGCGTGCTGGCGCTGCTGTCGATCATGCTGCTGGCGATGGACGACGCCACGGCCGTCAAGGCGCACGGCTGGCTGGGCGCGGCCGCCGTGGCGGCGATGCTGGGCATGCTGGCCTTCGGCCGCAGCCTGTATGCGAATGTGGCGCTGCCGCTGCGCCAGGCGACACGCTGCGCGCGCATGATGGCGGGCGGCGACCTGACCGCGTCGATCGACGTGCGGCGCGACGACGAAGTGGGCCAGTTGCTGGCGGCGCTGCGGCAGACCAATATCAACCTGCACAGCATCATCGGCGACGTGCGCGCCAACTTCGACGAGATCTCGGTGGCCACCGGCGAAATCGCCGACGGCAATATGGATCTGTCGGGGCGCACCGAATCGCAGGCCTCCAGCCTGCAGCAGACCGCGTCCAGCATGGAGCAGCTGACGGCCACGGTACAGCAGAGCGCCACCAGCGTGGCCAGCGCCAACGAACTGGCCGAACGCGCGCGCGAGGTGGCGACGCAGGGCGGCAGCATCGTGTCGCAGGTGGTGTCCACCATGGGCGACATCAGCACCTCGTCCAACAAGATCCTGGACATCATCGGCCTGATCGACGGCATCGCCTTCCAGACCAACATCCTGGCGCTGAACGCGGCGGTGGAGGCGGCGCGCGCCGGCGAGCAGGGACGCGGCTTCGCGGTGGTGGCCAGCGAGGTGCGCGGCCTGGCCCAGCGTTCGGCCACGGCCGCCAAGGAAATCAAGGAACTGATCGAC
This sequence comes from Duganella callida, assembly GCF_004614165.1. Classification (GTDB taxonomy): domain Bacteria; phylum Pseudomonadota; class Gammaproteobacteria; order Burkholderiales; family Burkholderiaceae_D; genus Rugamonas; species Rugamonas callida. The sequence continues at coordinate 30,606 of NZ_SPVG01000124.1, read as the reverse complement.
AACTCCCTCGAGAAGGTGCAGGCCGGCACCGCGCTGACCAACAGCGCCGGCGTCACCATGAACGAAGTGATCGAATCGGTGTGCCGGGTGTCGAAAGTGATGGGCGAGATTTCCGACTCCACGCGCGAGCAGAGTTGCGGCATCGGCCAGGTCAACGACGCCGTGATCAAGATCGACGACATCACGCAGCAGAACGCCGCGCTGGTGGAGCAGGCGGCGGCGGCGGCCGGCAACCTGGCGCAGCAGACGCGCTGTGTGTCACAGGCGATGGCGGTGTTCAAGCTGCAGCAGGCCGGCCATCAGCCGCCGCGGCGTGCTGCGCCCGGCGCCAAACCGCGGCTGCAGCTGCAGGCTTGATATGATGGCGCTTTCGACAGGAAGGCGCGCATGGCATACACGGTGACACTGGCAGGGCAGGGCTGGACCTTCGTCACGGATGCGCCGGCGACGGTACTGGAATCGGCCGAACGGGCCGGCATCCGCCTGCCGAGCTCGTGCCGCAACGGCACCTGCCGCACCTGCATCTGCCTGTCGACCAGCGGCGCGGTGCGCTACAAGACCGACTGGCCGGGCCTGAGCCTCGACGAAAAGCGCGAAGGCTACATCCTGCCCTGCGTGGCCATCGCCGAGTCCGACCTCACCATCGAAGCCCCGGCCGCCAACTCCGGGGTCAGGTCTTCCATTGCGTCACGAGCCCAGCCGTAGCGTTCACTACGGCTGGGCTCGTGACGCAATGGAAGACCTGACCCCGGATTAGGCCTCGCGGCGGCGGTAGGCGCCGGGGCCGACGCCGTATTGGCGCTTGAAGGCGCGGTTGAAGGCGGCTTCGGATTGGTAACCGACCGCTTCGCCGACCAGACCGGCCTGCCGGCCCTCGTCCAGCAGGCGCGCGGCGCGCGCCATGCGCAGCTGGGTCAGGACGTCGGCCGGGGTGGCGTCGGCCGCCTGCTTGAACAGGCGCGCGAAGGTGGCGCGCGACATGTGGCTGAGCTCGGCCAGTTCTTCCAGGGTCCATGGCTTTTCCGGCGCGGTCAGCATGCTGTTCAGCGCGGCCTGCAGGCGCCGTTCGGCCAGCACGCCGAACAGCCCGGGAATCGACAGCGCCTGTTCCAGCCAGGTGCGGATCAGCAGCGCGAACAAGGCCGAGGCCAGCTGGCGCACGATGGCTTCCGAGCCGCCACGCGGCGCTTCCGCTTCGGCCTGCAGCATGTCGATCAGTTGGCGCAGGCTGCGTGCGTCGGGCCAGTTGGTGCACACCACCACCACCGGCGGCAGCGCCGCCAGCAGGCCGGCGCTGCCGTCTTCATCGAAGCGGAATTCGCCGCACAGAATGTCGGTCTGCGGCCCGTCGCCCTCGTTGCGGACATTGCGCAGCAGGCCGGGCTCGGCGGTCTCCTGGCTGACCCGCGCGGGATCGCCGATGTGCAAACGGTGCTTGCTGCCGTGCGGGAAGACGATGATGTCGCCCGCCTTCAGCAGCCGCTGGTCGACGCCCGGGCCGTCGGCCAGCGCTTCGCCGCGCACGATCAGATGGTAGGGGGCGACGCCGGTCGGCGTGCCGTCATGGTCGAGCACCCAGGGCGCGCCGAAGCGGCAGCGCACGTCCAGCGCGGTGCGCACCGGGTACAGGGAGAGCAAATGGCTGAGCGTATCCATAATTTTCCGTTGAGACGATAAAGCAAATTGTAGAGCATTTCAGGCATTCAGGATCGCAAGGCCAAGGCATACACTGTTTCCATACCAAATCACTTTTGAAAGGAAACACATCATGTCCCGTCTGTTCAACCAACCCGTCTCGCAAGCTACCGGCCAGGCTGCCCAACTGTTCACCGCCATCAAGGGCGCGATCGGCAAAGTGCCGAATGCCTACGCTGCCATCGGCAACAACAGCCCGCTGGCGCTGGAAGCCGCCCTGAACCTGGATGCGGCGCTGAAAAAATCCAGCATCAGCGGCAAGGAAATCGAGGTGATCAAGCTGGCCGTCAGCCAGGATGCGCAGTGCGATTACTGCCTGGCCGCGCACACGCTGATGGGCGGCATGGCCGGCCTGAGCGCCGACGCGATCAAGAACGTCCGTCACGGTAATCCGACAGGCGACGCCCGCACCGATGCGCTGGCGACCTTTGTCCACACCGTGGTGACCACCAGCGGCGACGTGCCGGCCGAGGTGGTGCAGGCGGTGAAAGACGCCGGCTACACCGATGCGCAGATCGTCGACACCCTGCTGGCGATCGCGTCGATCACCTTCACCAACCTGTTCAACCGGGTGAATGTGACCGATATCGATTTCCCGCGCGCCGCCTAACCGGCCTGGCCGCCTCCCTTGCGGAGGCGGTCCAGCAAGGCTTCCGTGGTATCGCTGAGCGGCACGCCGTGCCGTCTCAGCAGTTGTACATTGAGGACCAGGTTTTCCAGCACCAGCTTGGCGGCGACGGCCAGCATGGTCAGCTGGCGGTCTTCCTCGCTGAAATTGTCCATCGCGTCGGCCATCTCGCACAGGTGGTTGGCGATCAGGCCGCGCAGTTCGTGTTCGTCGAACGGCAGGTCGGCGAAATCGATGGGGTCTTCCTGTTCCACTTCCTGCATCAAAACTTCCAGTTGTTGCGGTGTGATCGACATGCAGGGCTCCGGTCATTGAGGCGTTTTCATTTTAGCGCTATCGGAATAGAATCGGTGGCAGAGCCAATTCGATAAGAACAACGATGGCGCAACTGATTTTTACCCAACAATTGGGGCGCTTCATGACCGTGCCGCAGGTGGAGACCCGGGCCGACGATCTGCGCAGCGCCCTCGATGCCTGTTTCGCCGTGCATACGCGCTTGCGCGGCTACGTGCTCGACGAGCAGGGACACCTGCGCGAGAACGTCGTGATCTTCATCGACGGCCAGCGGGCCCGCGATCCGCGCCGGCTCGACGATGCGCTCCGGCCCGAATCCCAAGTCTATATTCTGCAAGCTCTGTCAGGAGGCTGATATGTCCGACCGCGCCTATATCGCGACCCGCAAGGGGTTGTTCGAGCTCTACCGTACCCATGAGGCGTGGTTGTTCGACCGCCAGCATTTCCTCGGCGATCCGGTGTCGATGGTGTTGCCGGACCGGCGCGACGGCAGCGTGTACGCGGCGCTGCATCTCGGCCATTTCGGCGCCAAGCTGCACCGGCGCGACCCCGGCAGCGCCGAGTGGACCGAGATCGCCACGCCGGCGTTTCCGCCCAAGCCGGCCGACAGCAGCGATCCGGTCGAATGGAAGGTGCGGCAGATCTGGAGCCTGGCGGCCGGCGGACCCGACCAGCCGGGCGTGCTGTGGGCCGGCACGCTGCCGGGCGGGCTGTTCCGCTCCGACGACCGCGGCGACAGCTGGCGGCTGGTCGACGCGCTGTGGAACGTGCCGGAGCGCGCGCAATGGATGGGCGGCGGCTACGAGGTGCCCGGCATCCACAGCATCTGCGTCGATCCGCGCGACAGCGATTCGCTGATCGTCGGCGTGTCCTGCGGCGGCGCCTGGCTGACGAACGACGGCGGCGCCAGCTGGTCGCTGCGCGCCAAGGGCATGAACGCGGCGTATATGCCGCCCGAGCTGGCCGGCGAACAGGCGGTGCAGGATCCGCACTGCATCGTGCGCTGCGCGGCCGAGCCGGACAAGCTGTGGTGCCAGCATCACAACGGCATCTGGCGCAGCGTCGACAATGGCGCCAGCTGGACTGAGATCCGGCCGGCCGCGCCGGTGTCGAATTTCGGCTTCGTCACCGCGGTGCACCCGCACGACGGCGAGACGGCCTGGTTTGTGCCGGCCGAGGCCGACAGCAAGCGCATCCCGCCGCGCGCCGGCCTGGCGGTGACGCGCACTACCGACGGCGGCCGGCATTTCACCGCCTGGCGCGGCGGCTTGCCGCAGCAGCACTGTTACGATCTGATCTATCGCCATGGCCTGGCGGTCAGCGCGGACGGCCAGCTTCTGCTGATGGGCTCGACCACCGGCAATGCCTGGGTGTCGGAAGACGCCGGCGGCCAGTGGCAGCCGCTGTCGGCGCACCTGCCGCCGATTTATGCGGTGAGTTTCGCCTAGCCGGCGTAGGCCAGGAACATCTCGACGGTCGTTCCCACCACTTTTTCCTGCATGGCCGGGTCCAGCGGCGGCTGGCCCATGGTCACCTGCGGCCAGAACGCGAAAGTCTTCAGCGCCCCCTGCAACAGCTGCGAGGCGATCACCGGATCGGCCTTGAGCAGCTTGCCGTCCGCCTGCACCGCGCGCAGCCAGGTGGTGACGGCTTCTTCCTTCACGTTCAGCCGCGCCACCATTTCCTGCGCCCGCTCGGGCGAATGGATGGCTTCAGCGATGGCCACGCGCGCCAGGTCGAGGAAGTAATCGTCGCGCAGTAAATCCATTTTGCGTTTCATCACGTCCAGCAGCTGCTGGCGCAGCGGCAGGGCCGGGTCGTAGGGCGGCGGCGCCATCGCGGCGGAACTATTCCATAACTCATGCAATATTTGAGCGAAGAGTTCGTCTTTACTGGGGAAATGGTTGTAAACGGTGCGTTTGGAGACGCCGGCCGTGGCGGCGATCTTGTCCATGCTGGTGGCTTCGAAGCCGCTGGCGCGGAACTCGGCAATGGCGGCATCAATGATGGCCTGGCGCTTGCGGTCGGTGAGTTTGAGGGGCGCGTTCATGCTTATATTTTACACCGGCTAGTTTACTTTTCCAAAAAATAGAACTACACTGTGTAGTGTACATTTTTGATTGGAGTCCCAACATGACTTATCCATCTGTCATCGCCGATAGCGCCCTCGATGGGCTTGACGGGCTGTCCGTGCCGAGCGCGCCGCGCACGCGTGACGGCCGTTTCCGCAATCCGGTGAAGATGCACAAGATGGGCTTCCTCAAGACGCTGGGCATCATGCTGCGCTTTGCCTTCGACAAGCCGAAGGACACCGTGCCCAGCGTCGCCATTCCCGTTCACGCGATCACGCAGCAGCAGTTAATGGATGCTCCGGATCGCAGCCTGTTCCGCCTCGGCCACTCGACCGTGCTGCTGAAGCTGAACGGTCACTTCTGGCTGACCGATCCGGTGTTTTCCGAGCGCGCGTCGCCGGTGCAGTGGGCCGGGCCGCAGCGTTTCCACCAGCCGCCGATCAGCATCGACGAGCTGCCGCCGATCAAGGGCATCATCCTGTCGCACGACCATTACGACCACCTGGACAAGGCGGCGGTGTTGAAGCTGGCGGAGAAGACCGAGCATTTCATCACGCCGCTGGGCGTGGGCGACCGCCTGGTCGCCTGGGGCATCCCGAAGAAAAAGGTGCAGCAACTGAGCTGGTGGCAGATGACCTTGGTCGCCGGCCTCAAGCTGGTGGCCACGCCGGCCCAGCATTTCTCGGGCCGCGGCCTGGGCGACCGCAACAAGACGCTGTGGGCCTCGTTCGTGATCGAAGACCGCGGCACGCGGATTTTCTTCAGCGGCGACAGCGGCTATTTCGATGGTTTCAAGGAGATCGGCCGGCGTTACGGCCCCTTCGATCTGACGATGGTGGAGACCGGCGCATACGATCCGCAGTGGCCCGATGTGCATATGCAGCCGGAAGAGTCGTTGCAGGCGCACCTCGATTTGAACGGCAAGGTGCTGCTGCCGATCCACAACGGCACCTTCGATTTGTCGCTGCATGCCTGGCATGATCCGTTCGACCGCATCACTCAACTGGCGGTCGAGCGTCGCCGGCCGATCGCCACGCCGGAAATCGGCCAGCGGCTGGATATCCGCCAGCCGCTGGCGACCGAAAAATGGTGGGAGCCGCTGGCGCAGCGGGAAAAGCTCGCCACCGCCTGATCAGGCGGTCACGTTGATGAACTTGCCGAGGGCCTGGCCCAGGGTATTCACCTGCGGCCGGGATGCCGGCAGCTGCTGCGCCGGGCGTGACGGTTTTTCGATGGCACGGTCCAGATTGATGCTGGGCGTGGACGCTTGTTGCGCCGCGCTGGCCTGATTGCTCTCGCGCTCGGTGTCGCTCAGCCGCTGCCTTTCCTGCGCCAGCTGGTTGCGGCTGGCGTCCAGCCTGGCCGCGTCCTGCGCCACCCGAGTCTGTCCCTGTTGCACCTGCCTTTCAGCCTGGGCAACCGAAGCTTGCAGTGCATTGACGGACAAAAACGTGGCCATATCTTCCCCCAGGTCGCGAATTCATTTATTGTAGATTAGACCACAAAGATAAAAAAGGCAAGGCCGACCGCGCCTTGCCTGCGAGAGGGTAGGGGACGTTTAGAAGCGGTACAGCAGCGACGCTTCCCAGGTGCGGCCGAACAGCGGACGGGCGTTGATCGGACCGACATTGCCGGTGGTCAGACGCGAGTTGCCTTCGGTCAGGCCCAGCTCGTTGTTCAGGTTGGTGCCGGCCAGGCGCACTTCGATTTTTTCACCGAGCTCGAACAGCACGCCGGCGTCGAAGGTGTGGTACGCCGGCAAGTATTGCTGGTTCAACTGGTCCGCCCAGCGCGAGCCGATCGAGGTGTAGGTGCCGTACAGCTTGGCCGAATTGCCCTCGCCGAACGGGATGCGGTAGGTCGGGGTGAAGCGGAACTGCAGCTTCGGCTGGCGCTGCACGGTCTTGCCGGCGGTGTCAGGATTGTCCTTGTACTCGGACTTCTGGTAATCGCCGGTCAGCGCCAGTTGCAGGTTGTCGATCGGACGCACGGCCAGTTCGAATTCCAGACCATTGCCCTTGGAGCCGCTGATGCGGTGCAGCTCGCTGCCGTCGGTCAGGATCTGCGTGAAGGCGATGCCGTCGAAATCGGTGTGGAAGGCGTTGATGTAGGCGGTGTACAGCTGCGTCGCGGTCTTGAAGCCGACTTCATACTGGCTGACCTTCGGCGTCGGCAGGATGCCGTGGTTGTTCACGTCGGCCTGGTTGCCCACGCCGCGCATGTCATCAAACGAGATGAAGGTATGGCCACGGTTGGCGCGCACGAACACCGAGGAGTTCTTGCCCAGCTTGTAGTTGCCGCCGACGGTGAAGGAATTCGCGCTGTCGGTGCGGCTCAGGTAGGTGTTGCTGCCGTTCGGCATCGAGGTGCCGTTGTTGTAGACGGTCAGGATGTTGTTGTCGGTGTCGGCCGACGTCAGGTTGGAGATCGTGCCGCTGATCTTTTGCTGTTCATGGCGCACGCCGAAATCGACCTTGATCTTGTCGTTGACCTGCCAGTCGTCCGAAATGAAGCCGGCCGTGTTGCGGCCGTCATACGAAGCCACCGGCGCGTAATTGATGTTGCCGTCGGTGCCGTTCTTCGACACGATCACGCCGTTGTTGAGGGTGACGTTGATCAGGCTGGCCTGCGGCTGGGCCGTCATCAGGTGGCTGTTGCCCAGATACCAGACGTCGTGCGAAGAGTAGTCGGCGAAGTAGCCGCCCACGGTGACCGTGTGGCCGCCGCCCAGGTCCTTGCTGACGCGCAGTTCGTCGGTGAAGGAGCGCAGCTGCTTTTCGACCGCCCACAGACCGGCCTGCACCACCTGCTGGTTGCCGTCGACCGCGCCGCCATGCACGAACGAGGCGGTGCCCGCGGTGGCCACGCCGCCGGCCGCGGCGACCACCGCCGCATTGCCGTTGGCCGCGGCGATGGCGTTCTTGAGGTAGTCATTCATCGACAAGGGGTTGTTACCGGTGAACATGGCGACGGTATTCAGGTCGCCATCGAAGCGGTTGAACTTGTTCGAGATGGACCAGTCGCCGACCTTCTGGTCGAAGTCGGCGCCGAACACGGTGGCTTTCAGGCCACGGCCGTCGGCCAGGTCCTTGGTCAAGGTCTTGCCCGGTCCCGCCTCGATGGTGAAGTTGCGCATTTCGCCGCTCATCAGGGTGCCGGTCAGCGGGTCGAAGCCGGGGAAGGCGCTGATGGTGCGGCCGTTGTTGCTGGAGATCAGCGGAACGCCGGTGTAGAAGGCGTTCTTGTCGTCGGTGTTGCGGGCATAGATGGTCAGCTTGCCCTGGTCCAGCTTGCGGGTCAGGGTGGCGGTGATCTGGTGGCCGTCGTCGGCCGGGAAGCCGGCGTCGCGCACGCCGTCGGTCTTGCGGTAGAAGCCGCCCACCGAGCCGTACCAGCCATCGCTGATCTTGCCGCCGTAGTACATGTCGACGCGGCGCAGGCTGCCGGTGCCGGTAGTGAAGCGCACCGTGCCTTCCGGCGTGTCCGTGCCTTCCTTGAGGATGAAGTTCATGGTGGCGCCGGGCTGGCCGTTGGACCAGATGGTCGACGGGCCGCCGCGCAGCACTTCCACGCGCTCGACGGTGTCGTCCAGGCGGAACGCCGACGAGCCTTCAAAGAACGACAGGGTCGGCGGCGGGTAGATCGGGTTGCCCATCAGCTGCACCGAAACGAAGGGCGAATCGCTGCCCGACGGGAAGCCGCGCACTTCGATGTTGGCGCCCGACTGGCCGCCGGTCGATTCGGCGTACACGCCCGGGACGATTTTCATGATGTCGGCGGTGCTGCTCGGCGCGGCCTGTTTCAGCTGTTCTTCGTTGGCGGTGGTGATCGAGAAGGCCGAATCGACCTTGCGCACGCCGCGCGCCGAAGCGACGCCGGTGACGACCACTTGCTGGATTTCCTTGGCAACTTCCTGGGTCGGCGCCGCTTGCGCGCTGGTGTCGCCGGCGGCGGCCGGTTCGGTGGTCTGGGCCTGGGCGGCGGTCTGGTTGAGCAGAGTCAGGACTGCGGCCGCAATGGCCGATGGCAGGAACGGGTTTTTCATCGTGTCTGGGCTTTCTTATTAGGATACTTCGTCTCCTGGACGGCAGTCGCCAGCGTGGCAGCCTCCATCCCCATCTTCATGCATAAATGTGAAGATTAGCCATTGAAACAAGAAATGTTATCGATGTCAATTGAAATGTTATCGATGTCATTTTCCGCGACAAATTTCAAAATTCTGTCATAATGCGTGCGCCGACCCTGATTTTTACCTTTAGAACAACGATGCCCGCGAATAAGAATGCAGCCCGCAAAAGCGACACGGCGCTGACGATGGAAGACCTGGCCAAGCTGGCCGGCGTCTCGAAAATCACCGTGTCGCGGGCCTTGCGCGACAGTCCGCTGGTGACGGTGGAGACGCGGGAAAAGATCCGGGCGCTGGCCGAGCAGCAGGGCTACCGTCTCAACGTCAGCGCGCGCAATCTGCGCATGGGACGCAGTTATTCGGTGGCGGTTGTGGTGGAAATGACACCTGTGCGCGGCCGGCCGATGTCCGATCCGTATCCGCTGGAGCTGCTGGGCGGCATCACGCAGGAACTGACCACGGCCGGCTACAGCGTGGTGCTGACCTCCAAGCAGCTGATGAACACGGCGCCGGTGATGGGCGCCGACGGCCTGATCCTGCTGGGCCAGGGTTCGCACAGCGAGGCTGTGCACGCTTTACAACAAACCGGCATGCCGCTGGTGGTCTGGGGCGCGCCGGAAGCGGACACCGACTACATCGTGGTCGGCTCCGACAACCGGAAGGGCGGCATCAGCGCCGCTGAACGGTTTATCGCGCAGGGCCGCCAGAAGCTGGTGTTCCTCGGCGACGTCGATCACGCCGAGGTGCAGGAACGCTGCGCCGGCTTCATCGACGCGATGGGGGGACGGGCGACGGTGCACATCATCCGGCCCAAGGCATTCACCTTCGAGGCCGGCTTCGACAGCATTTCGTCGCTGCTGAGGAAGAAGGGCGCGCCGTTCGACGGCGTGTTTGCCGCCAGTGACTTGCTGGCCATGGGCGCGATCCGCGCGCTGGCCGAGAAGAATTTGCGGGTGCCGGAGAATGTCTCCGTCATCGGCTATGACGATACGCCCGGCGCGGCCAGTTTCGTGCCGCCGCTGACCAGCGTGCACCAGTATCTGCGCGATGGCGGCGTGTTGTTGGCCAAGAAGATGTTGGGCCTGATCGAGGGCCACCCGGTCGCTTCCGAAATGCTGCCGACCACGCTGATGGTACGCCAGACCTAGTTTTTCCCGAAATACGCTAAAAACCCGATGAGAACCGGTGTATTTTGAAATTCAAACCGCTTTGAATCGCTATCTGAGGAATTCGCTGTGCAACAACACACCTATCCGCTTGACGCCTGGTGCATCCGGGAGACCGCTTTCGACACCCAGTCCCATTTTCTCGACGAGACCCTGTTCGCGCTGGGGAATGGCTACATCGGCCTGCGCGGCACCGGCGAGGAAGGCTACAGCGGCCCGGCCGGCACGTCGCTGGACGGCACGTATCTGAATGGCTTTTACGAATCGGAGCCGATCACCTATCCGGAGACGGCGTACGGCCTGGCCAAGATCAACCAGTTCATGCTGAACGTGCCGAACGCGAAGGGCGTCGAACTGTGGCTGGAGAACGAGCGCTTCGATCTGCTGACCGGCAGCGTGGATGCGTATGAGCGTGTGCTGGACTTCCGCACCGGCGTGCTGGCGCGCACGCTGGAGTGGACCTCGCCGTCCGGCCGCCGCATCGCGGTCCGCAGCCGGCGCCTGGTCTGCTTCAACAACAAGCATTTGTTCGCGCAGCAGTTCGAGGTGACCGCGCTGAACTTCGACGGCACCATCCGGCTGGTGGCGGCGCTCGATGGCGCGGTGAAGAATATCGAAGCGGGCGACGATCCGCGCGTGGGCTCGGCCGTGTCCGGCCCGACGCTGCATCTGATCGGCGTCGAACAGCAGGACGGTTTCGCGGCGCTGGTGCAGAAGACGCACAACAGCGGCTTCACTTTGGTCAGCGCCACCGAGACGGTGATCACCGCCGAACGCGCGCAGGCGCCGGTGCAGGAACAGGAAGGTCTGCGTCTGACGCAGACCTGGGAACTGCCGCTGAAGTCCGGCCAGTCGGCGCGTCTGGATAAATTCGGCAGCTATCATTCGTCGCGCGACTACGCGGCCGACGAGCTGCTGCCGCACAGCCGCGCCACGCTGGCCGAAGCCAAGGCGGCCGGCTTCGAGGCGCTGTGCGTGGAGCAGGCGCGCTACCTGGCCGACTTCTGGCAGCAGGCCGACGTGCAGATCGCCGGCGACGACGCGCTGCAGCAGGGCATGCATTTCAATCAGTTCCACCTGCTGCAGTCGGTGGGCCGCGACGGCAAGACCAATATCTCGGCCAAGGGCGTGACCGGCGAGGGCTACGAGGGCCACTATTTCTGGGACACGGAAATCTACATCTTCCCGTTCTTCCTGTATTCCAAGCCGGAGATCGCGCGCAAGCTGCTGGAATACCGCTACGCCGGCCTGCCCAAGGCGCGCGAGCGCGCGCGCCAGATGTCGCATGACATCGGCGCACTGTACCCGTGGCGCACCATCGCCGGCGAGGAATGCTCGGCCTACTTCCCGGCCGGCACCGCGCAGTACCATATCAATGCCGACATCGCGTATTCGATCAAGATGTACATGGAAGCCACGGACGACCAGCAATACCTGGTCAAGTACGGCGCCGAGATCGTGATGGAGACGGCGCGCATCTGGGCCGGCATCGGCTCCTACGACCGCGAGGGCCGCTTCTGCATCAACCAGGTGACCGGTCCGGACGAGTACACGGCGCTGGTCAACAACAACTACTACACCAACGCCATGGCGCAGATGCACCTGAACTTCGCGGCGTCGATCGCGGAGCGGTTGCAGGCGGATGCGCCAGAAGAATTCGCGCGCATCGCCGCCGCCATGGCACTGGACGCCAACGAGCCGGCACAATGGCGCCGCGCCGCATCGCTGATGCATCTGCCATACGACCAGGCGCTGCAGATCCATGCGCAGGACGACAGCTTCCTGTCCAAGAAGGTCTGGGACTTCGCCAACACGCCGAAGGAGAATTACCCGCTGCTGCTGAACTACCATCCGATGGTGATCTATCGCCATCAGGTGTGCAAGCAGGCGGACGTGGTGCTGGCGCTGCTGCTGCTCAGCGACCAGTTCACGCTGGAAGACAAGCGCCGCGACTTTGATTACTACGAGGCGGTGACCACGCACGACTCGTCGCTGTCGTCCTGCATCTTCAGCATCATCGCGGCGGAAGTGGGGTATCAGGACAAGGCCTACGACTACTTCATGGAGACCGCGCGCCTGGATCTGGACGACACCCACGGCAACACGCATTACGGTGTGCACACGGCGGCCATGGCCGGCACCTGGATGGGCGTGGCCTACGGCTTCGCCGGCATGCGCGTGCTGGGCGGCGAACTGCACTTCGCGCCGCAGTTGCCCAGGCAGTGGCAGCACTACACCTTCAAGATCCACTTCCGCGGCGCGCTGCTGCAGGTGCACATCGAAGCGGGGCGGGTGGAATACAGCCTGCTGCAAGGCGAGGTGCTGGACTTTACCCATGGCGGCGAACAGCTGACGCTGACCGCCTCGCAACCCAAGCAATCGAGGAGCTACGCATGAGCCGCTTCAAGGCAGTCATATTCGATCTGGATGGCGTGATCACCGATACCGCCCATTACCACTATCTGGCGTGGAAGCAGCTGGCGGAATCGCAGGGCGTGCACTTCGATCAGGCGTTCAACGAGAACCTGAAGGGCATAGACCGCATGGGTTCCCTGGACCTGATTCTGGCCTCGTCGCCGCGCCGGTACACGCAGGAAGAGAAGCTGGCGCTGGCCGATGAAAAAAACCGGCATTATCAGGAGCTGATTTCCACCATGTCCTCGGCCGACCTGCTGCCGGGCGCGGTGGCGGCGCTGGATTCGGTGCGGCGTGCCGGCTTGCGCATCGGCCTGGCCTCGGTCAGCAAGAACGCCTTCACGGTGCTGGAGCATCTGGGCATCACCGACAAATTCGATTACGTGGTGGATGCGGCAAAAATCGCGCGCGGCAAGCCTGACCCGGAAATCTTCCTCAAGGCCGCGAGTGAGCTGGGCGTGGCGCCGGCCGATTGCCTGGGCGTGGAAGATGCCGTGGCCGGCGTGGCGGCGATCAAGGCGGCCGGCATGTTCGCACTGGGGATCGGGCATCCCTTCGTGCTGACCGAGGCGGATGTGGTGATCACCAGCCTGCAGGAATTCAATCTCGCTGCATACTAAAACATAAAGCTCCGGAGACAGCAGCATGAAGAACAATAAGATTCTATTCGCCCTATTCCTGATCTACTTTGTCTTTGCCATCCTGCTCAACAGCGTGGGGACGGTGATCCTGCAGGTGATCAGCAACTACGGCATCAGCAAATCCGCCGCCAGCGTGCTGGAAGGCTTCAAGGATCTGCCGATCGCGGTGGTGTCGTTCCTGGTGGCGTCGTTCCTGCCGCGCATAGGCTACAAGAAGGCCATGCTGATCGGCCTGGCCATCGTCACCTTTGCCTGCATGGCGATGCCGCTGGCGCCGTCGTTCGCCACCACCAAGTTGCTGTTCTTCTGCGTCGGCGTGTCGTTCGCGCTGGTCAAGGTGTCGGTGTACTCCACCCTGGGCCTGATCGCGGCCGACCGCAAGCAGCACGCCAGCACCATGAACCTGCTGGAGGGCTTCTTCATGCTGGGCGTGCTGAGTGCCTACTGGGTCTTCGGCTACTTCATCGACTCGCACAATCCGCTGTCGCAAAGCTGGCTGCACACCTACTGGGTGCTGGCGGCGCTGTGCGCGCTGACGTTCCTGCTGGTCCTCTCGACGTCGTTCAACGAATCGCTGGCGGCGCCGCCCGAGGGACGCGGCCTGGTCGAGGACTTCGCCGCCATGCTCAAGCTGTTTTTCAAGCCGCTGGTGTGCGTGTTCATCATCACCGCCTTCCTGTATGTGCTGATCGAGCAGAGCATCGGCACCTGGCTGCCGACCTTCAACAACGAAATCCTCAAGCTGCCGGCGGCGATGAGCGTGGAAGTGACCAGCATCTTTGCCGCCTGCCTGGCGGCGGGGCGGTTGTCGGCCGGTGTGCTGATGCGCAAGCTGAACTGGTATCCGGTGATGAACGGCTGCGTGCTGGGCATGGCCGCCATGGTGCTGCTGGCGCTGCCGTTGACGCACGACGTGATCGCCGACCCGCACATCACCTGGGCGACGGCGCCGCTGGCGACCTTCCTGTTCCCGCTGATCGGCCTGTTCATGGCGCCGATCTACCCGGGCATCAACTCGGTGATGCTGAGTTCCCTGCCCAAGCATCAGCACTCGGCCATGACCGGCCTGCTGGTGATTTTCTCGGCGCTGGGCGGCACCACCGGCTCGCTGATCACCGGCTACGTGTTCGGCAACTTCAACGGCCATTTCGCCTTCTATCTGACCCTGGTGCCGATCAGCATCGTGCTGCTGATGTTGTATTTCTTCAAACGGGAAGTCGATCAGAGTGGCGGCGGATTTGACGCCGCCGCTATAATCAGCGGTCAACATTAAGTAATCGTCTATGAATCTGGCGCACCTCGCAAATCAACTTGGCATGTCCAAGACCACGGTTAGCCGGGCGTTAAACGGTTACCCGGAGGTCAATGCCAAGACGCGCGAGCGGGTGCTGAAGGCCGCGCGCGAAGTCGGCTACCAGCCGAATCCGATGGCGCGCTCGCTGGCGCTGGGGCGCACCAATGTGTTCGGCATCATCTATCCGCTGCTGGCGGCTGACCTGGGCGACGCCATGTTCCTCGACGTGGTGTCGGGCATGTCGGCCGCGCTGGAGGCGGTGAACAAGAACCTGATCATCGCGCCGGTGTCGCCGGCGGCGGAGCAGCCCTCGTATCAGCAGATCGTGCGCGGGCGGCGTGTCGACGGCCTGGTGGTGGGGCGCACCTTGGTCAACGACGAGCGCATCGCCTTTCTCAGCAAGGCCAAGTTTCCGTTCATCGCGCATGGACGCACCTCGCTGCGCGCGCCGTATGCGTGGTTCGACTACGACAACGAGGCCGGCATCCGGCTGGCGATGGAACGTTTGCTGGGACTGGGCCATCAGCGGATCGCCCTGATCAGCGCACCGCTGGAACTGAACTTCGCCATGCAGCGCAAGTTCAGCTTTATCGCCTCGATGATGTCGGCCGGGCTGAGCCCTGACTCGCGCTACCTGATCGACAACACGCTGGACCGCCGCAGCGGCTATCAGGCGATGCAGCAGCTGCTGGCCTGCTCGCCGCGGCCGACCGCGGTGATCATCGACAATCATTTATCGGGCGTCGGCGCGGTGCGCGCGTTGCTGGATGCCGGCATCGACATCGGCAAAGAAATCTCCGTCATCGTCTGGGGCTGCATGTCGGACACACTGGCGGGCGCCAACGTCACCACCATCGACCAGCCGGACGCCCATAAGGCCGGCGCGCGCATGGTGGAAATGCTGCTGGCGCTGGTGGACGGTACGCCAGCCGGCGAACTGCACGAACTGTGGCAGCCGGTGTTGCAGCCAGGCGCCACAGTTGGCCCTTGCCCGGTCTGATAGGGTAAAGTAAGCGTTTCGACATCCTTGCGCTTGCTGCATGAAATCTAAACTGGCTTACGCCACCATGTTCCTGTTGCTCGGCGGCTGCGCCAGCGTGCAGACACCACCGACGCCGTCGGTGCGCACCGTGCAGGTGCTGGAGAATACCGGTACCGAGTTCCCCACCATGTGCATGCTGCTGCAATCGGACGGCAGCCTGCTGTTCAAAGGCGGCTTCGATTTCTACAATCCGGGCGCCTGGCGTCGCGACGGCGACATCCTGACCGTCTCGCTGGGCGGCAAAGCGCCGTTCGCGGCGGAACTGTACAAGGAACAGCTGAGCAAGCACGCCGGCAGCCTGAGCGGCTACAACGAAAAGCGGCGCGAGCTCAGCTACCACTTCGCGCCATCCACGGAATCAGTCGGTTTCGACGGCTTCTACTTCTACCGCGCAGCAAGCTGCCACGCGCAGTGAGCTCATCTAGAGGGCTGATTATGCTGAGGACGCGTCTTTGGGGAGGTGATAGGAGATGGTTGCCTTTAACTGCTCTGCATATTTGTAAAGGTCGTCTACTTCCATTGGATCGAATACGTTATAACCAAGGAGCTGAATGAAAGGCATGATCATGGCATTCTTCGTTGCCTCTTCTGTTTGGATTACGTCCTTCGATGATGCAATTCGAGTGGCGAGCGCGCGTAACTGATCGATGAAATCCATAGGGTAATCTCCTTGCTAGTTTCGGATGAATACAATCTTTTTCTTAAAATGAATACAACAGTTTAGTTTTGCAGCAAGAAAAAGAAATGGCAACTAGAAAGCAGCTTGGTCGCCAGAAATGACATACTGCTTGTCAAAAAAGCGACACCATAGATTAGAGGGCTAAGGAAGCCGTTGCAACGCACTTACCGGGTCGATGATATGGATGCCCTGATAGGACTTGAGGATGAGTAAGTCTTTATCCCCAGACACAACGGCGTAAGCGCCTGCTTGTAGTGCGCAAGCCACAACAATGTCATCTGTCGGATCCCTGGAAATTTTCGGAATGATTACTGGGGGCTGGATCATTACTGCGAGGCGGAGATATTCCTTTATGATTTTGCGGGGTGTGATGGAAGTCAGCTTAAGCCTTGCCGTAAATTTCGGGCGGTTAAGGACGCATAATAGTTCTAGAAGGATGTCGTGGCAGGTGCAGAGAGTGAAACGTTGATCTCGAGCGGCTTCCAGCAACAGATGCGGAGCACCATGCCATAGCGCCCCCGACACCAATGTATTGGTGTCAAGAACGAGTCGCATGCTGTTCTCTCCGAACAGCACGAATTTCTTCTTGCACTTCTTCCGCGGTCATGGGCTTGTCCCCGGTTGCCGCCAACTCGTCGGCAATACTCAGCAAGTGATTGCATGCTTGCTTACGTATTTCGTTGCGCAAAATTTCCGAGATCGTATCGGGCTTTAGTAAGCCCATCTCTTTGGCATCGCGAGCAAGGTCTTCTGGTAGCGATATTTGTAACGTAATCACAATCTGCTCCTGGAATATACAACCAGTTTAGCTCTGTATTCGATAGGTCGGAATGAAAGAAATTGATGAGCGCTAAAAACACCTACGATCGGGGTCAGAGCCGACATTCGGACACAAGCCCAGCCGTAGTGGCTGCTACGGCCGGGCTTGTGTCCGAATGTCGGCTCTGCCCCCGACTTGGTTTACATGTTGCGGCGGTATTGGCCGCCGACTTCGAACAGCGCGGTGGTGATCTGGCCCAGTGAGCAGACGCGCACGGCGTCCATCAGCTTTTCGAAGACGTTGGCGTTGTCGATCGCGGCTTGCTGCAGGGCTGCGAGGGCTTGCGGCGCATCGGCCGCGTGGCGCTGGTGGAACTGCTCCAGGCGCTGGAGCTGCGATTGTTTCTCGTCGTCGGTGGAGCGCGCCAGCTCGATCTGCGCCGGCGCTTCCGAGCCTTTCGGATTGCGGAAGGTGTTGACGCCAATGATAGGCAGGGTGCCATCGTGCTTCTGGTGCTCGTACAGCATCGACTCTTCCTGGATCTTGCCGCGCTGGTAGCCGGTTTCCATCGCGCCCAGCACGCCGCCACGTTCGGCGATGCGTTCGAATTCCTGTAGCACGGCTTCTTCCACCAGGTCGGTCAGTTCGTCCATGATGAAGGAACCCTGATTCGGGTTCTCGTTCTTCGCCAGGCCCCATTCGCGGTTGATGATCAGCTGGATCGCCAGCGCGCGGCGTACCGATTCGTCGGTCGGGGTGGTGATGGCTTCGTCGTAGGCGTTGGTGTGCAGCGAGTTGCAGTTGTCGTAGATGGCGATCAGCGCCTGCAGCGTGGTGCGGATGTCGTTGAAGTCGATCTCCTGCGCGTGCAGCGAGCGGCCCGAGGTCTGCACGTGGTACTTGAGCTTTTGCGAGCGGTCGTTGGCGCCGTATTTGTCGCGCATGGCGACGGCCCAGATGCGGCGGGCCACGCGTCCCAGTACGGTGTATTCCGGGTCCATGCCGTTCGAGAAGAAGAACGACAGGTTGGGCGCGAAGTCGTCGATGTGCATGCCGCGCGCCAGGTAGGCTTCGACGAAGGTGAAGCCGTTGGACAGGGTGAACGCCAGCTGCGAGATCGGGTTCGCGCCCGCTTCGGCAATGTGGTAGCCGGAGATCGATACGGAGTAGAAGTTGCGCACCTGGTGGTGGACGAAGTATTCCTGGATGTCGCCCATCACTTTCAGCGAGAATTCGGTGGAGAAGATGCAGGTGTTCTGGCCCTGGTCTTCCTTGAGGATGTCGGCCTGCACGGTGCCGCGCACGTTCTGCAGCACCCAGGCCTTGATCTTCGCCGCTTCGTCGGCGGTGGGCTGGCGCTGGTTCTCTTCGGCGAACTTGTCGAGCTGCTGGTCGATGGCGGTGTTCATGAACATCGCCAGGATGGTCGGCGCAGGACCGTTGATGGTCATCGAGACCGAGGTGCTCGGGCTGCACAGGTTGAAGCCGTCGTACAGAACTTTCATGTCGTCCAGCGTGGCGATGGAGACGCCTGAGTTGCCGACCTTGCCGTAGATGTCTGGACGCAGCGCGGGATCGGCGCCGTACAGCGTAACCGAGTCGAACGCGGTCGACAGGCGCTTGGCCTCCATGCCGGTGGAGACCAGCTTGAAGCGGCGGTTGGTGCGGAAGGCGTCGCCTTCGCCGGCGAACATGCGGGTCGGATCCTCGCCTTCGCGCTTGAAGGCAAACACACCGGCGGTGAAGGGGAAGGAGCCCGGCACGTTTTCCAGCATCAGGAAGCGCAGGATTTCGCCATGGTCTTCGTAGCGCGGCAGCGCGACCTTGCGGATTTTGGTGCCGGACAAGGTGTGCTGCACCAGTCGCGTGCGGATTTCCTTGTCGCGGATTTTGACCACGTAGTCGTCGCCGGCGTAGGCCGCCTGCATGTCGGGCCATTGCGCCAGCAGCTTTTTGGCGCCGGCGTCCATCTCGGCGTCGCGTTCGGAGATCAGGTCGTCGAAGTCGGCGCTCTTGTGGGCGATGGCCAGCATGCGTTTGGCTTCGCTCAGTTGCTGCCGCTCGCGCGCCAGCGTGACCTGTTTGCGGGTGTGCCGATGGTAGCCGCGCACGGTGTCGGCGATCTCCGCCAGGTAGCGGTTGCGCGCCGGCGGCACGATGACGTTCTTGCCGCTCGAATGACGCACCTCGGCCGGCAGCAGTTTGCCCGGCTGCGTGCGCAGGCCGAATTCCGCCAGCTTGGGCAGCAGGCCCTGATACAGCGCGGTCACGCCGTCGTCGTTGAAGCGCGATGCCTGGGTGCCGTACACCGGCATTTCTTCCGGACGCTTGCGCCACTGTTCGCGGTTGCGCTGGTACTGTTTGGCGACGTCGCGCAGCGCATCCAGCGCGCCCTTGCGGTCGAACTTGTTGATGGCGATGAAGTCGGCGAAATCGAGCATGTCGATTTTTTCCAGCTGCGAGGCGGCGCCGAATTCCGGCGTCATCACGTACATCGACACGTCCACGTGCGGCACGATGGCGGCGTCGCCCTGGCCGATGCCGGAGGTCTCGACGATCACCAGGTCGAAGCCGGCCACCTTGCAGGCCGCGATCACGTCCGGCAGCGCCGAAGAAATCTCCGAGCCGGCCTCGCGCGTGGCCAGCGAGCGCATGAACACGCGCGCCTTGCCGGCCCACGGGTTGATGGCGTTCATGCGGATACGGTCGCCCAGCAGCGCACCGCCCGATTTGCGGCGCGACGGGTCGATCGAGATGATGGCGATGTTCAGCGCGTCGTTCTGGTCGAGGCGGATGCGGCGTATCAGTTCATCGGTGAGCGAGGATTTGCCGGCGCCGCCGGTGCCGGTGATGCCCAGCGTGGGCACCGGCAGATCTTCGGCGGCGGCCAGCAGTTCGGCGCGCAGCGCGGGCGCGGCCTTGTCGTTTTCCAGCGCGGTGATCAGTTGCGCCAGCGGACGGTGACGCCCGGCGATGTCGCCCTCGCGCAGCGGCGCCAGCGCGGTCGGCGAATATTGCGACAGGTCGATGTCGCACTGCTGCACCATCCACTGGATCATGCCGGCCAGGCCCATGCGCTGGCCGTCTTCCGGGCTGAAGATGCGGGTCACGCCGTAGGCATGCAGTTCTTCGATTTCGTGCGGGACGATCACGCCGCCGCCGCCGCCGAACACCTTGATGTGGGCGCCGCCGCGCTGGCGCAGCAGGTCGATCATGTATTTGAAGTATTCGACGTGGCCGCCCTGGTAGCTGGAGATGGCGATGCCCTGCACGTCTTCCGCCAGCGCGGCGGTGACCACTTCGTCCACCGAGCGGTTGTGGCCGAGGTGGACGACTTCCACGCCGTTCGATTGCAGGATGCGGCGCATGATGTTGATCGAGGCGTCATGGCCGTCGAACAGCGAGGCCGCGGTGACGAAGCGGACCTTGTTGTGCACGCGCGGCAGGTCGGAGATCGCGGCGACTTTCGGGGTAGAGAGATCGTTCATTGCTGTCCCTAATAATTTTTATGTTAACGTAACTATGCATCAGGCGGCGCGTTGCTGGTTGAACTGCTCCAGCAGGCGCTCTTTTTCGGTGCGGAAGGTGGCGACGGCGGCTTCCTTCACGTGGCCGAAGCCGCGCACTTTTTCCGGCAGCGCGGCCAGGTCCACCGCCACCGCATGGTTGTCGCGGGTCAGGCCGGCCAGCAGGCCGTTTACCATCTCGCGGTACTCGGCGATCAGCGCGCGTTCCATCTTGCGCTCTTCGGTGTAGCCGAAGATGTCGAAGGCGCCGCCGCGCAGGCCTTTCAGTTTGGCCAGCAGCTTGAATGCACTCCACATCCATGAGCCGAATTCCGCTTTTACCAGATGACCCTTGGCGTCCTTTTTGGCGAACAGCGGCGGCGCCAGGTTGAACTTCAGCGTGAAGTCGCCTTCGAACTGCTGCTTGACCTGCTCGACGAAGCGGCCATCGGTGTACAGGCGCGCCACTTCGTATTCATCCTTGTAGGCCATCAGCTTGAAGTAGTATTTGGCCACGGCCATGGACAGCTTGTTACCCAGGCCGAGCGCGGCCTCCGTGTCGCGCACCTGCGTCACCAGCTGCGCGTACTGCGACGCGTAGGCGGCGTTTTGATAGCCGGTCAGGAATTCGATGCGCTTGCCGACCACGGTGTCCAGGCTTTGCGGCATCTGCATCACGATGGCCTGTGTCGGCACGGCGGTGCGTTCCACGCGCTTCAGATCGACAGCGGCGCGGCGGCCCCACAGGAAGCTTTTCTTGTTCGATTCCACCGCCACGCCATTCAGCTCGATCGCGCGCAGCAGCGATTCCTGCTTGAGCGGGATACGGCCGCGCTGCCAGGCATAGCCCAGCATGAACAGGTTGGCGGCGATCGAATCGCCCATCAGCGCGGTGGCCAGCCTGGTGGCGTCGATGAAGTCGGCGGCGCCGGCGCCCACCGATTCTTCGATCAGCGCGCGCACGTCTTCGGCCGGATATTCCCAGTCCGGCTGTTGCGCGAAGGTGCCGGGCGGCTGTTCGTGCAGGTTGACGATGGCCAGCGTGCGGCCGGGACGCATCTTGGACACGGCATCGGCCGCGCCGGCGGTCAGCATGTCGCAGCCGAGGATGACGTCGGCCTCGCCGGTGGCAATGCGCTGTGCGCGCAGATGCGATGGCGTGCGCGCGATCTTCACGTGCGAGGTGACCGAGCCGTTTTTCTGCGACATGCCGGTCATGTCCAGCACCGAGGCGCCTTTGCCTTCGATGTGCGCGGCCATGCCCATCAAGGCGCCGACGGTGATCACGCCGGTGCCGCCGATGCCGTTGATCAGGATGTTGTAGGGCTGCTCGCATGCGGGCAGCGAAGGTTCCGGCAGATCGGCCCAGCCGTCATCGGATTTCGAAGCGCCGGTCTTGGTCTTTTTCAGCGCACCGCCTTCCACCGTGACGAAGCTGGGGCAGAAGCCTTTCGCGCACGAGTAGTCCTTGTTGCAGGACGACTGGTCGATGGTGCGCTTGCGGCCGAACTCCGTTTCCTTGGGCAGGATGGACACGCAGTTGGACTGGATGCCGCAATCGCCGCAGCCTTCGCACACGGCTTCGTTGATGACCATGCGTTTATTCGTGTCCCCGGCAAGCGCTCCGTTCGCGCTTGCCTTGCGGCGGCGGCGCTTTTCGGCGGCGCAGGTCTGGTCGTAGATCAGCACCGAGACGCCGGACACCTCGCGCAGCTCGCGCTGCACGGCGTCCATGTCCTTGCGGTCGTGCAGGGTGACGATAGCTGGCAGCGCCGAGCGGTCGGTATAGCGCGACAGGTCTTCCGTCACCAGCGCGATGCGCTTGATGCCTTCTGCCGCCATCTGCTGCGCGATCATCGGTACGGAAGTGATGCCGTCCACCGGCTGGCCGCCGGTCATGGCCACCGCGTCGTTGTACAGGATCTTGTAGGTGATGTTGACCTTGGCCGCCACCGCCGCGCGGATCGCCAGGTAGCCGGAGTGGAAGTAGGTGCCGTCGCCCAGGTTCTGGAACACGTGCGGCACCTTGGAGAACGCGGCCTGGCCGATCCACGGCGCGCCTTCGCCGCCCATGTGGGTGGTCAGCTTGTTGTACTCCGGGTAGATCGAGGTGGCCATCACGTGGCAGCCGATGCCGGCCAGCGCGAACGAGCCGTCCGGCACCTTGGTCGAGGTGTTGTGCGGGCATCCGGAGCAGTAGAAGGCGGGACGGAATGGCGTGTTGATGGCCTTCTTCAGCACCGCGTCCTTCTCGTCGAGGAAAGTCAGGCGGGCCTTGATCTGGTCCTGGATGTGGGCGTCGCCGATGTAGCGCGCCACGCGGCCGGCGATCACGCGCGCCACCTGCGATACCGAGAAATCGGCCTTGGGCGGCAGCAGCCATTCGCCACGCGGTGCCACCCATTCGCCCTTGTCGTCGAATTTGCCGATCACGCGCGGACGCACGTCGTCGCGCCAGTTGTACAGCTGTTCCTTGAGCTGGTATTCGACGAACTGGCGCTTTTCCTCCACCACCAGGATCTCATCCAGGCCCTGGGCGAATTCGCGCACGCTGTCCGGTTCCAGCGGCCAGGGCATGGCGACCTTGAACAGGCGCAGGCCGACCTTGGCGGCCATGTCTTCGTCGATGCCCAGTTCCTCCAGCGCTTCCAGCACGTCCAGATACGATTTGCCGGAGGCGATGATGCCCAGCTTGGCGTCCGGCGCATCGATGGTGGTGTGATTCAGCTTGTTCTCGCGCGCGTAGGCCAGCGCGGCGTAGATTTTGTAGTCCTGCATCAGCGCTTCCTGATTGCGCGCCTGCTGGCCCAGCGGCACCGACGACAAACGCGCATTCAGGCCGCCCGGCGGCATCACGAACTCCTGCGGGATTCTGGTCTCGACGCGGAACGGATCGGCGTCGATCGAGGCGGACGATTCCACCGTGTCGGCCAGCGCCTTGAACGCCACCGCGCAGCCGGAGAAGCGCGACATGGCCCAGCCGTGGATGCCCAGGTCCAGGTATTCCTGCACATTGCAGGGATACAGCACCGGCACCATGCAGGCCGAGAAGATGTGGTCCGACTGGTGCGGCAGGGTGGACGAATAGGCGCCGTGGTCGTCGCCGGCCACCAGCAGCACGCCGCCGTGTTTGGCGGTGCCGGCGTGGTTCATGTGCTTGAAGACGTCGCCGCAGCGGTCCACGCCCGGGCCTTTGCCGTACCACATGGCGAACACGCCGTCGTAATCCGACGGGCCGATCAGGTCCACCTGCTGCGAGCCCCAGACGGCGGTCGCGGCCAGGTCTTCGTTCACGCCCGGCACGAATTGCACGTTGTGCGCCTCCAGGTGCGGCTTGGCTTTCCACAGGTTTTCATCCAGGCCGCCCAGCGGCGAGCCGCGGTAGCCGGAGATGAAGCCGGCCGTGTTCAGGCCGGCCATCTTGTCGCGCACGTGCTGCATCATCGGCAGGCGCACCAGCGCCTGTATGCCGGACAGGAAGATCTTGCCGTTGGTGGAAGTGTACTTGTCGTCGAGGCTCACGGACGTGAGCGTGCTGGCGCCGTCTGGCATGGTGGTTGTCTCCGTTTTTGGTATCAGATCGCGCTCAAGCTGGTTGCTGCCGGGTAGGCGTGCCAGGCTCGAGCCATATGCCACAGGGTCTGCGGCTTGCTACCAGTATGGGCGCTACTTGACGTATACGGAAATACCGAATCCCGATGGGGGTATAAGAAAAACCTATGGCTAGGCGATCGGTGTGGCGCCCGGCCACCGGCCCTGGTCGCACAGGGTGTCGCTGACCTGGCGCACCAGCCGGCTGACCGCCGCCGCCGCGTTGGTCAACGGGATGTTCCGTGAGGAACACAGCACCACCGTGCGCGAGATAGCCGGCTCGCGGATACGCTGGGCGCGCAGCAGCCCGCGAGTAAGTTCGTCCAGGACAGGCGAGGACGGCAAAATCGTGGCGCCCATGTCGGCCAGCAGCGCCGATTTAAGGATGGCGATGGAGTTGATTTCGATGACGTTGTTCAGGCTCAGGCCGGCAGCGCGCGCCACCGCCTCGATGCGCGGGCGCACGCCGTGCTGCAGTCCGGGCAGGATCAGGGTCGTGTCCAATGCCTGTTGCAATGTCAGTGATTGCTCACCTCGGGCGTAGGCCGCATCGGTACGGCAGATGAACTGCAATTCCTCTTCCACCAGCGCGGTGGTGGCGAACTGGCTGAGCTGGCCGTCATCGAGCAGCACGGCCAGGTTGACGCGGCCGGATTTCAGCTGATCGGCCAGGTTGCCGGTCAGCTCCTCGGTCAGTTGCAGCGTGATTTCCGGGTACTGGGCGCGGCAGGCGGTCAGCAGCGGCAGGGCCAGCGCGCCCGAAATGCTGTGCGGCAGGCCCAGGGTAACGCTGCCGCTGGGCCGTTCGGCCGACTGCGCCACCGCCGAGCGCGCATCGGCCACCTGCTTGAGGATGGCTTGTGCGTGTTCGTAGAAAATCTTGCCGGCATCGGTGCTGAGCACGCCTTGCGCCGAGCGGTGCAGCAGCTGCACGCCCAGATCGTCCTCCAGCTGGCGCAGCTGCTGGGTCAGGGCCGGCTGCGCCACGTGCAGCACCAGCGCGGCGCGCGACAGTGAGCCGTGGTCGACGATGGCAACAAAATAGCGGAGTTGGCGCAGTTCCATATGCAGGAAAGGTAAAGATAGTTTCGGTAGGAAATGTTTTTGTTATACTGGTTGCATCCCTTGCTATCTATTTTGATGGGTATCCCATGTTAAAGAAAGTCGATTCTTCCCAGCTCAAGGTAGGCATGTACATCCATGACCTGAGCTGCGACTGGATGACCCATCCATTTATCCGCAACCGCTTCCTGATTGCCAGCGCGGACGAGATCCGCAAGATCATCGGCGCCGGCATCCACGACGTGGTCATTGACAGCAGCAAGGGCCTGGACGTGGAAGACGCGCCCACCCTGGCGGAAGCGCAAGCCGCCACCGAACGCGAGATCGTCGAGATCGCCGCCAAGGCGCCGGTGGTCAGCCGTGTGTCGCTGGGCGAGGAAATGCAGCGCGCGGTGCAGATCCGCCACCAGGCCGCCAGTCTGGTGCGCACGGTGATGCAGGATGCCCGGCTCGGCAAGGCGATCGAGCTGGACCAGGTGCAACCGGTGGTGCAAAACATCACCGAATCGATCCTGCGCAATCCGGGCGCGCTGGTCGGGCTGCTGCGGATCAAGACCAAGGATGATTACACCTTCCTGCACTCGGTCAGCGTGTGCACGCTGCTGGTGGCGTTCTGCCGCTCGCGCGGCATGGCGGCCGACATCACCCATCAGGCCGGGCTGGGCGGCTTATTGCACGACACCGGCAAGGCGCTGGTGCCCGATCACATCCTCAACAAGCCGGGGCCGCTGACCGACGAGGAATTCGCCATCATCAAGAAGCACCCGCAGGATGGCTACAACATCCTGAAACAGTCGCCGGAGATCGGCCCGATTCCGCTCGATATCACGCTGCACCACCACGAACGCCGTGACGGCAGCGGCTATCCGGGCAAACAGGCCGAGGAAGGCATCAGCGAACTGGCGCAGATGGCTGCCATTGTCGACGTGTACGATGCCATCACGGCCGACCGCTGCTATCACAAGGGCATGTCGGCGGCGGCGGCGCTGCGCAAGATTTACGAGTGGAGCAAGTTTCACTTCAATCCGGCGTATGCGCAGGAATTCATGCGCTGCGTCGGCATCTATCCGGTCGGCACCATGGTGCTGCTGGAATCGGGACGGCTGGGCGTGGTGGTGGAGCCGCACGAAACCAACCTGCTGGCGCCCAAGGTCAACGTGTTTTTCCACACGAAGAAAAATGTCTACATCAAGCCGGAAACCGTGGATCTGGCGCGCGGCGTGGGCTTTGGCGGCGGCGACAAGATCGTCAGCCACGAGTCGCCGGCCAAGTGGAATGTCGACCCGATGCGTTTTTTGAGCGTCGCCTAGAAGAATTCGGCGGTATCGTTCGATTCGATGGTCTGCAGCAGGCCGCCGCTGACCAGTTCATCGTAGTGGCAGACCAGGTTGCGGCCATGGCTCTTGGCGTAATACAGCGCCTGGTCGGCATGGCCGAGGATGATCACCGGCGCTTCCATCGCGCTGATGCTGACGAAGCCGACGCTGACCGTCACCTTGCCGACTTGCGGGAAGTCATGCGCGGCCACGTTCATGCGGAAGCGTTCGATGATTTTCTTGGCGTTTTCCAGGGTCGCGGAACGCAGCAGCACGACGAATTCCTCGCCGCCGAAACGGAACACGCGGTCTTGCGCGCGGAACGACGAGGTGAGCAGGTTGGCGATCAGGATCAGCACCTCATCGCCGTACAAATGGCCGAAACGGTCGTTAACGTGCTTGAAATGGTCCACATCGACCACCGCCAGCCATTGTTTTTCCTCGTCGCGGTGCAGCCGGCGCTCCGGTTCGCCCGGCAGCGTCAGCGAATCCTGTTCGGTGCTGGCGGCCAGCATCTTGGCCAGCTGGTCGTCGAAGGTCTTGCGGTTGAGCAGGCCGGTCAGCGAATCGCGTTCGCTGTAGTCCAGCAGGTTCTGGAAATTGCGGTAGACGCTGACCACGCCGCCGATCACGGTCACGGTTTCCTTGGTGTACGGCGTCGGGTTGACGATTTCCAGGCAGGTGTCGGCCTTGTCGCCGAGCCAGATCGGCAGCCACAGCGTGTGCTCGTCGGCTTCGTTGGCGACGTCGGCGCTGGCCTCGTGGCGGGCCAGGCATTGCGCCAGCGCCGGGTAGCGTTCGATCGGCTCGCCAGGGCTGTTCTGGTCGGTCGTGTCGACCATGCGTGCGGCGTCGCCGGCCACGATGATGGCGCGCGGACGCACGAAGATCTTCCCTCTGACGACGGCCAGGGTCAGTACGCGGACCTGACTGGCGTGAGCAAGCTCCTGCACCGCCGAAATCACCGAAATGTCCAGCATGGTGTGATCGCGGTGACCGGTCATGTCCACCATGTGTTTCAGTAGGGAATCCATTTTCTTGCGAAGAGCAGTAAGACCACGCCTTTCCAAAGAACAGCTAAGCAGGATAATAGCTTTTTGCAATCGTGGCAATTCATGTGTGCGAAAAAAAACATATGTTGTAACAGCGCGGTCACAATTTGCGTGTCGGGCGGCGCCTCCGGCTGCACACAGTCACAGTGTGACATAAGCGCGCGCCGCCGTGCGCGCATAAAAATAATTCCGCAAGGAAAACTTGCGCATAGTCAATTCCCACTTGCCGCTAATCCGTATAGTGCTCCCTAATGGTGCCGCACGGCAATATCGTCAGTGCCAGAGGCAGTTTCAATCCATTCACCAAGGAGTACGACATGAACTCACTGATTGCAGCAGCAAAACAGTTTGCGCGTGACGAGGACGGTATCACCGCGATCGAGTATGGCCTGATCGCCGCCACCATGGCCACCGCCGTGCTGGCCGCTTTCGGTCTGCTGGGGCCGGCGTTGAAAACCGCCTTCGAGACCATCGCCAACCAGATCAAAGGGACGCCGTAAATGCAGGCTTTCCAGCCGCTGTCCGGGCTGGAAAGCCTTCAGGAGACCATCATGCTGAATGCCATCGAAGTGATACTGATCTGCCTGGTCGCGCAGGCGGCGCTGACCGATCTGGCCATGCGCAAGATCCCCAATGTGCTGATCCTGAGCGGACTGTTGCTGGCGCTGATCCTGCATCTGCTGAGCGGACCGCCGTGGGCGCCGCTGTCGCACTGGTTAGCCGGCACCATGGCCGGCTTTTTTTTATTCCTGCCGCTGTACCTGCTGCGCGGCATGGCCGCCGGCGACGTCAAGCTGATGGCCATGGTCGGCGCATTCCTCGGACCGTGGGCGGCGCTCCAGATCGCGGTGGTGTCGTCCCTGATGGGCGGCGTGATCGCGCTGCTGATGCTGCTGGTCACGGGCCGCTGGCGCCAGATCTGGCGCAATCTGGTGCAGATCTGCCAACCGCTGCTGTTGCGGCTGAGCGGCGTGCCGCTGCTGCCGGTGCCGCTGGAACCGGCCGCCAGCGTGGGCGGCATTCCCTACGGCGTCGCCATCGCCTGCGGCACCGTCAGTGTGGTGGTTTTGAACCATTGCTGAGCAGAGCTTGTTGCAGGTCAATATCCAGCCCGCTTGGCTGACTAAACTTGATTCCGCACCGTAACTATTTCCCTGCGGAGACAAAGATGTTTGCCCTTGAAACCTCCCCGATACACGATACCGAAGTGGACAACCTGCTGCCGTCCTCGCCGCGCTCGATCCGCGACAGCGGCCTGCCGCAGCAGTTGCTGGTGGAACTGGTGGCCAAGGTGTTGTACACCAGCGGCAAAAGCCACCTGCCGGTGCTGACCACCCGGCTGCACCTGTCGATCAACGTGCTGCGCGAAGTGCTGGATTTCATGGTGGCCGAGCAACTGGCCGAGGTGGCCTGGCGCGGCGCTTCGGAAATCGACGTGCAGTACCAGCTGACCGGCGCCGGCAAGCAGCGCGCCGCGGCCTGGCTGGAGCGCTGCCCGTACGCCGGCCCGGCGCCGGTGACGCTGGAAGCCTATCGCGCCATGGTCGAGCGCCAGGCGGCGCACATGCCGCTGCCCTGCGCGGAAGAGCTGGCGGCCGAATTCGCCGACGATTTGCTGCCGCCGGCCACGCAGCGGGTGTTGGGCGCCGCCATGTATTCGGGCCGCAGCATGCTGCTGCATGGCCCGTCCGGCAGCGGCAAGTCGACGCTGGCGCGCCGCCTGGGCGGCTTGCTGCAAGGGCTGGTGGCGGTGCCGTACGCGCTGGTGGTGGGGCAGGACGTCGTGCAGGTCTACGATCCGTCGGTGCACCAGCCGCCGTCGCCGCGCCAGGCGCGCACGCTGCCGGCGCCGACCGAGCGCCGCAGCAGCGATGCGCGCTGGGTGCTGTGCCAGCGTCCGGTGGTGGTGCTGGATGCCGACCTCGATGCGGAAATGCTGGATCTGCAGGCCGACGCGGCCAGCGGCTGCTACCGCGCGCCGCCGCAGATGAAGGCCAACAACGGCCTGCTGATCGTCGACGATCTGGGGCGCCAGCGCATGCCGGCGGCCGAGGTGTTGAACCGCTTCGTGCTGGCGCACGAGCTGCAGCGCAGCCGCTTGTCGATCGCCGCGCTGGCGGCGCAGGCGCCCGGCTACCACTTCAGCGTGCCGTGCCGCATGCGGCTGGTGTTCGCCACCAGCCTGGAACCGTCGGCGCTGCTCGACGCGATGGCCTTGCGCCGCCTCGGCTACAAGATCCAGGTCGGCGCCCTGAGCGCGGCCAGCTACCGCACCCTGTTCCGCCAGCAGTGCCTGAGCATGGGCGTGCTGTATGACGAGGCGGCGCTGCGCTATCTGCTCGACGAACTGCACGCCGGCAGCGCGCTGCCGCTGCTGGCCTGCTATCCGCGCGAGATCATCGGCCGCGTGGCCGATTTCGCCGGCTTCATGGGGGAGCCGGCGCGCATCTCGATTGCCGCGCTGGACCAGGCCTGGACCAGCATGTTCGCCTGCGCGCCCGGCGCGAACGAAGACGACCTGTCGCCGCGCATAGCATGAAGAACCGGCGCGCACTGTTGATGATGGCATTGGCCGTCGTGTTCGGACTGGCGGCGGTGGTGCTGGCCTCGCGCTGGCTGCTGAAGCAGACGCCCGGCACCTCGAACAAGATCGTGGTGGCGGCGGTGGACGTCAGCCTGGGCCAGCGTCTGACGCAGGACATGCTGAAGCAGATCGACTGGCCGGCCGATACCCTGCCGCGCGGCGCGCTGCGCGACGGAGGCAAGCTGGTGGGCCGGGTGCTGAAGACCAGTGTGCTGCGCGACGAGCCGCTCAGCGAGGCCAAGCTGGCGCCGGCCGGTACCCTGGGCGGCTTGTCGGCGCTGATCGCGGAAGGCAAGCGGGCCATCACGGTGCGCGTGAACGATGTGGTGGGCGTGGCGGGGTTTGCGCTGCCGGGGAATTTTGTCGACATCATCGTCAACACCCAGTCCACGCGCGAGACGGCCATTTCCAAGATTGTGCTCGAGCGCATCCTGGTGCTGGCGGTGGCGCAGGAGGTCGGCCGCGACGAGACCAAGCCGCGGGTGGTCAACGCGGTCACGCTGGAGGTGACGCCCGAACAGGCGGAGAACCTGGACCTGGCGCGCAGCGTCGGCACCTTGTCGCTGGTGCTGCGCAACCAGGTCGACCCGCGCCCCGGCGTCACCGATGGCGCCACCAAGGGCAGCCTGCTCGGCATCCACGAGTCGGCCGCACCGGCGCCGGCGCCGCCGCCGGTGGCCGAG
>NZ_SPVG01000181.1 GCF_004614165.1 Duganella callida | reverse complement strand
TGACAGCACCGGCGCCGCGTGCGCCAGTCCCCGCCCCCGCCACCATGCCGGCCCCTGCGCCGACCGGCGTGATCCGCACCGCAGGAGCGCAGCCATGAGCCGTAACGCCACCACCGCCACCATCGGCTACTTCGGCAAAGTCCCCGGACGCGGCGACTTCGTCAAAGGCGGCGACAGCCCGGCACTGATCAAGGTGCTGGACGACTGGCTGGCGCAGGCCATGGACCTGATGAGCGCCGACGCGCGCTGGAAGCTCAATTACGACGCCGTCGCGCCGCTGCACTTCGCCTTCGTCGGCCCGCGCCGGCGGCATGCGATCGCCGGTCATATCATCGCCAGCAGCGACCAGTCGCAGCGCCGTTTCCCGTTCCTGATGACCAGCAGCGTGGAAGTCGCGGAGCCGGGCAGCTTCGTGCCGACCGCGCCGCTGGTATTCAACCGCCTGTGGAACCGGCTGGCGACGCTGAGCAGCAGCGTGGTCGGCGCCGGCGATCCCACCGTGCCGCTGCAACTGGCGGCCAGCGAAGCGATCGAGCTCGATCTGCGCAGCGCCGCCTACCAGGCCAGCTTCGACGATTTTCTCGAACTGCAGACCATCGGCGGGCTGGATGGCCTGCTGGCGCAGGCCGGCTTCAAAGGATCGTCGCGCCAGGTGCTGCTGGCGCTGGGCATGCTGCTGCAGCCGGTGCTGGCCAGCAGTTCCAGCCGGCTGGATAAAACCCTGCTGCTGCCGCTGCCGCAGGACCCCATGTACCGCAACCTGGTGGCGGCATTCTGGTTGCACCTGATCACGCCGTTCCTGGCGCGCGCCGACTTCGAACTGGCGCTGTTCGTCACGCGCCAGCGCGAGCAGCCGGTGCTGCTGGTCGGCTTCAGCGGCGCCTCGCCGGCCACCCTGCACGGCATCATGGACCCGCAGGCCGCGCGCGAACAGCATATCGCGTTTGAAGAACTGGACTGGGTGGAGGAACACGCGGACAGCGATTACGCGATCAAGAAGCTGTCCACCTACCTGTCGCAGCCTACCCTGTCACTCAAGTCCGCGCTGGATTCGGTCAGCGCGGCGTTTATCGGAACCTGAACCATGCGTACTCTCATTCTCGGCATTCTGATGCTGGCGGCCGGCGGCGTCCATGCGCAAACGCCGGCGCCGCAACCAGGCCAGGTACTGGCCAGCGGCACCCTGCCCGACGAAGCCAGCAAGGCCGCCGTACTCGCCAAACTGCGCGAAGTGTACGGCGCCGACAAGGTGGTGGACCAGATCTCGATCGACAAGGTGGCGACGCCGGCCAACTGGAACGGCTATGTGCAGAAGCTGATCACGGCGGACCTGAAACAGATCAGCCGCGGGCAACTGAAGATCGACGGCAGCACCGTCAGCCTGCGTGGAGAAGTCGGCAACGAAGCGGTGCGGCAGAAAATCGCCAGCAACATCGCCACCAGCCTGAATCCCACCTACACCGTCAACAACGGCCTGCGCGTCTCGGCGGCCGACCAGGGTGTGCTGGATAGCGCCCTGGCCAACCGCATCGTCGAATTCGAAAGCGGCAAGGCCGAGCTGACGCCGACCGGCAAGGCAATCCTGGACGAAATGGTGCTCGCGCTGCGCAAGCTGAACAACCGCAAGGTCGAAATCATCGGCCACACCGACAGTGCCGGCCTGCGCGCCACCAACCAGGGCCTGAGCCAGGCCCGCGCGGAGGCGGTGAAAGCCTACCTGGCCAGCCACGGCATCAACGGCGACCTGCTGAGCGCCAGCGGCCAGGGACCGGATCGTCCGGTGGCCAGCAACGACACGGCGGAAGGCCGCGCGCGCAACCGACGCATCGAATTCCGCATGGCGCAGTAAGCGCATATCGAACAAGGACCACACATGTATTCCGCACAAGAGCTGTTAGAACCGATCAGCGGCAACCAGCCGGCCGGCACCGACCTGTCGTTTTCCCCCGAACTGGATGCCATCGCCCAGGCGCGCAAGTTCGACGACCCCTCGCTGGACCAGGGCGAATGGGTGACTGACCTGAAGGAGGCCGACTGGCCATTCGTCATCGACCGCTGCGCGCACCTGCTGAAAAACACCAGCAAGGACTTGCGCCTGGCCGTCTGGCTGACCGAAGCCGGCGCGCGCATGCACCAGTTGCGCGGGCTGGGGGAAGGCTATCTGGTGCTGGCCGGCCTGTGCGACCAATATTGGGACAAGGGACTGTACCCGGAAGCCGAAGACGGCGACAACGACCAGCGCACCGGCAACCTGCGCTGGATACTGTCGCGCACTCCTGGACTGGTGCGTGAAATCGGCCTGACGGAAAACGGCGACTACTCCACCATCGACATCGAAGAAGCGCGCAAGCGCGCCGGCAGCGGCAACGAAGAACTGCAGAATCGCACACCGCGGCTGGCCGACATCGAAACGGCGAAGCGCAACAACTCGGCGCAATTTGCGGCTACCTTCCGTGCCGACGCCCAGTACTGTATCGACGCGCTGGAGCAACTGGAGCGTGTGGCTGAAGCGAGGCTCGGCGACGAATCCCCCGCCTTCGCCGCCGCGCGCGACGCGGTAAAAAACATGCTGCACGCGGTCCCCGCGCCGGCCGCAACGGCCGGCGCTGCATCCAGCGCGGCTGGGGCAGCAAGCGGCGACTGGGCTGGCGGCACGGCCGGTGCGGTCCCCGAAAGCCTGGCGGCGGACGGCGCTGGCCAAACTGCCACCGGAGTGCCGTCGAACCAGAACAGCGGCGGGCAGCCCGGCGTCATCGGCAACCGCGCGCAAGCGGTGGCGCAACTGCGCGCGGTGGCGGCCTTCTTCCGCCGCACCGAACCGCACAGCCCCGCCTCCTATTTTGCCGAAAAAGCGGCCGCCGCAGCCGAGCAAGACCTGCACACCTGGCTGCGCTCCGTGGTCAAAGACCAGAGCTCCCTGGCCCACATCGAAGAACTTCTGGGCGTCCCCCCCGCAGAATAATCCGGGGTCAGGTCTTCCATTGCGTCACGGGCTCTGCTGTAGCGATCGCTACGGCAGAGCCCGTGACGCAATGGAAGACCTGACCCCGGAGTTTATTTGACGGTGTATTTGAACTGGCCGGCTTTGTTGGCGCTGACCTTGATTTTGGCGATGGCCGCGCCTTCGGCCATGCGCGCCAGGACGGCTTCCGCAATCTCCGGCAGCAGCGTGCCGTTCAGGATGTTGTCGACGTTGCGGGCACCCGAGTCCACTTCGGTGCAGCGCGCCAGGACGGCTTCCACCAGCGCTTCGTCGTAGCTGAATTCCGCTTTGTGGTTGGCGGCGATGCGGCGTTCGATTTTGCCCAGTTTGAGTTTGATGATTTCGACCAGCACGTCGTCCGGGATCGGGTAGAACGGTATCACTTTCAGGCGGCCCAGGAACGCCGGTTTGAATTGCTTCATCAGCTGCGGGCGCACCAGTTCTTCCAACTGCTCCACCGACGGCAGTTCCTCTTCAGTCTTGTTCAGGCAAGCCTGCATCAGCGCGCCCGAGGCGATGTTGGAGGTCAGGATGATGATGGTGTTCCTGAAGTCGATCTCGCGTCCTTCGGCATCGTCCATCACGCCCTTGTCAAAGACCTGGAAGAACAGTTCCATCACGTCCGGGTGGGCTTTTTCCACCTCGTCCAGCAGCACCACGCTGTAGGGATTGCGGCGCACGGCTTCGGTCAGGACGCCGCCTTCGCCATAGCCGACATAGCCCGGCGGCGAGCCTTTCAGGCCGGAGACGCTGTGCGCTTCCTGGTATTCGCTCATGTTGATGGTGATGAGCTTGCGCTCGCCGCCATACAGCACGTCCGCCAGCGCCAGCGCGGTTTCGGTTTTGCCGACACCCGATGGACCGACGAACAGGAACACGCCTTTTGGCTTGTTCGGGTCGTCCAGGTTGGCGCGCGAAGTCCGCACGCGCTGCGCCACCGCTTCGATGGCGTGCGGCTGGCCCAGTACACGCTGTTCCAGCATGTCCTTCAGCCGCAGCACGGTCTTGATTTCGTCCTTGACCATTTTGCCGAGCGGGATGCCGGTCCAGCCGGCGACGATTTCGGCCACCACGTGGCCATCCACCTGCACCGGCACCATCGGCGTTTCGCCCTGCAGTTCGCGCAGTTCGGCCAGCATCGCCTGGATGTCGCGCGCCTGGCTGACCGCACCAGAAGCTGGCGCGCCGGCACCTGTGGCCTCCGGGCCTGCGGCGTCGGCACCGTTTGCGGCGCTGGCGGGAGTGGCGCTGGTACGCCGCGCGTCGATGATCTGTGCCGTCAGCGCTTTCTCCTTCTCCCAGCGCTCCGACAGCGAACGATGCTGCTCATCGGCCGCCGTGCGCGCATTCTTCAATTCCTGCAGCCGCGCGTCGCGGGACGGTCCGCCTTCGGTCTGCTCGCGCTCCAGCGCCACGGCTTCGGCATCGATACGCTCCATCTGCCGCGCCAGATTCTCGATGCGCGAGGGAGTGGCGTTCTGGCCCAGCGCGACTTTCGCACACGCGGTATCCAGCACGCTGATCGCCTTGTCCGGCAGCTGGCGCCCCATGATGTAGCGGTGCGACAGCCGCACCGCTTCGGTGATCGCCTCGTCGTACACGCGCACGCCGAAGTGCTTTTCCATCAGCGGCGCCATGCCGCGCAACATGGCGCAGGCCAGTTCCTCGCTCGGTTCTTCCACCTTGACCACCTGGAAGCGGCGCGCCAGGGCGGCATCCTTTTCAAAATACTTCTTGTACTCGCCCCAGGTCGTGGCGGCGATGGTGCGCAATTCGCCACGCGCCAGCGCGGGCTTCAGCAGGTTGGCGGCATCGTTCTGGCCCGCCTGCCCGCCCGCGCCGATCATGGTGTGCGCCTCGTCGATGAACAGGATGATGGCGTGCGGGCTTTTCTTGACTTCGTCGATCACGTTCTTCAAGCGGTTTTCGAATTCGCCCTTGACGCTGGCGCCGGCTTGCAGCAGGCCCATGTCCAGTGTGTGGATCTCCACGCCTTTCAGCACGTCCGGCACGTCGTTTTGGGCGATCCGCAGCGCCAGCCCTTCCACCACGGCGGTCTTGCCGACGCCCGCCTCGCCGGTCAGGATCGGATTGTTCTGGCGGCGGCGCATCAGGATGTCGATGGCCTGGCGGATTTCCTGATCGCGGCCGATTACCGGATCGACCTTGCCCTCGCGCGCACGCTGCGTCAGATTGGTGGTGAACTGGTCCAGCGCCGGGGTCTTGGTGGCGGCGCGCGCCTGCAGTTCGCCGACCGGATCGCCGCCCTCGCCCGACGGAGCGGATGGCGTCACCGGCACTTCCTCCGAACCGGCCGTGATCTTGTCCAGATTGTGCTTGATCTGCTCCAGCTCGAAACGTGCAAACAGCCTGGAGCTGCGCGCCGCCAGCTGCGACAGCTCGGTATCGGTCAGCAGCGCCTGCAGCAGATGGCCGCTGCGGATCTGTACATGCGTGTTGTCCTGAATGTCCAGCGAGGCGATCAGCCAGGCGTTCTCGAACAGCTTGGGCAGGCGCGGCGAGAACACCGGCGTGCGCGTGTTGCCGTTCTTGAAGCGGCCGACTTCCGCGCGCAGATCGGCTTCCAGCTGGCCGATGCTGATATCGCTCTGGCGCGCGATCAGCGCCACGTCGCTCTTGGGCTGCTCCAGCAACGCGAGGAACAGATGCTCGATATCGACCTCGTACTGCCCCAGCGACACGCACAGGCTGGCGGCGCGGGTGGCGGCGGCGCGGCTGGTGTCATTCAGTTTGCCGATCAGCGTTTTCAGATTGATGCTCATCTTCTTATCCTTATCATGTCATTGCGTGTATTTCGTAGCGCACGTCGGCGCGGTCCTGCTGCTGCGGTTCCGTGACCAGGAAACCGTCCCAGCCCAGCCGCCCGCCGCTGCCCGCATCGCCCAGCGCCGCGCCCCGCACATCTTCAGCGCGCAGCACCAGCTGCACCTCGTACTCCAGCGTGACGCCGGTGAACATGGTCAGCATGCTTTGCAGCGCGCGCGCCGCTTTACCGCCGGGCAGAAAGGATGCGTAGCCTTTCCGGTCCAGCGGGCCTATCACCAGCCGCACGCGCAGGTCGCGCTGCCACACGCGCTCCCCCGCCATCGCGCCGCCACCCAGCACCGCGTTGGTCATTCCCAACATGGTTTGCTGCTCCCGCGGCACCGCGTACCAGCAACCGATGAACTGTTCGGCGCGCACCGGCTGGCCGAAATACTCCGACAGCACACGCGCTATCTGCACTGCGGATGCCGGTCGCTGGCGCATCGCGGTGGCGAAATACGCCACCGATTCATCCAGCACGCCATCGCCGCCGTCGGACAGGCGCCGCCGCAGCGACGGGTTGTGCATGCCGGCCAGCGACAGCAGCAGCGGCAGGAAGCCGTCCTTGCCGTCGATCTGGTACTTCAGCTCCAGCCGGTATTTGCGCCAGGCTTCGTAGAACAGCGCCAGCGCGCGGTTGGAAAAGGTGTCGAGGAAGGCGCGTGGCGCGTCATCCTTCTGGTACAGCATGTGGGCGGCGATGCGCTCGGTGTAGTGCGCGGGCAGCGTACCGCTGCTGCCCAAAAACCCCATGAAGGCTGGCGTGATGCGCACGTAGCGCAGCTGTGCCGTCTGCAGCGCTTCGCCCAGGCTGGACGCGGTGGTGGCGATATTGCGCGGCTCCGGCAGCAGCGCCTCCAGCTGACTGGCCGGGAAGCTGAGCGAGGTCGAATTCTGGAAGCGCAGGAAGTTGGCCACCGCGCCTTCCTGCGGCGCGCCATGGCGCTTTAGCCAAAGCTCCAGCATGCGCACCGCCTGGAAGTATTCGAAACGGTGCGGCTCCGCAAACAGTCGCTCGATTACAGCAGGCTCAAATCGCCGCTTCGGGGCAAGCATCGCAGCAGTTCCTCTCCGTTTTTATTCGATTTGATGACCAGCTGCGTAAAGCTGTTGGCGTGTACGTAAAGGCCGAGGAAGCGCTCGACGATCTGGCCGAAAGCATGTATGCCGCTGCCGACAAACGCTTCCTCATCCACCGTCAGCGTGACTTCGATGCCGCGCACCAGGCAGGCGAAGGGATTCCCCTGCAGCCAGGTGGTGGCCGCCTTGTGCGACACGGCGACGATGCCGCCGATCTGGCGCTGCGACGACGGGGAGCGCGGCAGGTCGTACAGCGTCAGCATCTCGCGGAAGGCATCCAGTCCGCCGCCGGTCAAGGACAAGTGATTCAGCGATAAATGCGAAATCAGACGCCAGTGCGCACCGCGTCCGCGTTCGAAGCGGTACGATGGCGTCGGCTTGCGCAGGAAGCTGATGGCGCGCACGCTGGAGCCGCCTTCCAGGAACAGGTCTCCGCCGCGCAAACCGTAGCTGAGCAGCGACGGCAGATCGCGGTTGGTGCAGGTCAGTTCCAGGCTCAGTGTGTCGGTCTCCACCTCGGCCGGATCGAAGTCGATGTCGACGATGGAGATCTGCGTTTCGTAGCCGGGGCTCTTTTCGGCGATGTCCTCGTCGCGCCGGGCCACCCAGTAATGGCCGTTCTTCTCCGGCGTCTGGCCATGTCGCAGCGAGTAGAACGGACGGAATTCCTGGATGCTCTCCCCCAGCGGCGTCTGACGCACCAGCCGCACCGATTCGATCGCCTGCACCTCGTAGGCAAAGGCGCGGCGCGCGTCGGCCAGCACAGGATAGCTGGCGGAGGCGTGGGTCAGGCGTATCGGCTCGCCGCGCTGGCGGAACAGGTTCACCACCGGCGTGCAGCCCAGCAGCACGTTGTTGGTGCTCAGCGTGGCCAGCATGCGCGCCAGGTTGGAATCGGTGCGCAGGCCGGAGAGCGCCAGGTGCAGCGTCACCGTGCGGCAGCCGGCCGGCAGCACGCCGCTGAGGGTGTGCAGGTCGATGTCGAAGAAGTTGAACTTCTCCGGGAAGCAGAAATATTCGGTCAGCAGCCGGTAGGCGGTGTGCGAGCGTGCCGAGAAGTCGATCAGCGCCTCATCCTCGCCGAAGCCGGCGGGCGATACGGGAATCTTGTGCAGCGGCGTCCAGCGGCCATTGCCGTCGGCTTCCACGTAAGCCGCCACCGCGCGCGTAAACAGGGCGTCGCGCAGCGCCGCGCAGAACGACGGCTCGCCGTCGATGAACACGCGCAGTTTGCCCAGCGCCAGCTGGCCCAGTGTCACCTGCTCCGCGGTGCAGGACAGCGTGATGCTGATGCCGGATGTGGCCAGCGGCGGTGGCCGCAGCGCTTCCGGCGCCGACAGGATAGGATCGAACTGCGCGCCGGTCAGCGCCAGCGGCGCCACGGTGACCGGATAGGCGGTGCGGAAGGTGCAGGTGGCGCCGCGTACCGGCCGGGTGCACAGTTGCGTGCCGCGCGGTATCACGCTGGACGTCGTCAGCTGCGCCGCGGCGCCGCTGAAATCCATGCGCGCGATCGAGCACGAAGGAAACGGCCGCAGATAGTGCGGATACAGCACCTCGAACAACGCTTCGGTAAATTCGGGATAATCGTCGTCGAGCCGTTTGGCGATGCGTGAGTTCAGCAGCGCGAACGATTCGATCATGCGCTCGATGTGCGGGTCCTCGCACACCTCGCCGCTGATCAGCAGACGGCCGGCGATTTTCGGGTAGCGTTCAGCGAATTCGCGCGAATAGCGGCGCAGGAATCCCAGCTCCCGTTCGTAATACGGTAATAATTGTTCCAATCTCAGGCTCCCAGCGGTGCGGCACGGCGCGCTTTGCTGATGGTGTAATGCAGGCTTGAGGGCTGCAGGACGGCGTCGAAGTTCACCGGTTCGTGCGCGCTGTGGACCACCAGCAGCGCCGTAATGGCGAAGTTGAGGCGGTTGACGGCGTCCGCCCGCAATTCCAGCGATGCCTGCACATTGCGCAGGCGCGGTTCGTGGCGGGCGATCGCCTTTTCCAGACTGCGGCAGATGAAGGCGCGGTCGTCGGTGCTCGACAGCGACAGGCCGGCAAAATCCTGCAGGCCATAGGTGGCGATCGAACTGCCGCACTCGGGAAAACGTTTCAGGAGTTCCTCCGGGAGGACCGCGCGGGTGTTGAGCAGCGCTTCCAGATCACGCGCCACCGCATCCTTCACGTCCTCGATCGACAGGCGCGACACGGTGCCGCCGGCGCCGTGGGACGGCGCCTCCATCAGCCGATCGAACAGTCCCGGAGTAAATCCCTTCATGCGCTATCAGGCCGTCTTGTTGGCCGACAGGTCCCAACCGCCGGAGGTGTTACCGCCGGAGCCGCCGCCCACTTTCTGCTGGGTGTACTTCCACTTCACCTTCGAGTATTTCAGCGCCACGTCTTCCTTCAGGATATTGCCCTGTTCAACGGTCGGCGCGACGCTGGAGATCAGCACGTTTTCCAGTTCGATCTCGAAATACTTGATGCGCTCACCCTGGCCGTCGGCGCGCAGGAATTCCAGCTTGGCCTTGGGCAGGGTTTTGCCCGACGAGCAGTTTTGCAGCAGCAGCGGCGTGGCCAGGTCGGCCAGCTTGTTGATCACAATGTCCTTGTGCTCGGTGCGTTCGGCGGTGTGGCCGCCGCCGGTCGACGCGGTTGCCGATTTCGGCTGCAGCACTTCCCACTGTACCGACTGCACTTCGATCCAGTCCTTGTGGGTGGTGTCGGCCGATTCGCCTTTGATGCCGTCGATTTGCAGGTAGACGTCGATTGCCATTGGTATTCCTTTCAATGAAAATAGTTAAAGCGTGACTTAGTTTTTGGTCGATGCCGGGAGCTCCGCGACCAATCGGAGAG
Organism: Duganella callida; assembly: GCF_004614165.1. Taxonomy (GTDB): domain Bacteria; phylum Pseudomonadota; class Gammaproteobacteria; order Burkholderiales; family Burkholderiaceae_D; genus Rugamonas; species Rugamonas callida. The sequence goes on along the minus strand of NZ_SPVG01000181.1, from coordinate 34,222 downwards.
AAACGGACAGTTCGTCCAGCTGGAAGTGCGGGCGCAGGAAAGACACCGCGCGGTACACGCCGGGACGGCCCGGTACTTCCGATACCTGTACCGAAGCCTCGCGCAACGGGAACTGCGCTTTCTGTTCCTGGCTGGCGTTATCGTCCAGCAGCACGTATTGCGTCAGCCAGCGGTTGAGGAAGTCCTCGACATTGCTGGCGGCGGCAAAGCTGCCGATTTTGTCGCGCATCATGGCCTTCATGTAGTGGGCGATGCGCGACACCGCGAAGATGTACTGCAGCTGGGCCGACAGCACCGCATTGGCATTGGCGGCGTCGCTGTTGTACTTCTTGGCTTTCTGGGCCGACTGCGCGCCGAAGAAGGCGGCGTAGTCGGTGTTCTTGCAGTGGACCAGCGAGATGAAACCGAGGTCGCTCAGCTCCTTCTCGCGGCGGTCGGTGATGGCGATCTCGGTCGGGCACTTCAGCGCCACTTCGCCCTCGTCGGTCTTGAAGGTGTGGGTCGGCAGGTCTTCCACCAGGCCGCCGCCCTCCACGCCGCGGATCGCCGCGCACCAGCCGTAATCCTCGAAGGCGGCGGTGAGCTTGGTGCCGAAGGCATAGGCGGCGTTACACCACAGGTATTTCTGGTGATCGGTGCCGTCCACGTCCTCGACGAAGTTGAAGCCTTCGGTGGTGGCGCCATCGGCCGGGTTGTACGGCAGGCGGCCGAGGAAGCGCGGCAGCGTCAGGCCGACGTAGCGCGAGTCTTCCGATTCGCGGAACGACTTCCACTTGGCGTATTCGACGGTGTCGAACACCTTGGCCAAGTCGCGCGGCTTGCCCAGCTCACTGTAGCTCTCCAGGCCGAACAGCTCCGGCGAGGCGGCGCTGATGAACGGCGCATGCGCGGCGGCCGCCACGTGCGACATCTGCTCGACGAAATACATGTCTTCCGGCTGGCGCGTGATCTCGAAGTCGCCGATCAGCGCGCCGAACGGCGCGCCGCCGAAGGTACCGAATTCTTCCTCGTACACCTTGCGGAACATGGTGCTCTGATCGAATTCCAGCGCGCTCTGGAAGTCGCGCACCAGTTCGCGCTTGGTGGCGTTCAGCATCTTGATTTTCAGGTTCTGGCCGGTGGCGCTGTGCTTGACCAGGTAATTCAGGCCGGTCCAGCTGCTTTCCAGCTTCTGGAATTCCGGCGCGTGCATCACCGCCGACAGCTGGGCCGAGATCAGCCGGTCCAGCTCCGCCACGCGGGCGTCGATGGTGGCGGCCAGGTTGTCGGACACCACCACGGTGCCGTCCATGACCTGGTTCACCAGTTCCGCGATCAGGTCCTTGGCACGGGCATGCTCGGTGCTGGACTTGGCAACCTTGCTCTGCTCGACGATCTGGTCCAGCAGCGTGGTCTCGGTGGCGGCCGGCGCGCCGCCTGGCGTCAGTTGTGCGGACATCTCAGGCCTCCTTCTTGTCGGCGGTATGCTGGCCCAGTTCGGCCAGTTTCTCGGTGCTGTGCAGGACGTCGTTGAGGATGTCTTCCAGCTTGTCGTTGCCGGCCAGCTTGTTGCGCAGATCGGCCAGCTTGGTGCGCGCTTCCAGCAGCTTGCGCAGCGGCTCCACCTGCTGCACCACCGACTCGGGGCGGAAGTCGTCCATCGACTTGAACTTCAGATCGACCGCGAATTCGCCGCCCTCGCCGCTCAGCTCATTCTTGACGCGGTAACTGGCGCGCGGCTCCACGCCTTTCAGCACCTCGTCGAAGTTGTCGCGGTCCAGGTTGACGAACTTGCGCTCCTTCAGGCGCTTCTGCTCGACTTCCGAATTGCCGCCGAAGTCGCCGACCACGCCCATCACGAACGGCAGTTCCTTGTTCTCGATGGCGTCGCCGATCTCGACGTCGTAGGTCATATGCACCCGCGGCGGGCGGATTTTTTGCAGTTTCTTCTGCACACTCGTGTTCTTCGACATGGCTTTCCCCTTATTTCAATGCGCCGAACGGATTGGCGCTGCTGTCATCTTCCTGTTTGGCCTTGGCCTGGGCCTTCTTGCCGGCCTTGCCGCGCGGCGGTGTGGCGGCCTGCTGCACCGGCGCCGGCGCCGGCGGCACCAGCACGGTTTCACCCAGGCTCTCGCGCAGCAGCTTGGCCAGGTCCTGCGATTCGGTGCGGATCGATCCGGACAGATTGTTCTGGCGGCTCAGGTCCGCCAGCGACCGCGTCGACAGGCGCAGGCCACTGATGGCGATGATGCTGTTGGCCAGCGTGTCGTTGGGATCGCGCACCAGCACTTCCTGGGCATTGACGATGGCGTCGCCGTACTGGCCGGCTTCATACCGGGTCTGGGCGATGCTGAGCCACGGCGACTTGTCGGCCGGATAGGCTTCCGCCGCTTTCTTCCACAGCGTGACGGCCTGCTCTTTCTGGCCGCTGCCGGAGGCGGCGCTGGCCTGGGACAGCATGGATTGCAGGCTGGGCTTGACGGCCACCGGCGGCGGCGCCGGTGGGGCGGTGGTACAGGCGCTGAGCGCCGCCACGCACAAGGTGGCGCCAGCCAAACGGGCAATCGAGAAAACGGTAGTCATGCGGACCTCTAAAACGCTATCAAAAATAAATACCAAAAGAACAATGCTGGAAACGGCGCCACGTTAGCAGAAATTTATTATTGACCGCGTTCAATTGAACTCAAGCGTGCGCCAGCCCACCGAAAATAGTTCGTTCTCAGCCGTGCGCACCTTTAACAAAAGAAATGTTAGTGTTCTGATACTTTTAAAAAAGGCCATGGTATGAGCAGCAAGATTCTCTGGGGCGAGGGGCTTTTCCTCCGCCCGCAACACTTTCAACAGCAGGACCGCTACCACGAGCAGCGCCTGCACCAGAGCGTGCAGGCGCTGCACCCGTACGCCTGGGGCGTGAACCAGATCCAGATCGACCGCGACGCGCTGGCCAACAACAGCCTGCGTCTGCTGGAGCTGTCGCTGCGCTTCCAGGACGGCGAGTTCTACGACGCGCCGGGCGCCGACGACCTGCCCGATCCGGTCGACCTGAGCCAGCTGGCGCAGTCGCAGCAGACCGTCACCTACTACGCGGCCCTGCCGGCATTCAAGCCGTTTGGCGGCAATTTCGGCGACGGCAGCGGCAACAACGGCGTGCGCTACCTGCAGAACAACCAGGAAACGCCGGACCTGTACACCCAGGCCGCGCCGGCCCAGCTGAGCTACCTGAAGAAGACGCTGCGGCTGGTGGCCGACCACGAACCGCGCGATTCCTACACCCACTTTCCGCTGTTGCGCCTGCGTCGCGCGGCCACCGGCGGCTTCGAGCTCGATGCGGCCTACGTGCCGCCCAGCCTGAGCATCCGCGCCGCGCCGCTGCTGTTCCTGCAGCTGCGCCGCCTGCTGGACGCGCTGCAGGCCAAGGTGGCGGCGCTGTACGGCCATCACCGCGAACCGAGCAAACACGTGATCGAATTCCGCTCGGGCGACATGTCCTCGTTCTGGCTGCTGCACACGGCCAGCACCGCGTTCGCCTCGCTGACGCACTACTTCCAGCACCCTGCCCTGCACCCTGAGCGGCTGTACGAGCAGTTGCTCGGCCTTGCCGGCTCGCTGATGACGTTCTCGAAAAGCTGGACCCTGACCGACCTGCCGCCCTACCAGCACAACGATCCCGGCCCGGCCTTCGCCACGCTGCACCAGATCATCCGCGAGCTGCTGGATACGGTGATCTCGTCGCGCTACTTCGCCATCGCGCTGCGCGAGGTCAAGCCGTCCTACCACCACGGCATGCTCGATTCGGGCAAGATCGACGACAAGACCACCTTCTACATCGCCGTCTCGGCGGCCATGCCGGCCAGCGAACTGGTGGACGTGGTGCCGCTGCGCTTCAAGGTCGGCGCGCCGGACGACGTCGACAAGTTCGTGCTGTCGGCCATGCCGGGCGTGCGCCTGCAGCACGCGCCGCAGGTGCCGGCCGCGGTGCCGGTGCGGCCGGACGCCATGTATTTCTCGATCGAGCCCAAAGGCCAGATGTACGAGCGCATGCTGCAGGCGCAATCGATCTCCATCTACGTCCCCGGCGGCATGCACGACCTGAAGCTGGAACTGGTCGCCGTCACCTCCTGAGGTAAGTCATGAATACTGTTACCGCACCTTCCCTGATGGGCGCCGCGCCGGCGCCGGCGGCCAGCACCGCGCCGCAAACCTTGCTGGACCTGATGTACGACGGCTTCTACGCGCTGTTCATGCTCAAGAACGGCAGCGGCCCGCAGGAAAACGCCGAATTCGCCCAGCGCATGACGCAATTCCTCGACGACTTCGGCCGCGCCGCGCGCAAGCACGGCGCCTCGCCGGACGACATCGACGCCGCCAAATACGCGTTCGCCGCCGCCGTCGATGAAATCATCCTGCGCTCCAACTTCCCCATCCGCGACGCCTGGGAACGGCGGCCGCTGCAACTGGCGCTGTTCGGCGAGCAGCTGGCCGGCGAAAACTTCTTCCACCGGCTGGAAGCGCTGCGCGCGCGCGGCGCCGCCCATCTGCAGGCGCTGGAAGTGTTCCATATGTGTCTGCTGCTGGGCTTCCAGGGCCGCTACATCCTGGAAGGCTCGGAAAAACTCAACTACCTGACCGCGCGCCTGGGCGACGAAATCGCCCACATGAAGGGCAAACGCGGCGGCTTTGCGCCGCACGCCGAGCGGCCCGACCAGATCGTCCACAAGCTGCGCAGCGACCTGCCGCTGTGGGTACTGTGCTCGGTGTTCGGTCTGATTTGCGTGCTCGGTTATATCGGCCTGCGCACCTCGCTCGACCGCAATACCGGCCAGCAGGTGGCGGCCTATAACGACGTGGTCAAGCTGGCGCCGCGCCAGGCCAACCTGACCATCACCCTGCCCTGATGGATATCGCTTCCGTACTGGGCGCCTTCGGCACGGGACTGAGTCAGCATGCGCGCCTGATCACACTGGCCAGCGCGCAGGATGGATCGCTGCCGGAAGCGCTGATGGCCGAACGCTTCGCCGGACGCGAAGGCGTCAACGAACTGTACGCGTTCGAGGTCGATGCGCTCAGCACCTCCACCGATCTGGACCTCGACCAGTTCATCGGCGAGGAATTGACCGTCACCCTGCTGCAGGCGGACGGCAGCCGGCGCGCCTGGCACGGCATCTGCACGTCGGCATCCTGGCTGGGCGCGGACGGCGGCACGGCGCGCTATCGGTTGCTGCTGGAACCGGCGCTGGCCCTGCTGCGCCTGCGCCGCGACAGCTACATCTTCCAGGACAAAAACGCGCAGGATATCGTCACCGAACTGCTGTCCGACTACCCGCAACTGCGCTTCGAATTCGACGTCACGCAAACGCTGGCGCCGCGCGCCATCTGCACCCAGTACCGCGAAAGCGACCTTGAATTCTTCACGCGGCTGCTGGCATCGGAAGGCTTGAGCTGGCGTTTCGAGCACGACCAGCCGGAGCAGGAGGCGGCCGACGGCCAGGCGCGTCACAAACTGGTGATCTTCGACAGCAAGGCCGAGGCGCCAGACATGCCCGGCGGCGCCGATGTCCGCTTTCATGGCGTGCGCGCCACCGACAGCGCCGATGCCATCGACCAGTTCGCGGCGCGGCGGCAGGTACAGCCCAATGCGGTCGGGATCAGCAGCTGGGATCCGGCACAGCTGCTGGCGCCGTCCGCCGAACAGCAATCGTCGCTGGACGCCGGCGAGCTGCCCACACTGCCGGTGTACGACGGCGGCGGCGAACGCATCGCCAGCGACAGCGGCGTGCCCGATCTGCATAGCCAATTGATGTTGCAGGCACTGGAACTCGATAACAAAACCTTCGACGGCGCTGGCTCCGTGCGTCAGTTGGCCCCCGGCCACGCCTTCGCGCTGATCCAGCATGAACGCTATGCGGACGACAACCGCTTCAAGATACTGTGGGTCCGTCATGAAGCACGCAACAACTTTGCCTCGCAGGTGAAGAAAACCGCCGACCTGCTGGAAGCCGGCACCTACCGCAACATCTTCGGCTGCGTACGCGAGGCGGTGGCCATCGTGCCGCGTGCGACCGCCGCGCCGCACACCGCCACCGCGTTGGGACCGCAGACCGCCATCGTGGTCGGCGCCGGCAATGCCGTCGCCACCACCACGCGCGACCACCAGATCCGCATCCAGTTCGCCTGGCAGCGCGGCCAGGGCGCCAATGCCGGCGGCATGGCGCACGACACCGACGCCGCCGGCAGCGCGCCCGGCGACGACCGCAGCGGCACCTGGGTGCGCGTGGCCGAGGCGCTGGCCGGGCCGAACTGGGGCTCGCAATTCACCCCGCGCATCGGCACCGAAGTGCTGGTCGATTTCGTCGATCACGACATGGACCGGCCGCTGGTGGTGGCGCAGCTGTACACCGGCTCCGACCAGCCGCCCTACGCGGCCGGCGAAGACTCCGGCGTCAATCATGCGGGCACGCTGTCCGGCATCCACAGCCACAACTTCGACGGCGGCGGCTACAACCAGTGGCAGCTCGACGACACGCCGGGCCAGGTGCGCACCCGCCTGGCCACCAGCAGCGCCGCCACCCAGCTCAATCTGGGCTACCTGGTGGCGCAGTCGCCCGGCTCGGCCCAGCGCGGCGCCTACCGCGGCGCCGGCTTCGAACTGCGTACCGACGCCTGGGCCGTGCTGCGCGGCGGCGAAGGCGTGCTGCTGACCTCCAGCGCCCGCACCGCGCAAGGCAGTGGCGTCAGCTCGACACAGATGGATGCGGCGGAGGCGGTGAAATCGCTGCAAGGCGGCCAGGCGCTGGCCCAGGTGCTCAGCGACGCCGCCACCCAGCAGCAGGCGCTGACCAGCGCCGCCGCAGCCAAGGCGCAGCAGGATCTGTTGGCGCGCATCGATCCCAAGGACAAGGGCAAGCACGATGGCGCGGTCAATGGCCAGGACGCCAGCAAGGCGCAGGATGGCGCGCGTGCGCTCGACGCGGCGCAGCCAGTGGAAAAATTCGCCGATCCGCTGGTGCTGATGGACGCCCCGGCCAGCATCAACTGGGCCACGCCGGCATCGACCGTGCTGTTCGCCGGCGAGCAGCTGCACTGGACCACGCAGGGCGACGTGCAGATGACGGCAGCGTACACCTTGTCGTCGGTGGCGGCCAACGCGGCCGGCTACTTCAGCCACGCCGGCGGCATCCAGGCCATCGCCGCCAACGGCCCGGTGTCGCTGCAGGCGCATACCGACCAGCTGGAGATACTCGCCGATCAGGCGGTCAAGGTGATTTCGGTCAACGACAGCATCGAGATCAAGGCCAGTCATAAGATCGTGCTGCAGGCGGGCCAGTCGTCGATCACGCTGGAAGGCGGCGATATCACGTTTGCCTGCCCTGGCAATTTCACGGTCAAGGGTGGGCAACATCTGTTTGATGGCGGCGGCAAGATGGAAGCATCATTTGCGCCCTTGCCTAGCAGCGTTGTGGCGCAGTTTAAGCGCAAAGTACGACTGACTGATGCAACAACCGGACTACCATTGGCTGAAACGCCCTACTTCATGCGGCTACAAAGCGGACAGATTTATCATGGAATCACCGACCAAGACGGCCATACGGATGTGATCCGTGGCGACGCCGCTGAATCCGTCAAGACATCGGTTGGCCACGCTGCCATGAAAGAAATCGCTAAACTTGCAGGAAGAGCATGACCAGCCCATTCGATATTCTGCTGCAGCCGTCGAACCAAGACAATACGCATGAAGCGTCGGTCAAGTTGGTCGACCAGGCTGGTCACTACACCATCGGACCACCTACGCGGCCACCAATCAAACATGATAACGGCTTCCTGGATGCGTTTCCCAGACGTGAGCCTACCGCATCTGACCGTTTAGCATATGCCAAATGGGTTGCCATGCTCGAGGGTTCCGAAGCTTTATGCAGCGGCGCTACCGCGAAATTCGTCCCCGCCTGCCATGGCGAAGACTTAACCGACGCGAACGGCGCCTATCGACATTTTCTATTTGGGAATGGGACCGACCGCACTATTAACTACGAACGCTTCTTACAGGATGACGCATCAGGGCAGCAAGTTGTGCCTAATCTGTTGAATGATTTTGTCCACTGTATGGAAGTCATAGGCAAAGACAGGGTGAAGTTTTCCGTAACGAGCACCCCATATAGCGTCGGCATGGGAGGAATTGCTAGTTATCCTGCAACGGCGAACTGGCAAAAAGCCATCGGCGCGCATGTTTTCTGGGTGAGCGCCGACGTGACAGCCTCAGCCAATGCCAAGGGAGAGATTATCTATTCGGCAGACCTGACAATTCATATGGAAGATCGCTACAACTTTAATCCTGGAATGCAGGATGTAGCAACCGGCATTCCCGATTCGGCCAATGGCAGGTTTGAAATTACTGGATTGGCCAAACAATATACCAACTACGCAACAGTGACACGACACGTCAGTTGGGCTGAGGGTAGCTGGAACAAGCGCACGGTGACCGGCGCGCCCACCGACCGCCAGCGCAAGCCGCAGGATAGCCGACGTCTCAGGAATAAAATTTGATATGAAATCACTATTAGAATTGAAATTAGCAATAGCAATTATTGCATGTGCGCTATTTATGGAAGGATGTTCAATGGAAGACCCCGTACCAGCCCCATCCGACAACCTGTCGGCATTGCGCGATATCGTCAATCTTCAAATACCTGCAAATTCTGGTCGCTGGGAGATCTTCGGTACACCGGAATATAAGGGTGGCGTTCCCGGGCCAACTGATTACACTACCCTGGTTGCCGAGCTGGAATCATCGCAATCACATTGGTTAGAAAATCTCAAGGAGCCAGCCGGTGTCAATTACGTGGTACCGGAGGCTGGTCGATTGTGGTTACGTGAGCCGTTTCGACAACTACTGCTGAAAAATAAGAACAGCAACGCCGACCTCTCTCAACTATCTAATTGTCGTAAATATCAAACTTCGTTGAGAAAAACCGGCAAACCTGTGGGCGGTTTTATTTGCGAGGATGCAAGTCACCTACTGATCTATTTACTCCTTTCGGCGCCTCAATAGACGCTTTCTTTGCTACGGCCAAAATCACCGGTGGTAAAGGCCCGAAAGCCGCAGTAGGGCGGGGGCAGTCGTGGTCACGGCACCACCCAAGCCGCCCGCGTCGGTGCCCGTGAACAGGCCAGCAAGCATAACGACGAAGTCGTCATCCATCCATGAAACCATCCATCATCAGCAATTCACCGCTGCTACCGTCCGAACTGGAGCGGCAACAGATCTTTTACTGGCTCAAGCGAATCAGCTCGGTCACCGCCTGGCTCCGTATATTCAGCTACTTCCAGGCTTGGGCCAGGGCCGTGGAAGACAGCGTGCGTGTAGCGGACTGAAGAATCGATCGCATGATCAATACTGTCCCATCGAGGGTACACCACTGAGCCGGTGTGAAAGCTATCGCCTTTACGTTCAGGAAGATAAAGAGCTCAACCAGGAATACAAGGCACTCATCAAGGCGCTGTCCAAAGACGATGTGGCTGTCCTGCGCAAGATGCAAAGAAGCTGGCTCGACTGGCGGCTCGACAAATGCGACGAGGTTGATCAGCAAGCCAACTGCGACAACGGTGTGTGCGCGGGCGTCGCGCATGATGAATGCATCGTTGCGCTGACCGCGCAGCGCGTCAATGAGTTGAGTCGGTTCAGGCAAAATGTTCACGAGGCCAAGTCGAACAACTTCAATTTCTCAAAAAAGTACGATTTTTAATTTTGTTACCTTGGGTCTGCGCGGCGACGACCGCAGCGGCACTTGGGCGGGCATGGCCGGAGCGTTGGGACCGGGACAGTGCACCTGTTACGGCGCTGCTCGCCAGCCAAAAAGATGTCGAAAAAACGGAGAAGATTTTGACCTGGTTCAACATCTCGTCCGGTGAAACAACCGTGGAGGATGCCGTGGTCAGTACCCAGGGTGATGACATTTATCTGATCATCGCTTCCAGGACTACTGACAAGAAAGGGATCAAGGCGACCTGGTATAAACTTACCACGGGAGACAAAGATTTTCCCGATGGCCCGGCCTATCTGTTCAAACCGATTGCCCATCACAGCTACCCCAACACCAAACTCAGTGTCGAATCTATTTTAAAGAAAGAAACGGCGATCAAGTGACATTCAGCCAGATTGAACTCTTCATCCCATTGCGATACCGCGCGCCTGATCTGGCATCATCAGCTGACCTGGGCCATTCAAAAGAATATCGACAATGATGCCGGCGGATTTGACCCTCAGCGTTAGGCAAACGATACAAGTATCGCTGCTTTATCATTTTGCCTCGCTTGATTATTTAAAAGGTCTGCAACTGCGCTTGCACGCGTTGGTGCATCCGGAGACCGACAAGCCAGTACGCAGCGCCCGCCCCAATCGCGGCGCTCCAAGAGGCTCGCTACACAATCCTCACTCAGTGCTGCAAGCGTTTGAATCGTCTGTCGCAGGCCAGATTGCGAAGCGGGCTTCGCAAGTGTACGCGATCACTGGCGCGTACCAATGCGGCCGTAGCATGTCGGAGCTAGGCGTGGAGTGGCTTCTCCCCGCGGAACAGGACCGGTTCGACGCCCGCTTCGAACAGCTTTTGCACTACGCCGGCAACATCGATGACACGATGGACAAGCACCATGCCGGCGGAGGTTGGAACGACTTCAACCTGACGCTTCGCTATCGAGAAGTGGTTCAGACCTTACCGAAATTTTCCGCCGTGAGATTGCGACCCGACATCACCGGTCACAGCGGTAAGGTGCCCGAGCGAACAGGTGTCTATCTACCCTTGGACGATCCTCTTGGCACGCCGCAGTTTTGCTGGACCGGCGCGCCAGCGGGCGAACTTCTGGAATGCGCGACGTTTAACGATCTGGGACTGGACGCCTGGCGAGCGGTCGGCAGCCAGCATCTCTGGATCGACGACGATCGCATGCACGCCTTCGTACAAACGCGCTTGCATGATCCCCTCCTGACCAAAGATCCATTCTTTACTGACAGCGCCGGCAAATCTCATCTGGCCTCGAGCCTGGTCGCCCGGAATGCTTTCACCACGCGGCCTTGCCAGTGGATTTACGTCGAGCAGATAGATGTACCGGAACATCTCGCCGCGACTTGACGGACGCAGACTGTTTAATCTAACGATTTCTATCAATGGGCGCTATCGACGCAGCATATCTTTCAGCCCAGCACATCGTCGTGAAAGGTGATCTCGTACATGCACAACGCGTGACGGACAAGGCAGGCGAGCACCTGCTGGTGTTGAGCCGGAAATCGGGGCGTTCGCCTTCACAGCCGTCCGACCAGGAGGAATACCACGAGCTCACTGCCGTGTATTATGGCCGCAAAGAGGATCGCTGGCAGACGGAATGGTCGGTGCGCGACATGGTCGACTGTCCGCCCCTGGGCGGCCATTCAGGAAAAAAAGCAGTATGATCGAGCCCTGCTTCAGCCCAACAGCGCGTACAAAAAACACCTGGATGCGATCTGGACACGTATCAAGCTGATGAGAAAACCGGAATAAGCCGCGCACAACGGCCACTGGCGCAGCCTGCAATTGGACGCTGCTGGTCGGAACCGGACACCAGCGCTGTTCATTTCCGGACGATTTACCCGCGCAAAAGCCGCCACATCGCGTGGCACAAGACTTGCAGTTCTCTTTCATCATTGCATAAGGAGACACCATGCCAGCATTGACCACCCTGCCTCTGGGAACACGCGGCAACGAGCAGAGTATCGCCACCGACATCAACGCCAGCGGCCAGGTGGCCGGCATCATCGAGGACGACGACGGCGGCCAGCGCGCCGTCCTCTACGACCGGCGCACGGTCGAACTGGGCACACTGGGCGGCAGCGACAGCTACACGCGCGGCCTTAACGCAGCCGGCGATGTGGTCGGCGCGGCGCGCAACGCGGATGGCCATTGGCGCGCCTTCGTCGTCCCGTACGGCGGGACGATGCGCGACTTGGGCACGCTGGGCGGCAACAGCAGCTACGGCGCCGCCATCAACAACGCCGGCCAGGTGGCCGGTTTCGCCGACACCAGCGACGGTTACTACCGCGCCTTCAGCAGCGACGGCGAACATGCGCCGGTCGACCTTGGCGCACTTGGCGGCAAGATCAGCTATGGGGCCGGGATCAACAACCTCGGTCACATTGTCGGCACCGCCGCCACTGCCGAGGGCTACCGTCACGCCTTTCTGTACCGGCCCGGCGCCGGCATGCGTGACCTCGGCACCTTGGGCGGCCGCCAGAGCAGCGCCACCGCCATCAATGACCAGGGCGTCATCGTCGGCGCCTCGGAAATGCCGAACCGGCGCTGGCACGCCTTCGTCTGGGAACGCGGGCGCATGACCGACCTCGGCGCGCTGGTCGGCTATGGCGACAGCTTTGCCACCGCCATCAACAACGCCGGCCACGTGGTCGGCACCATCCGCCTGGGCGAGGAACGCCGCACCTTCGTCTACCGCGACGGCAAGATGACCGTCCATCCAGGCGGCTACGGCCTGTACCTGGTCAACGCCATCAACGGCCAGGAACTGGTGATCGGCGCCCAGTACGCCGGCAAGAAATTCACCGCCTCGACCATGAAATCCAGCCAGCCGGCGGTGGTCACCCACGGCGGCCAGGATATGCTGGTGGCGATCGCCGTGGTGCTGACGGTGGCCACCAGCGTGATGTTTTACCGCCGGCGATACAAAGGCGTCCGCCTGGCGCTCTAAAATTTGCGCTTTCCGGCCGCTTGCATCATGATGCAACTTTGCCCAATCGCAATTTGCTTCCAAGATGAAAACGGTCGATTATCTGTTCCCGCGCGATCTGGCGGTCAGCCCTTACGCGCTGAAAAAAGTGTTTATTGTCGGCTCTTGCATGACTGAACATTTTCTTAAGGACTTCAAGGCCCTGCAGCCAGAAGTCCAGTTCGACTTCGAGTGGTTCAACAACATGCTGGAGCTGACGCCGATGACGGCCGAACAGGTGGCCGGCTACCAGGTGCAGTACATCCAGCTGCCGTTCCGTACCATCGTGGGCGACAATGCCGTGCGGATCACCGAGTTCGAACAGGAATTCGATTTCGTCACCTACGAGCCGCTGGCAAAAGGCGTGCTGGAAGCCAAACTGCGCCAGGCCATGCGTCACAACCGCGAGCATGGCATCCTGACCATCGTCGGCAATTTCATGGTGCCGCAGAACAGTCTGCTGCCGAGTCTTGCCGAGCGCGGCGGGCCGCGCGACTTCAACCGGCTGGTACGCGCCCTTAATGATCATCTCGACTACCTGATCGCCACCGAGTACAAGAACGCCTTCGTGGCCGATGTGGAAAGCATGGCCAGCAGCTTCGGCAAACGCCGCTTCATGGACGACGCGGTGGCGTTCCAGGCCCACCTGGGCATCTTCGCCGCCGACGTCGACGAGATGGACAATTATCCGGCCTGGCTCGGCAACCAGCAGGCGCGCATCGAGCTGGTGCCAGACGCCAACCAGACCTACGCCCTCGCGACCATGGAATTCAGCGAGCTGCTGCTGGCCCAGATCGAACACATGGTGCGGGTGGCCAACCAGACCGACACGGTCAAGATCGTATTCTTTGACCTCGACAACACGCTGTGGCGCGGCCAGATCGCCGAACACTACGAGACCGGGCAGGAATGGCCGGTGATCCACAACTGGCCGGTCGGCCTGTGGGAAGCGGTGCACCACCTGCGCCGGCGCGGCATCATGGTGTCGCTGGTGTCCAAGAACGATGAAGCCGTGGTGCGCGCGCGCTGGGAGCGCGCGGTGCTGCCGTGGCTGAAGTTCGAAGACTTCCTGCTGCCCAAGGTCAACTGGCTGCCGAAGTCGGAAAACATCCGCGACACCCTGGCCGCGCTGTCGCTGACCGCGAAGAGCGCCGTGTTCGTCGACGACAACCCGGTCGAACGCGCCGAAGTGGCAGCCAATGTGCCCGGCATCCGCGTGATCGGCGCCGATCCCTATCTGACGCGGCGCCAGCTGTTGTGGTCGGCGGAAACCCAACGCAATTACTCCAACGAGGAAACCGCCAAGCGCGAGGAATCCTATCGCAACATCATCCAGCGCGACAAGGCCAAGGCCGGCAGCGGCAGCCGCGAGGAATTCCTCACCGGCCTGGACATCAAGGTCCAGTTCAAGGTCATGCACAGCCAGCATGACGAAGGCTTCCAGCGCGTGAGCGAGCTGGTCAACAAGACCAACCAGTTCAATACCACCGGCATCCGCTGGAGCAGCGGCGATTTCGTCAACTTCTTCGACAAGGGCGGCCGCGTGTACGCCTTCGCGGTGCAGGACAAGTTCTCCGACTATGGCACGGTGGGTGCGCTGCTGGTGGCGGAAGGCATCATCCGCCAGTTCGTGATGAGCTGCCGGGTCCTCGGCATGGATGTCGAGATCGCCGCCCTGCACCACGTCGCCGACTTGTTGTTTGCGGAAGAGGTGCAGGCGGTGGTGGGTCCGTTGGTCGAAACCGAGCTGAACACGCCTTGCCGCGACGTCTATCCGCGCGCAGGCTTCAGCGAAAGTCCGCAGCGCGGCCTGTACTGGCTGCGCAAAAAGGCGCCGCGCGTGCGCGCGGCGCATGTCACCATCGAGGCCTGATCAGCCGGCGATAGCGCTATCAGCGTTACGACGGCGACGTCGGCCGGCAACGCCTACCAGGCCCAGGCCGGCGGCCAGCATGGCCCAGGTTTCCGGTTCCGGCACCGCCGCCACGGTGTAGCGGATGTTGTCGAAGAACAGGCCATCGTCCGGCACGATGCTGCTGAACGTGATCGACGTTACCGGCTTGTCGAAGAACAGGCCGAAGAATTTGCGCTCGTTGGCCACGTCGCCGTTGAAGCGCACGTCAGTGAAGAAGGTGTGGCTGCCGTCGGCATAGGTGACGGTCAGCGGCGTGGGGATGGAGCCGCTGTCGTCATGGATATGACCCAGACCCCAGATGCCCATGCCCACCGACGACACCGCCTGCTTGAAGGTAATGGTAGCGGTATCAGGCCCGGCAAAATACACATAGTTGCCGGTCAGGAAATTGAAATGGTCGTTATAGCCGCCGAAGCCGGTGTCGCACCAGTGGCCGGCGCAGCTGAACGACAGATCGTTCCAGCTCCACGTATTGCCGGACCTGACGTACGGATCAGACAAGGTTTGCCAGACATCCTTGCCGGCGGCGGCCTGGCCGAAGACATCTTCGCTGGTGGTGAAACTATCGGCGTGCGCCAAGGTAGACAGCAGAGAGAATGCAGCAAATACGGTAAGCAATGCTTTCTTCATGTTCGCTCCCAAAGTAAGTTGTCGATGCAATTCGATGCATAAATTGCATGCCTATAGTACAACGAACTTTAGGTTTAAAATAAAGATTTGTTAAATTTTAATTTCACACTGTTGGTATTTAACCAAAACCGGGACAGACCACGATTTCGCAAGTTGCAAAATCGTGGTCTGTCCCCGCTGTTCAGAGCGCCGAGAAGTCCAGTGTCACGCCGGTGGCGCTCTGGATCTGGTCCTTGGTCACGCCGGGCGCCAGTTCGGTCACTTTCAGGCCGCTGTCGGTCACTTCCATCACACCCAGGTCGGTGACGATCAGGTCGACCACGCCAACACCGGTCAGCGGCAGGTCGCACTTCGGCAGCAGCTTGTGCGAGGTCGAGCCATCCTTGGCGGTGGCCACGTGTTCCATCAGCACCACCACCTTTTTCACGCCGGCCACCAGGTCCATGGCGCCCCCCATGCCCTTCACCATCTTGCCGGGGATCATCCAGTTGGCCAGATCGCCCTGCTCCGACACCTGCATGGCGCCCAGGATGGCCAGGTTGATCTTGCCGCCGCGGATCATCCCGAACGAGTCGGCCGAGCTGAAGTAGGCCGCGCCGGGCAGCGCGGTCACGGTCTGCTTGCCGGCATTGATCAGGTCGGCGTCGATTTCTTCTTCGGTCGGAAACGGGCCGATGCCGAGCAGGCCGTTTTCCGATTGCAGGAATACTTCCATGCCGGGCGGCACATAGTTGGCTACCAGCGTGGGCAGACCGATGCCGAGGTTGACGTAATAACCGTCCTGCAGTTCCTGGGCCGCGCGCGCGGCCATTTGATCACGAGTCCATGCCATGTTCAATCTCCGATGTTTTAGTTGGCGGCGCGGATGGTGCGCTGCTCGATGCGTTTTTCCGGCGTGGCGTTGACCACGATACGGTGCACGTAGATGCTGGGCAGATGCACCTGGTCCGGATCGATCTCGCCGGTCTCGACCAGCTGTTCGACTTCCACGATGCAGACCTTGCCGGCCATGGCGGCGTTCGGATTGAAGTTGCGCGCGGTCTTGCGGAACACCAGGTTGCCGGCCTTGTCGGCCTTCCAGGCCTTGACCAATGCCAGATCGGCTACCAGGCTGCGTTCCATCACATATTGCTCGCCGTCGAATTCGCGGATTTCCTTGCCGTCGGCAACGATGGTGCCGACGCCGGTCTTGGTGAAGAAGGCCGGAATCCCGGCGCCGCCGGCGCGCAGCTTCTCGGCCAGCGTGCCCTGCGGCGTGAATTCCAGTTCCAGTTCGCCGGCCAGGTACTGGCGCGCGAACTCCTTGTTTTCGCCGACGTAGGAAGCGATCATCTTCTTGATCTGGCGCGTTTCCAGCAGCTGGCCGAGGCCGAAGCCGTCCACGCCGGCATTGTTGGAAATCGCCGTCAGGCCGGTCACGCCGGAATCGCGCAGGGCGCCGATCAGCGCTTCGGGGATGCCGCACAGGCCGAAGCCGCCGACGGCGATGGTCTGGTCGTTCTGCACGACGCCGGCCAGAGCGGTGGCGGCGTCCGGATAGATCTTGTTCATGGATGTCCCTTATGTTTATGTTGCTAAAGCATTGCCAAGCTTGTTAAATCGATTAGCAATGAGGCGAGTCAGCATAGAATACGCACATCAAAAGTACAATACCGTAGAAATACCTGTCCTGCCTATGAGCCTTCAGCCAGTGATCGACTACGAAACCATCTTCCTGCATGCGCCGGTCGGCATGTGCATTTCGGAAAATCGCGTCATTCAAACCTCGAATGAAGCGCTGGCCGGGATGTTCGGCTATACCCGCGGCCAGCTGAACGGCCTGTCGTTCCTGGCGCTGTATCCGACCATGGACGAATTCCTGCGCACCGGCGACCGCATCATCCCGATCATGAACGCCAGGGGGCGCTATTCGGACGAGCGCATCATGCGCCGCGCCAGCGGCGAGCTGTTCTGGTGCCACGTCACCGGCCACGCGCTGCGCGCCGGCGATCCGCTCGGCGCCGGCATCTGGACGTTCGAGGATGTCAGCGAAAAACGCCCGGTCACCGCCGAACTGACCCCGCGCGAGCGCGAAATCGCCGCCCTGCTGGTCGAGGGCAAGACCAGCAAGACCATCGCCCGCCAGGTCGACCTCAGTCCGCGCACGGTGGAAATGCACCGCGCGCGGCTGATGCGCAAGTTTTCCGCCGCCACCTCGTCCGAACTGGTGCACAAGCTGATGGGCGTGCAGCTCTAGGTGGCGGTCATGCCGTCGTCGGCGGAAATCACGGCACCGTTGATGAAGTTGGAATCCTCGCCGGCCAGCAGCAACAGCAGGCCGTCCAGGTCTTCCGGCTTGCCGGGGCGCTTGCGCGGCAGCATCTCGATCAGTTTCTGGCCCTGCTCGGTGGCAAAGTATTCCTCGTTGATCTCGGTGGAAATGTAGCCGGGGCAGATGGCGTTGGTGTTGATGCCGTATTTGCCCCACTCCACCGCCATCGCCTTGGTCATCTGCACCACGCCGGCCTTGCTCATGCAATACACGCCGATCTGCGGCAGCACGCGCAAGCCGGCCACCGAGGCGATGTTGATGATGCGGTGTTTCTTGCTCGGGTCGCCCTTGGCGCGCGCGATCATGCGCTTGGCGGTTTCCTGCGCCACGAAAAAGGCGCCGCGCAGATTGGTGTCCATCACGAAGTTGTAGTCTTCCGGCGTGACGTCGACCAGGCGCTGGGTGGTCGACACGCCGGAATTGTTGACCAGGATGTCGATCGCACCGGCCTCGGTCTCGGCATGGGCGATGGCCGACTTGATGCTGGCGTAGTCGGTCACGTCCAGGCTGACCACGTGCGCGGCGCCGCCGTCGGCCTCGATCTCGGCGCGCAGCTCCTTCAGCCGCTCGGTGCGGCGCGAGGCCAGCACCACCTGGGCGCCGGCCTGGGCCAGCACTTTGGCAAAGCGCGCCCCGAGGCCGCTGGAGGCGCCGGTGACCAGCGCGATTTTTCCTTCAAAATTGACTTCTATGCCCACAGGCTGCTCCTGAATCACGAAATGGATGTCTAAGCATAATGATTACACAAAACGCCAGTATTAGATTGCGGTGTCTAATAATGTCGAAGACAATGGCGCCACACGCAATCCGGCACCAAAAAACAGCACACTCGTGCTAAAATTTTTTCATTGACCACACACTATAACTACAAACCATGACACAGCCACAAAACCTCGTAGAACAATACGGCCCGCGCGACGCGATGGAGTATGACGTCGTGATCGTCGGCGGCGGCCCGGCAGGCTTGTCGGCAGCGATCAAGATCAAACAGCTGGCCGCGGCCCAGGGCCAGGAAGTGTCGGTCGTCGTGCTGGAAAAAGGCGGCGAGCTCGGCGCGCACATCCTGTCCGGCGCCGTGATGGATCCGCGCGCGCTCACCGAGCTGATCCCGGACTGGAAGGAAAAAGGCGCGCCGCTGAACACGCCCGTCAGCGAAGACCGCGTGATGTTCCTGACCGAGACCAAGGCGTATCAGACCCCGAACTTCATGGTGCCGAAATGCTTCGAAAACCACGGCAACTACGTGATTTCGCTCGGTAACGTGGTGCGCTGGCTGGGCCAGCAGGCCGAGGCGCTGGGCGTGGAAATCTTCCCCGGCTTTGCCGCGGCCGAGGTGCTGTACAACGACGACGGCTCGGTCAAGGGCATCGCCACCGGCAACATGGGCGTCAAGCGCGACGGCGAAGCCGGCCCCGACTTCCAGCTCGGCATGGAGCTGCACGGCAAGTACACGCTGTTCGCCGAGGGCGCGCGCGGCCACCTGGGCAAGCAGCTGATCGCCAGGTACGACCTGAACAAGGGCAAGGATCCGCAGTCCTACAGCATCGGCATCAAGGAATTGTGGGAAATCGACCCGGCCAAGCATCAACCCGGCCTGGTGATCCACACCACCGGCTGGCCGCTGGACGCCAAGACCTATTGCGGCTCGTTCCTGTACCACCTGGAAAACAACCAGGTCATGGTCGGCTACGTGGTCGGCCTGAACTACGAAAATCCCTATCTGTCGCCGTACGAGGAATTCCAGCGCTATAAGACCCACCCGGAAATCCGCCAGTTCTTCGAAGGCGGCAAGCGTATTTCCTACGGCGCGCGCGCGATCACCGCCGGCGGCCTGCAGTCGCTGCCCAAGCTGGTGTTCCCCGGCGGCGCGCTGATCGGCTGCGATGCCGGCTTCCTCAACATGAGCCGCATCAAGGGCAGCCATGCCGCCATCAAGTCGGGCATGCTGGCCGCCGACGCCGTGTTCGAGGCGCTGGGCGCCGGCCGCCAGGGCGACGAGCTGGCCGCCTACCCTGCCGCGTTCGAGCAGTCGTGGCTGCACGAGGAACTGCACGTGGCGCGCAACGTCAAGCCGTGGCTGAGCAAAGGCCTGTATCTGGGCTCGATCATGACCGGCATCGACCAGATCGTGTTCCGCGGCAAGGCGCCGTGGACGCTGCGCCACGCGCACGCCGACCACGAATGCCTGAAGCCGGCTTCGCAATTCCAGCCGATCGCCTATCCCAAGCCGGACGGCAAGCTGACCTTCGACCGCCTGTCGTCGGTGTTTATTTCCAACACCAACCACGCCGAAGACCAGCCCATCCACCTGACGCTGAAGAATGCCAGTGTGCCGGTGGACGTCAACCTGCGCCAGTACGCCGGTCCGGAACAGCGCTACTGTCCGGCCGGGGTGTATGAATTTGTCAAGAATGACGACGGCAGCGACCGCCTGCAGATCAATGCGCAGAACTGCGTCCACTGCAAGACCTGCGATATCAAGGACCCGACCCAGAACATCGTCTGGGTGACGCCGGAGGGCGGCGGCGGTCCGAACTATCCGAATATGTAAATGACAACGGCGCTGCGGCGCCGTTTTCTTTTGTTCAGCCCGGTTTCTTGCTTCGCGCCGCACATCGGTCCATAATTTGCCGGGTGCAAACCACGGTAAACAGCGGCTTTGCGGCGTTGTTACAATTTTTTTGAAGAATTTCCTTAAGGCATTTAATGTCCTCCCAGATACGGTCGTCTTGTACTTGGGAGAGCACAAAGAGTACTTTGCTCCGAACTGAATCCACCTACCAGGAGTTATTTCATGCTGAGCCTTCACACCAACACCGCGGCCCTTTCCGCACAGAACTCGATCACCCGCACCCAAACCGCGCTGTCGACTTCGCAGACCCGCCTGAGCACCGGCTTCCGCGTCAACTCGGCAATGGATGACGCTGCTGGCCTGCAGATCGCTACCCGCCTGAAAGCCCAGACCAGCGGCATGGCCATGGCAATGCGCAACACCCAGAATTCGATCTCGCTGCTGCAAACCGGCGAAGGCGCCCTGGACGAAACCACCAACATCCTGATCCGCATGAAAGATCTGGCGACCCAGTCGTCGGACGCCGCATCGACCAACGATGACCGCACCGCCGCCCAGGCTGAATTCGACGCACTGTCGAACGAACTGTCCAACATCATCGGCAACACCTCGTTCGGCGGCACCAAGCTGTTCACCGACACCACCGGCACCTTCACCTCGAGCACCACCCTGTCGTTCCAGATCGGCGCCTCGAGCAGCGAAAAAATGGATGTCGACCTGCAAACCTCGACCGGCACCATGACCACCGCCCTGGTCGGCGCCGCCACCCAGTTCAAGTCGGACGGCACCGCCGGTGCCGCCGGTGGCGCCAGCGCCGGTACGGAAATCATCAGCGCCAGCGCGGCCAACAGCTCGATCGACAAGCTGAAGAGCGCGATCGACGCGGTCGGTTCGCTGCGTTCGCAACTGGGTGCGGTGGCCAACCGTCTGGACCACGTGTACAACAACCTGCAGAACATCTCGACCAACACCAAGGACGCGACCGGCCGTATCATGGACACCGACTTCGCCGCCGAATCGTCGAACATGACCTCGTCGCAGATGCTGCTGCAAGCCGGCACCGCCATGCTGAAGCAGTCGAACAGCACCTCGTCGCTGGTAATGTCCCTGCTGCAGTAATCGTAGTATTATCCGGATACCAATGTATCCGGTTGAACAAGGGCCAACCGGACAACCGGTTGGCCTTTTTTATACCCGCACTATCGGAAAGCGCGCCTGATGGCTTTAGATCGTATCGGACCAGCAAACCGTCCGCTCAGCGTACCGGACCGGCCGCAGACGCAGCCAGGGCAGGTCACGCGCGTGCCCGGCAGCGAAGGGCCGTTCGATCCCGACTTCGCCACCGGCCCGCTGGGTCCGGCCGCGCCCACCGGTCCGACCGGTCCGAATTCCGTCGGCGCCATCCTCGACGGCCCCGACACCGCCGCGTCCCCCGCGCATGCCGAGGCGCTGGCCGCCGCTTTGGCCGAAGCCGCCGATGTCATCGATGCCGCCGCGATGCGCCCCAACCAGGTGTTTCTGTCGCGCCAGCTGGTCTGGCAGCCGCCCGACACCTCGGCCATGGCGGCTTCCTGGCAAATCATGGTACGCACCTACGGCGAACAACGCGCCGCCTGGCTGGAACAGGCCAGCGGCCAGCACCTGCCCGCCAGCCTGTTCATGACCGAACAGCTGCCGGCCAGCCTGCGCGACGGCCGCCCGGGCCTGCCGCTGGTGACCGAGATGGAGCCGTGGCGCTTCGCCGTGTACGCCTGGGGCGCCGAGCGGCTGGTGCTGAAGGTGGTGGTCAAGGACGATGACGAATACGACCGTAACCGCCGCAAGCGCACCCGCGTGGCGCTGCGGCTGGAACTGACGCTGCCCGGCCTTGGACGGGTGGTGATCCAGCTGGAACCTGCCAGCGCCAACGGCGTGGTGATGGAAATCGGCGCCGCCCAGACCGCGGTGATGCAGCACATGCGCGACATCCTGCCGCAGGTGGCGGCGGTGGTCAGCCGCGCTGGCCTGACCATCCTGCGCTGCCGCCTGCGCCGCGAACTGCCGGCCGCCGGCGGCGAACATGCCTACCCCAGCCGCATGCACACCGCTACCCTGACCCAGGCCGTGTTCAAAGCCATGGCCGAAGTGGCGGTGTTGCTGTCGCAACCCACCGTCGCCGACGAACTGCAATGAGCGCGCCACGCCCGGTCGGCGCTCTTGCGGCCGTGCGCCGCCCCTTTTTATTTTCTTTCTATGGCAATTTCATCCACCGTTGACCAGTTGTTCGCGCAAGCGCTGCAATTCCACCAAGCCGGCCAGTTGCCGCACGCGCTGCAGGGCTACGAGCAAGTATTGCGGCTGGCGCCGCGCCATTTCGACGCGCTGCACAACACCGGCATCGCCGCCTTTCAGAGCGGCGCGTTCGACACCGCGGCCAGCTTCTTCCGCTCCGCGCTGACGGTCGACCCCGAACACGCCACCGCCCACAACAACCTCGGCAATGCACTGCGCGAACTGCAACTGATGGAGGAGGCGCTGCGCAGCTACGACCGCGCGCTGGCGCTGGACGCCGCTGACGCCAACACCCACTTCAACCGCGCCGTCACGCTGCAATCGCTGCTGCGCATCGACGAGGCGCTGCAGGGATACGAACAGGCGCTCACGCTGGCGCCCGGCGACGACCAGGCATGGAGCAACCGCGCCGCCCTGCTCGCCCAGGCCCGGCAATACGAGCAGGCCCTGGTCCACGCCGAGCAGGCGCTGGCCCTGAATCCGCACAACCTCGACGCCCACCACCAGCGCGGCAATATCCTGCACGCGCTGGGCCAGGATGACGAGGCCGAGCGCAGCTACCGCCAGGTGCTGGCGCTGCTGCCCGAGTTCGCCGAGGCCCATTACAGCCTCGGCCGTTTGCTGCAGGCGCGCGGACGCCAGGCGGAAGCCCTGCAGGCGCTGGAACAGGCGCTGCGGCTGCAACCGCAGTTGTTGCAGGCGCACTGGCAGCGCGCGGCCGTGCTGCGCCAGCTCGGCCAGCCCGACGCCGCGCAACAGGCCGACGCGGCCGCGCTGACGCTGCAAACCCGGCTGGTGGCCGCCTACCGCCAGCGCGGCCAGGAACTGGAACAACTGCGCCATTACGAATCGGCGGCCGCGCTGTACGCCGCCGCGCTGGAGCTCGATGCCGACAACGCCGACCTGCGCCGCCTGCACGCCGACGCGCTGGCCAACACCCGCCAGCACGAGCAGGTGCTGGCCAGCCTGCGGCGGGCGCTGGCGCTGAAAATGGAGCGCGGCGCGCACCGGCAGGCGCCGGAGCAGAGCCCGTACGCCGACCTCGACCAGCAGGTCGAGCAGGCCCGCATCGCCTTCGAAAAACTGACGCGACTGGCGCCCGACAATCCGCTGGCGCATGTCAATCTGGGCACCGTGCTGCAGGGGCTGGGCCTGCGCGACCAGGCCATGGCCAGCTTCGAGCGCGCGCTGGCCATCGCGCCCAACTCGCCGCTGGCCAACTGGAACAGTGCCCTGCTGCTGCTGGCGCGCGGCGACTATGAACGCGGCTGGCAACGCTACGAAGCGCGCTGGAAAGTCGGCCAGCTGGCGCTGACACCCTATGCCGGCCGCTATCGGCAGCCGCAGTGGACCGGCAACGAACCGCTGCAGGGCAAAACCCTGCTGCTGCACGCCGAACAGGGACTGGGCGACACCATCCAGTTCTGCCGCTATGCGACGCTGGCCAGGCAACGCGGCGCGCGCGTGATCCTCGAAGTACAGGAGGCGCTGGCGCAGCTGATGACCAGCATGGCCGACGCCGACCAGGTCATCGTCAAGGGCGGCGCCCTGCCCGCCTACGACTTCCACCTCCCGATGTTGAGCCTGCCGCTGGCCTTCGGCACGCGCGTCGACAGCATCCCGGCCGCCGGTGCCTATCTGCGCAGCGACGCCGCCAAACGGGCGCAATGGCAGCAACTGCTCGGCCCGAAGAGCAGCGCGCGTATCGGCGTGGTCTGGAGCGGCCGCGCCGCCCACGGCAATGATCACAACCGCAGCCTGCCGCTGGCCACCCTGGCGCCGGTGTTCGCGCAATCCTGCGAATTCATCTGCCTGCAACAGGAAGTCCGGCCCGAGGACCAGGCGCTGCTCGACACGCTGCCGGTGCGCCAGGTCAGCCACCTGCTGCGCGACTTCAGCGACACCGCCGCGCTGTGCGACCTGATGGACGTGGTGATCACCGTCGACACCAGCGTCGCGCACCTGGCGGGGGCGCTGGGCAAGCCGGTCTGGATCATGTTGCCGACCCCGTTCGAATGGCGCTGGTTCGAGCATGGGGCCGGCAGTCCGTGGTATCCAAGCGCCACGCTGCTGCGCCAACAACAGATCGGCGACTGGGCGCCGGTGGTCGCGGCCGTGCAGGCCGGCTTGCGGGCGCTGGCATGAACGCGCCGGCCGTCGCCCATCCCTGCCCCGTCTGCGGCGCCGCGACCGTGATCCACGACGTGGTCGACTTCAACAAGAGTTGCGAGGAAGCGCGCCGCTATTTCCTGCCGCTGTCGGGGCGAGCGGTGTATTATCACCGCTGCCCGGCGTGCGCGTTCACGCTGGCGCCCGAGCTGTGCGGCTGGAGCGACCAGGAATTTCAACAGCACATCTACAACCAGCGCTACATCGACATCGACCCCGACTACGTGAGCAAGCGGCCGCTGGCCAATGCCGACTTCCTGCAACGGCTGTTTGGCGACGGCAAGGCGGCGATCCGCCACCTCGACTATGGCGGCGGCAGCGGGCTGCTGTCGCAAACGCTGCGCCTGCACGGCTGGGACTCCAGCTCCTACGACCCGTTCCCGCGCAACGGCCAGCGGCTCGACGAGCTGGGCCGCTTCAACCTGATCAGCGCGTTTGAAGTGTTCGAGCACGTGCCGGATCCGGCCGAGCTGATGCAGAACATCACCGCCCTGATGGCGGACGAGTGCGTGGTGATCTTCTCGACCCTGCTGTCGGACGGGCATATCGAGCCGAACCGCCGGCTCACCTGGTGGTACGCCGCGCCGCGCAATGGCCACATCAGCCTGTTCTCGAAACAGAGCCTGATCGTGCTGGCCGAACGGCACGGCCTGCAGTTCGGCAGCTTCAACAACGTCACCCACTGCCTGTTCAACCGCCTGCCGCCGTGGGCGACAAAGCTAACCGGCGCTTAAAACCCCGAATCGGGGACAGACCACGATTTTGAAATATTCCAAAATCGTGGTCTGTCCCCGCTGTTAGCCGACAGTGCCGATGATGCTGACTTCGCGGTTTTCCGGGATTTCGTTGTAGGACAGCACGTGCAGGCCCGGCGCGAACAGGCGCGCGTAGCGCGCCAGCAGCGGCCGGATCTGCGGCAGCACCAGCAGCAGCGGCGGCGTCGCCTGCTGCTTCATCTGCTCGCGCGCCACCGGCATGTTGACCTGCAACTGCGCCAGCAAATGCGGGTCGATCGGGTAGTTGTCCAGCACCACCTTGCCGCTCTGACGCGCCTGGTTCAGTGAGCTCAGCAGCATGTTCTCCAGGTCGCCGCCGAGGTTGAACGCCTGCATCTCGGTCTTCTGTCCGAACAGGCCGGTGACGATCTGGCGCCGCAGCGCGCAGCGCACTTCCGCCGCCAGCAGGATCGGGTCCTTGGTGGTTTCCGAGCTGTCCACCAGCGTGGTGGCGATCGGCACGATGTCTTTCAGCGAGACGTTTTCCGCCAGCAGTACCCGCATCACGCGCAGGATCTGCGTGTGCGTCAGCGCCTTTTCCAGCGTACCCGCCAGCTTGGGCGCCATCGCCGTCAGCCGGTCCATCAGCGCCGGTACGTCTTCGTGGCGGAACAGTTCCGGCAGGTATTCGCGGATCAGCTTGGACAAATGCGTGGCCACCACGCTCGGCGCCTCCACCACCTGGTAGCCCAGCCCCAGCGCGTTGGCTTTCTCGCTGGTTTCGATCCAGGTCACCGGCATGCCGTAGGCCGGTTCGATGCCGGGGATGCCGTCCACCTGGCCGTACACGTTGGGCGACGGAATCGCCATCAGCCGGTCGGCAAACACTTCCGCCTGCGCCACCACGTTGCCCGACAATAGCACCGAGTACTGCGAGGGTTTGAGGCCGAGGTCGTCGCGCACCGAGATCGGCGGCAACAGCAGGCCCATCGATTCGGACAGGCTCTGGCGTACGCCGCGGATGCGCTTGGTCAGCGGTTCGCCGTGCGCCTTGTCGATCAAATTGACCAGCTTGTAGCCGACCGCCACCTGCAGCGGCTGCACGGCCGGCAGGCTGTGCCAGTCGAGCTCGGGCGCGCGCTCGTCGCGCAGCGCCGCTTCGATGGCGTCGAGGTTGCTGGTGTCGGGCTTGACCACCCGGTTCAGCTGCTTCCAGCCGACGTAGGCCAGCACCACCGCGAAGGTGCCGAACATCTGCCACGGCATGCCCGGCACCAGCGCCATGATCAGCATCACGCCGGCCGCGCTCAGGATCACCTGCGGCGACGCCAGCAGCTGGCTGCTCACCTGTTGTTCGAAATCACCCGAATCCGAGATACGGGTCACCAGGATCGCCGCCGCGGCCGACAGCAGCAGCGCCGGGATCTGCGCCACCAGGCCGTCACCGATGGTCAGCAGCGCGTACTGCTTGAAGGCGTCGCCGAACGACATGTCGTTCATCAGCGAGCCGATCGCCACGCCGCCGACCATGTTGATGATCAGGATCAGGATCGAGGCGATGGCGTCGCCGCGCACGAACTTGGAGGCACCGTCCATGGCGCCGTAGAAATCGGCCTCGGTGGCCACGTCCTGGCGCCGCTGCTGGGCTTTTTCCTGATTGATCAGGCCGGCGTTGAGGTCGGCGTCGATGGCCATCTGCTTGCCGGGCAGCGCGTCCAGCGTGAAGCGCGCCGACACTTCGGAAATCCGCTCGGCGCCCTTGGTCACCACCATGAAGTTGATGATCATCAGGATCACGAACACCACGATGCCGACCACGTAATTGCCGCCGATGACCACCCGGCCGAACGCCTCGATCACGTGGCCGGCCGCGGCCGTGCCCTCATGGCCGTGCAGCAGCACCACCCGGGTCGAGGCGACGTTCAAGGTCAGCCGCAGCATGGTGGTGGCCAGGATCACCGTCGGGAACACCGAGAAATCCAGCGGTCGCCGCGCCGACACCGACACCAGGATCACGATCAGCGCCAGCACGATGTTGAACGTGAACATCACGTCCAGCAGCAACGGCGGCAGCGGCAGGATGATCATCGCCAGGATCACCAGCAGGAAGGCCGGGGTGGCAAACTTGTGGCGACGCGCCTCCGCAATCAGCGTCTGTATGAAATTCACTGCTTAACCTCGCTCATGGATGTGGGCACTTCTACCTGGTTTGGACGGTCCGGCGCGGCGTTGCGGCGGCCGGCACGGAAAGCTTGCAACTGCAGCACATAGTTCAGCACCTGCGACACGGCCTGGTACAGCTGCACCGGGATCTGCTGGTTGACCTGGCTGGTGTTATAGATGGCGCGCGCCAGCGGCGGCAGCTCCATCACTTCGATCCTGAATTCGACGGCCAGCTGGCGGATGTACAGCGCCATCTCGTCCAGGCCCTTGGCCACCACGTACGGCGCCTCGGCCTTGTTGGTGTCGTACTTGAGCGCCACCGCGTAGTGCTCGGGGTTGACGATCACCACGTCGGCGCTGGGCACCGTCTTGCGCGCGCTGCGCCGCGCCATGGCGCGCTGCAGCTGGCGGATGCGGCCCTTCACCTCGGGCCGGCCCTCGGTCGACTTGTGCTCTTCCTTCAGATCCTGCTTGCTCATGCGCTGGCTCTTGGCGAAGAAATACGCCTGTGCCGGCACGTCGATCAGGGCGAACATGACGAACACCGCCACCAGCGACATCAGGCCGTCCAGCATCAGCGCCGCGCCGCCGGCGACGGCCTGGCCGAGCGGCATGTGCTGCAGCTGGTTGTAGGGGCCGACGCCGGCGCGGGCCACGTGGATCAGCACGGCGATCAGCACGCCGGCCTTGCCGATCGAGATCAGCAGCTCGGTGCCGTGCTTGGCGCTGAACAGGCGGCCGATGTTGGACACCGGGTTCATGCGCGAGAACTTCGGTTCCCAGTTCTTGGTGCTCATCACCCAGCCGCCCGGGATCATGGCGCCCAGCATGATGCAGAACGGCACCACGAACAGCGGCAGCAACATCTTGATCAGCAGCCACATCGAACTGCTGAACACGGTGGACATGGTGTTGTCGATCGCGCCCTCGCTGTCCAGCGGCGCAAAGCTCTGGTGAAAGATTTCGTTGAACTCGTCCATGTAGCCGGGCAGCAGGTAGACGAACAGCTTGAGGCTGACCAGGATGCCGAGCGCGGTCGACAGATCGCGCGAACGGACCACCTGCCCTTCCTCGCGGGATTTCTTCAGCTTCTGCTGTGAAGCCTTTTCTGTTTTGTCGCCGCTGCTGTCGTCAGCCATGGAGGGCCACCTGCATCTGCTGGCGTATCATGTCCAGCACCATATTGGTCATGCGCGCGTAATGCTCGGGGATGAAGCGCACCAGCTCGGCCAGCATCATCAGGCCGAAGATGGTGATCACGGAAAAGCCCAGCGCGAACAGATTCAGCGCCGGCGCCACGCGGTTGAGGAAGCCGAAGCCGATCTGCACCACCAGCGTGGAAAACACCACCGGGATCGCCAGCAGCATGGCCGCCGAGAAGATCCAGGCGACATTGTAGGCCACGGTCTGCATCAGCAGCGGCCCGAAGCCGGCGCCCAGCGGCCAGGCCTTGAAGCTCTGCGCGATCACGTTGGTCATCACCAGGTGGCCGTCGATGGCAAAGAACACGATGATGGCCAGCGCCGACAGCAGCCCGGAAGTGACGTCCGACGACTGGCCGTTGAGCGGGTCGTTCATCACCGCCATCGACATGCCCATCTGCGACGACACCAGGTAGCCGAGCACGCCGATCACCGCCATGCTGAAGTGGAAAGCCAGGCCCAGCACGAAACCGATCAGCCCTTGCTCCATGGTCGCCACCGCGCCGTGCAGCGAGAACGGGTCGATCGGCGCGCCGGCACCGGTCACCGGCAGCATCACCACCGCCAGCACCAGCGCCAGCAGGATGCGCACCGTCACCGGCGTCACCGCCTCGCCCAGCACCGGCGCGCCGATCAACATCGCCAGGATGCGGCAGAACGGCCACCACAGGGCGGTCAGCATCGGCAGCAGCTGGGCGAAGACCTGTTCCATGCGCGGCTCAGCCGACCAGGGTGGCGGCGCGGGTGAAGATGGAGACGCAGAAGTCCATCAGGTAGGTGGACATCCAGCGCCCGGCCAGGATGATGGCCAGCAAGGTCACCAGCAGCCTGGGCAGGAAGCTCAGCGTCTGCTCGTTGATCTGGGTGGCGGCCTGGAACAGCGCCACCAGCAGGCCCGTGATCAGGCCCGGCACCACCAGGATCACCACCAGCAGCATGACGATGTGCAGCGATTCGACCACCAGGTCGACGGCAACTTCCGGGGTCAGCATACGCAGCTCCTAATACGCTTGGATGCTCGTCACGAGCGTGTTCACGGTCAGGGTCCAGCCGTCCACCAGCACGAACAGCAGCAGCTTGAACGGCAGCGAAATCACCAGCGGCGACAGCATCATCATGCCCATCGCCATCAGCACCGACGACACCACCAGGTCGATCACCAGGAACGGGATGAACAGCATGCAGCCGATCTGGAACGCGGTCTTCAGTTCGGACAGCACGAACGCCGCCAGCTTGACGGTGAACGCGTGGTCTTCCGCCTTGGCGATGGTATCCTCGCCGGCCAGGTGGGCGATCTGCTGCAGCGCCGCCTTGCTGGTCTGCGCCAGCATGAAGCGCGACACCGGCTTCTGCGCGATCTGCAGGGCGGTGTCCAGGCCGATCTTGTCCTGGTCGTAGGGCACGAAGGCCTCGGTCCAGATCTGCTCGCCGATCGGGCGCATCACCAGCAGCGTCAGGATCAGCGCCACGCCGGTGATGATGCGGTTGGGCAGGCCCTGCTGCAGACCCAGCGCCTGGCGCAGCAGCGACAGCACGATCACGAAGCGGGTAAAACTGGTCATCATCATGACCATCACCGGGAGCAAGCCCAGCAAGGTCATGATGATCAGGATTTGCATCTTGACCGTCAGTTCGGTCTTGGCCCCCGGCACCACATTGGCCAGCAGGTCGACCGCCTGGGCCGGCGCGCACCAGCCCGCCATGCCCAGCACCACCGCCGCCGCGGCCGCGCCGGCCCACCGGCGGCGCCGCTGCGCAGTCACGCGGCAGGTCATGGAGTCATCATGTTGTCGAGATTCAGGCCGTCGAGGTCGATCACTTTGAGGCCATAGTTCTCGCCGGCCACCACCACTTCGGCGCGGCCGATGGCGGTGCCGTTGACCTTGATGACCAGCGGCTCGCCGGCCAGCACGTCCAGTTCGACCACGCTGTCGGGACCGATGTTCATCAGGTCCTGCAGCGAGATCCGGGCCGAACCCACTTCCAGCGTCAGCGTGACCGGGATCTTGCGCATCATCGCCGGCAGGTCGCGGCGCGGCGCGACGGCCGGCACCTCGGCCAGTTCGTTGCCGGGCTGATCGATGATCATTTCTTCCGACAAGTCGTCCAGCAAGGCGTCGCTAGGGTTGGCTACGTTCATGTTCATCATTATTCGGCGTCTTCAAAAGAGGTTAAACACAGTTTGCCTTTGTGCTCGGTCACGGCGGCCGTAAACAGGCGCGAATCTTCGAGCAAGACGTCGGCTCGGGCCAGGCTGATCGGGATCACGTCCCCCACCTGCAGATCGTACAGGCTGCCCAGCGAGACTTCCTTGCTGGCCAGGCGGCCCACCAGGCCCACCTGCAGGCGCTGCGCCAGCGGCGCGGCCGGCTTGGGCTTCTTGCCGTTGTCGCGGTCGCGCAGCAGGCCGCGCAGCACGTCGGTCATCAGGTTCTTGTCGAGCGCGAACCAGAAGCGCCCCGGCGCGCCGCCGGCCGCCTCGCTGACGGTGACGGTGATGGCCCAGGTGCCCTTGGGCGGATGCGAGCCGGGTACCGCCTTGACGTCGGCGTCGGCCTCGGCCGGCGCATCGGGCGCGCGGTCGCTGCGCGGCAGATTGGCTTCGATGCGGCCGACCAGCGCCCCGGTCAGCTGTTGCCCGAGCACCACAGCCAGGCGCTCCTCGGTGGCGGTGACGCGCACCGTGCTTTCATCGATGGCGGCCGTGCCGTCGGCCTTGGCCTCGCTCTTGGCGCCGCTGCCGTAGCGGTAGTTCAGCACGCTGAGCAGCACCTTGCGCTCGAGCGAAAAGGCGATCTGGCCGGCCGGCGCGGCAAAGCTCAGCCAGCGGCTGCGGATCTCATTGCCCTCGAGCCGGCTGAAGCCGACCTCGTCCACCTGGAAGCCGCCCCAGTAGCGGCGGTTGACATTCAGGCGCATGGTCTGCGCCAGATCGTCGCGCAACTGTGCCGCAAAGATATGCAGCAGATGCACCGGACGGCCGAGCAGGCTCGGATCCAGAACTTGATGTTGCGTCTGTTTTGTCGTCGTCATGTATAGGCCAGGTCGGATAATTCTTCCCACTCCTCCATCATCGCACCATCCGGCAGCTTCCATCCAGCGCAATTTACAGGTTTGGTTTGCAATCCTAACGTAAAGTAGGATGATGCCGGTAGCAGCATACCTCAAAATTCACATTATTGCTAATACACAATATTTGGCGCCGCATTTTTCCTACGGTAAATTCCACTTTACAATAATGTTGCTAGGAGGTAAGCTTAGAGGCCTCGCACTAGTCACTACATTGCTCTGCAACACACCTTAACAAACTGCGCTTAGTGAATGATTCATAACGACATTTGCTTTAAAAAAACGTAGTTTCACGTAGCGCCGCGACACACTGCAGAAAATTTACATGAAGAAAATATTGCGTAACAAATAAGGCGCCAGAAACGGTGTCCGGCGTCGGTGCCAGTCTGACAGCGTTACACTATTTTTTTGACAAGACTGTGACACAGAGCAACGAAATTTTGTCACCTTGAGTATAAGTCGCCACATATTCCTTCGGGAGACTTGCTGCTTTCGGGCAATCTCGCTAAGGTAATCATCTGGATTCAACGCAGTATCAAACGCTGCAAAACGGGGGTAGCAAGATGAGCAACGGATTCTCCAGCCTGATACAGGCCGACCTGGCCGCGCTGACCAACGCGGCGCAAAACCTGAGCAACGGCGGTGGCATCACGGCGGCCCAGCAGTTCGGCGCGCAGGACGCCCAGCCCGGCTTCTCCTTCGCCCAGGCCATGCAGAGCGCGCTCGACGGCGTGAATACCCAGGATGCCGCGGCCGGCCAGAAAATGGCCGACGTCGACAGCGGCAAGAGCGACGACCTGGTCGGCGCCATGCTGGCCAGCCAGGAGGCCGGCCTGTCCTTCTCGATGTTGATGCAGGTCCGCAACAAGGTGATGGGCGGCCTCGACGAACTGATCAAATTACCGCTGTAAGCCCACGCGAAAGCACACAACGTGATAAATACCATCAAGTCCGCCTTCGAGCGCTGGCGTTCGAACCCGGGCGCTTTGGCGCTATCCCCCAATCTGCTGAAAACCCTGTACCCGCTGCTGATCCTGGCGATCGGCCTGACCGCGCTGGTTATGCTGTACATGTGGAACAGTCAGGCCAGCTACAAGCCGGTGTTCGGCGCGCGCGAGAAAGTCTCGGCGCCCGACATGATGACCGTGCTCGACGCCGACCACATCCCCTACCGCATCCACCCCGACAGCGGCCAGGTGCTGGTGCCCGATTCGATGCTGGGCAAGGTGCGCATGCTGCTGGCCGCCAAGGGCGTGACCGCGCAGCTGCCGGCCGGCCTGGAGCTGATGGACAAGAACGACCCGCTGGGCGTGTCGCAGTTCGTGCAGGACGTGCGCTTCCGCCGCGGCCTCGAGGGCGAGCTGGCGCAATCGATCATGACGCTGGACGCGATCGCGCATGCGCGCGTGCACCTGTCGATCGCCAAGTCGACCTCGTTCGTCTCGGCCGACGGCGACAAGTCGTCGGCCTCGGTGGTGGTGCAGCTCAAGCCGGGCGCCACGCTGACGCCGGAAGCGATCGCCGCCGTCGTCAACATGGTGGCCGGCAGCGTCGCCAGCCTGGCGCCGCAGCGCGTCAGCCTGGTCGACCAGGCCGGCAACCTGCTGTCCGCGCACATCGACCTGGCCGACGGCTTCGACGCCGGCACCAGCGGCAACGACGCGAGCAAGCGCTACCAGGAAGAAGTCAAGACCAACATCAAGGGCCTGCTCGGTCCGGTCATCGGCGACGACAATTTCCGCATGTCGGTGGCGGCCGCGGTCAACAACGACCGCGTCGAGGAAACCGTCGAGAAATACGGCGCCGATCCGAAAGTCACCAGCGAAGCCATGCGCGAGGAACAGGACCGCAACCGCATGGTGATGGGCGTGCCGGGCACGCTGTCGAACCGGCCGCCGCCGGCCAACGCCAACCCGGCCGCCGCCACCCAGCAGACCGCCGGCGGCGCCACCGATCCGAACGCCAGCCAGCCCGACGGCAGCGCGCGCAAGAACGCCACCTCGCGCCAGTACGCGTATGACCGCAGCATCGTCCAGACCAAGCGCAGCCGCGGCCAGCTGGAAAAGCTGAGCGTGGCCGTGGTGCTGGCCCAGGCCGCCGCGCCGACGCCCAAGACCGGCTGGAGCGCCGCCGAGATCGCCAACATCGACAAGATCCTGCGCAACGGCCTGGGCATCAACGCCGAACGCGGCGACCAGCTGGTGGTGTCGGCCATGAACTTCCCGCCGAAGGCCGCGCCGGTGGCCTGGTGGGAAGAGCGCGACAATATCGTCGACATCAGCAAGTACGTGATCTATGGCCTGGCAGTGCTGTTCGGCTACCTGCTGATCCTGCGTCCGCTGATGCGCCTGCTGACCATGCGCTTCACCCCGGATCCGCAGGAAGCCCAGCGTATCGCCGCCGAACGCCGCGCCGCCGAGCAGGCCGCCGTGGCCGCCGCGCGCGAAGCCAAGGAAGCGGCCGCCCGCGACGGTCAGGGCG
>NZ_SPVG01000279.1 GCF_004614165.1 Duganella callida | reverse complement strand
TGTCGTCCGAGCGCCTGATGGCGCGCTTCTGCCACCTGCCCGACTGGAAAACCGCGCTGCACCTCTGCATGCGCTGAGATTCGGCGAAACTCGGGGACAGACCACGTTTTCGCAATATTGCAAAAACGTGGTCTGTCCCCGAAGTGTATCGATTGGTAAGCTTGCTCAGCCAGCCGGGGCGCGGCTGATATCATGCCGCCGATCCTGTACAATCCGCAGTTGGCGTCATGATAATGCTTCGTGTTGCGATACAACGCAGACTTCTAAAAAGAATATGTTTTCCTTCCTACTGAGCTTTATCGCTTCCGCACTGTTGACGCTGTTGGTGATCAAAGAAGCGAGATTGCACGGTCCGGCCCTGGACACCGATTTCCATGGCGTGCAAAAAGTCCACGTCCATGATGTCGCCCGCATCGGCGGGCTGCCGATTTTTGTGGCGGTCGCGCTCAGTTCGGCCATTTCCATCTGGCGCGTGCCTGTGCTGAGCCAGTTGCTGCTGTCGCTGCTGGCCTGCGCCTCGGTGGCCTTCGTCGGCGGCATCGTCGAAGACTACACCGGCCGCGTCTCCGCGCTGCGCCGGCTGCTGCTGACCATGACCGCCGCCACCCTCGGCTATTTCCTGCTCGACGCCCGCATCGACCGGCTCGACTGGATGTTCTCGGTCTGGCCGCTGCCCTACGTCTGGCTGACCCTGCCGCTGACCGTGCTGGCTGTGGCCGGCATCGCCAATGCGGTCAATATCATCGACGGCTTCAACGGCCTGGCCAGCGTGGTGGTGATTTGCATGCTGCTGTCGCTCGGTTATGTCGCGCTGCAGGTCAACGACATGTTCGTGCTGATCGCGGCGCTGATGGTGGCTGGCGCCACCGCCGGTTTCCTGATCTGGAACTATCCGGTCGGCCTGATTTTCCTCGGCGATGGCGGCGCGTATTTCATCGGCTTCATGCTCGGCGAACTGGCCCTGCTGCTGGTGATGCGCAATCCGCAGGTGTCGACCTGGTATGCCGCGTTGCTGCTGATTTATCCGGCGTTCGAGACGCTGTTCTCGGTCTACCGTCGCATGTTCGTGCGCGGCAAGTCGCCGGCCATGCCGGACGGTATCCACCTGCACAGCCTGATTTTCCGCCGCGTGGTGCAGTGGGCGGTCGGTCGCAAGGAGGCGCGCGCGCTGATCCGCCGCAATTCGCTGACCTCGCCGTATCTGTGGCTGTTCTCGCTGATGGCGGTGATCCCGGCCACGGTGTTCTGGCGCCATACCTGGGTGTTGATGCTGTCCTGCCTGCTGTTCATCGGCAGCTACATCTGGATTTACGTGCGCATCGTGCGTTTCAAGGCGCCGCGCTGGATGATCCGCCATAAAAAACATTGATACAATTGCCATTTCCACCTTCCACGCTCACATCATGGTCAATCTCTCCAAAACGATTTTCAAAGCTTACGATATCCGCGGCATCATCGATAAAACCCTGGACGCCGGCGTGGCACAGCAGATCGGCGCCGCGTTCGGCCGCGCCGCGCTGGCCAAGGGCGAAAAGAAAGTGGTGATCGGCCGTGACGGCCGCCTGTCCGGCCCGGCGCTGGCCAAGGCGCTGGCCGCGGGCCTGCAGTCGGCCCGCGTGGACGTGATCGACCTGGGCGTGGTGGCCACGCCGATGGTGTACTTCGGCACCAATGTGCTGGGCGCCGCGTCGGGCATCATGGTCACCGGCAGCCACAATCCGCCGGACTACAACGGCTTCAAGATGGTGCTGGCCGGCGAAGCGATCTACGGCGACGCCATCACCGGTCTGTACGACAGCATCCTGGCGCACGACGGCCAGCCATCGGCCACGCCGGGCGCTTACAGCACCTACGATATCCGCGCCGAGTACCTGCAGCGCATCATCGGCGACGTGAAGATCGCGCGTCCGATCAAGATCGCCGTCGATTGCGGCAACGGCGTGGCGGGCGCATTCGCCGGCGACCTGTATCGCGGCATGGGCTGCGAAGTGATCGAGCTGTTCTGCGAAGTGGACGGTAATTTCCCCAACCACCACCCGGATCCGGCGCACCCGGAAAACCTGCAGGACCTGATCCGCTGCCTGCAGGAGACCGACGCCGAAATCGGCCTGGCCTTCGACGGCGACGGCGACCGCCTGGGCATCGTCACCAAGGATGGCCAGATCATCTTCCCGGACCGCCAGATGATGCTGTTCGCGGCCGACGTCCTGTCGCGCAATCCCGGCGCCGAGATCCTGTACGACGTGAAGTGCACCCGTCACCTGGCGCCGTACATCGAGAAGGCCGGCGGCAAGGCGCTGATGTACAAGACCGGCCATTCGCTGGTCAAGGCCAAGCTGAAGGAAACCGGTTCGCCGCTGGGCGGCGAGATGAGTGGCCATATCTTCTTCAAGGACCGCTGGTACGGCTTCGACGACGGCCTGTACGCCGGCGCGCGCATGCTGGAAATCCTGACCAAGGAAAAGGATCCGTCGGCGCTGCTGAACGCCCTGCCGCAGTCGGACAGCACCCCGGAGCTGCACCTGCACCTGAAGGAAGGCGAGAACTTCGCGCTGATGGACAAGCTGCGCGCCGACGCCAGGTTCCCCGGCAATGAGCGCATCATCGATATCGACGGTCTGCGCGTCGAATATGCGGACGGCTTTGGCCTGGCGCGTTCGTCGAACACCACGCCGGTGATCGTGATGCGCTTCGAGGCCGAAACGCCGGCCGCGCTGGAACGCATCCAGGGCCAGTTCCGCGATGTGATCCTGGCCGCCAAGCCGGACGCCGAACTGCCTTTCTAAGCCATGGCGACGCAGGCGCGCGGCGGCAAGCCGTTGAACATTTTGCTGGTGCGCGTATCGTCGCTGGGCGACGTGCTGCATAACATGCCGATGGTGGCCGACATTGCCCGCCACTTCCCGGACGCGAACATCGACTGGGTGGTGGAGGAGGGCTTCGTCAGCCTGGTGCGCATGAATGCGCGCGTGCGCAATGTGATTCCGTTCGCGCTGCGTCGCTGGCGCAAGAGCCTCGGCAAGGTGGAGACGCGGGCCGAGATCAAGTCGTTCTTCCGTACCCTGCGCCAGCAGGAGTACGACTACGTGTTCGACACCCAGGGGCTGCTCAAGACCGGCATCATCATGGGCGCCGCGCGTGTGGTCAAGGGCGGCCGCAAGGTCGGCCTGGCCAACGGCAGCGAAGGTTCGGGATACGAGGGCATCTCGCGCATCTTCCATCACCTGAGCATCCCGACCGAGCCGCGCACGCACGCGGTGGCGCGCGGCCGCATCGTCGCCGGCGCGGCGCTGGGCTACGCGGTCGATACGCCGGCCGACTTCGGCTTGCCGTCGGTGCCGGACGATACGCCGCGTCCCGAGTGGATGCCGGAATCGTATGTCGTCTTCTTCCACGGCACGGCGCGCGACGCCAAGAAGTGGGCGCCTGAAAACTGGATCGCGCTGGGGCGCGAACTGGCGCCGATGACCATCCTGCTGCCATGGGGTTCGCCGAAAGAAAAGGCGGAAGCCGAGCAGTTGGCCGCCGGCCTGCCGAATGCGCGCGTGCTGCCGAAACTGTCGATGGCCGACGCCATCATGGTGGCGCGGCGCGCGACGCTGGTGGTCGGCGTGGACACGGGCCTGGTGCACATCGCCGCCGCCTTCGTGCGGCCGACGGTGGAAATCTACGCCGATTCGCCGCGCTGGAAGACCGAGGGCAACTGGTCGCCGCGCATCATCAACCTGGGCGACCAGGGCACGCCGCCATCGGTGGCGGAAGTGCTGGCTGCGTGTCGCAGTCTGTTGGGCTGATCATGCGGCTGCTCTATTCCCTGGTGTGGTGGCTGGCCTTGCCGCTGGTGCTGACCCGTTTGTGGCTGCGCGGCCGCAAGGAGCCTGGCTATCGCCAGCACTGGGGCGAGCGTCTGGGTTTCTACGGGCGCGCCAACGCGATCGCTGCCGGCGGGCCGGTGCTGTGGGTGCATGCCGTCTCGGTGGGCGAGACGCGCGCCGCCGAGCCGCTGGTCGACGCATTACTGGCCGAGTATCCGTACAGCCGCATCGTGCTGACTCACATGACGCCCACCGGCCGTGCGACGGGCAAGGCGCTGTTTGCCAAGCATGGCGAGCGGCTGGTGCAATCCTATCTGCCGTACGACACGGGCAGCATGGTGTCGCGTTTCATTCGTCACTTCCGTCCGCAGGTCTGCATCCTGATGGAAACCGAAGTCTGGCCCAATCTGATCGCCGTCTGCGGCGCCAAGGGCGTGCCGGTGGTGCTGGCCAATGCGCGTCTGTCGGAGCGTTCGCTGCGCAAGGCGCAGCGTCTGGGTTCCCTGATGCGCAATGCCGCGCGCGGCATCTCGCTGGTCGCCGCGCAGACCGAAGCCGATGCGCAGCGCGTGCGTTCGCTGGGCGTGCCCAAAGTGGAAGTCACCGGCAGCATCAAATTCGACGTGGTGGTGCCCGATGCGGCGCTGGCCATCGGCGCTGCGCTGCGCGCCGCCATCGGCGAGCGCCCGGTGCTGCTGTGCGCCTCCACCCGCGAAGGCGAGGAGGAACTGATCCTGCAAGCGTATATGGGTGCCCGCGCCGCGCTGCCGGCGGACACGCTGCTGCTGATCGTGCCGCGCCATCCGCAGCGCTTCGACGAAGTGAAAAACATGATCGCCGCGCGCGGCCTGACGGTGGA
The DNA here is from genome assembly GCF_004614165.1 of Duganella callida. GTDB lineage: Bacteria > Pseudomonadota > Gammaproteobacteria > Burkholderiales > Burkholderiaceae_D > Rugamonas > Rugamonas callida. The sequence goes on along the minus strand of NZ_SPVG01000279.1, from coordinate 40,053 downwards.
GCGCCGCAGCAATCTGGCACTGGACGGCGGCGCCATGCCGCACAGCGTGGACGTGCTGCTGGGCGACTCGATGGGCGAAATGTTCGCCTACTACGCGGCCTGCGACGTCGCCTTTGTCGGCGGCAGCCTGCTGCCACTGGGCGGTCAGAACCTGATCGAACCGGCCGCGCTGGGCAAGCCGGTGCTGATCGGCGAACATACCTTCAATTTCGCGCTGGTCACCGAAGATGCGCTGGCCGCCGGCGGCGCCGAACGCATCGCCGACGCCCCCACCCTGATGCGTGCCGCCGCCCGCCTGCTGAGCGACGCCGACGCTCGCGCCGCCATGGGCGACAACGCGCTCAGTTTCGCCAACCAGCACCGCGGCGCCACCCGCCGCACGCTGGCGTTGCTGCCGGGGCTGATGCGCGGCGTCTAACCGCCGCCCACCCCTTCGATAACCACGCCCGTGCCGCCGCAGTTGGGGCAGGGCTGGCCGCCGCCGTCATCGTCTTCATCCATCAGTGTTCCGGTGCCGTGACAGACCGGGCACACATCTTCGCCCGTGCCGGGCGTGCCGGCCGGTGCATCGTCGCCGGGGTTTAACGGCGCGTCGTGTGTAGTATTCATATCGGTTCCCGTAATCTAAATTTGCCCCCATTTTGTCACCCTGTTCATTACTTGGCCTTTCATTACCTTCTGTTAAGTTTGTGCCCGTTGTAAACTTTTTCTTTAACACAAGGTTAGTCATGAAAAAACTGCAGATGTGTGTCAACGCGGCGTTATTCGCCACGGGTGTTTATATGGTTGGCGCCGCCCACGCCGATACGGTGACGTTTGAAGATGTGCCTATCTATTCCAACGAGAAGGATTTTTCGTCCGGTGCATTTAATTTCTCGTCTCCCGAATTCATAGGCTACGTCGCCGATGGAGCCTACTGTGACCCGGCGTGCCCGTACAATGGTACAAATGTGTTTGTCGCGGGGAATTCGCCTGCTGCGTTGACTATGACCTACGCCGGCGGCGGCGCATTTGATTTCAAGAAATTTGATGGGGGTGGTGGCTTTAACTTTAATCTGTCATCGGATCCAGAATTTGCCGCTTTTATTCCGACGAAGATTGACGTGGTGGGCCGACGTGCTGATGGACAGACCGTCTATCAGTCATTTCTCATCGATCGTTCCTCAAACGCTGATGGCCGTTTGAATCTGACCAGTTTCAGCGCCGGTGGTTCCTTCACCAACCTGGTGTCAATTACTTTCAGTGCCAGCGGCAGTTCGGATGAAGCGTTTAATTCCTTCACATTGGACAATATCATCGCCGTCCCGGTTCCCGAACCATCGGAATATGCGATGTTGTTGGCCGGCGTGGCTTTCATCGCGGGCTTGCGGCGGCGTCGTTCAGGGAAATAATACAGGTAGCTCCTGCGAGCGGCGGCGCAGCAGATTTTTCGCTTCCTCATACTCGGGATAGATGCGGCCGACGTTGGCCCAGAACTGTGGGCTGTGGTTCATCTCCAGGATGTGCGCCAGTTCGTGGGCGACCACGTAGTCGATCAGCGGCAGCGAGAAATAAATCAGCTTCCAGTTCAGGCGGATCTTGCGGTCGGCCGTGCACGAGCCCCAGCGCGTGCCGGCCGAGGTCAGGCCGAAGGCGCTGTAGCGTACCCCCAGCCGCGCCGCGTACAGGTCCAGACGCTGTTCGAATAGCGCGCGCGCCTCGACCTGATACCAGGATTTCACCCGTTCCTTCAGCGCCTCCTCGCTGGCGCCGGGCAGCAGGGTGATCGCCAGTTCGCGCGTGGCCGGATTGTAGAGCGATCGGTTGCGGCCACCCACCAGCAGGCGCAGGGTGATCTCGCCGCCCAGATAGGGCAGCTGGGTGCCGTCCACCCATTCCACCGGCGGCTTTTGCAGGCGCACCGCGCGTCGTTCGCGGCGCTCTTTCAGCTTGGTCAGGATCCACTGCTGCTTGGTGCGGATGGCGTCGTCGATTTCGGCGATGGTCACGCGCTTGGGCGCGGTCACGCGCAGGCCGTCGTCGTCGATCATGAAGCCGATCGATTTGCGCGTCGAGCGGCGCAGGTCGTATTCGACGATGAAATCGCCCAGCATCAGCTGGCGCTTGGGCGGCTGGTCCGGGGGCGGCGCCACCAGCGGGCGGTTCTTGACCGGGACGGGCGTCACCTGCGGGGCGACGTAGGGAGAAACAGGAGGCGGTTGCTGCGATGAGGATGGGGAGGCCGGAACCGACCACACCGGCGTGGTGTACACGTTCCTGGGTGGCGATTGCCCCTCCCGTCCAAACAGGTCCAGCTGGCTGGTATCAGCGGTCGCCGGTTTGACCGCCGTCACCAGGTCGTCTAGCCAGCGCTGTAGGCGTGGGGCGAAATGACGCGCATTTCTGATTCTATCCAAGTTTCCACCTGTTGCATCAAGCCGTCGGGCGTCTGGCCCTCCGGCGAAATTGGCTTGCCTATCGATACTGTAACAAGGCCGGGCCGTTTGATGAAAGAGTTTTTTGGCCAGCACTCGCCCGAATTGTGGGCAATCGGCACCACCAGCGCGCCGGTGGCGATCGCCAGCCGCGTGCCGCCGCTCTTGTACTTGCCGGCCTGGCCGACCGGAATGCGCGTCCCCTCCGGGAACATGATGATCCACAGCCCTTGCGCCAGGCGGCGCTTGCCGTGGCGGACCACGTCCTTGAAGGCGTTGCTGCCGCGCTTGCGGTCGATCGGGATCATGCGCAGCAGCGCCATCGCCCAGCCGAAGAAGGGAATATACAAAATCTCCTTCTTGAACACGAACACCAATGGACGCGGCATGGACGGCAGCAGGGTGATGGTCTCCCACGCCGACTGGTGCTTGGACAGCAGGATGGCCGGTGCGTCCGGCAGGTTTTCGCGGCCGCGGATTTCATAGCGTATGCCGCAGATCACCTTGAGGCACCAGATGATGAACACGTTCCAGCGCGAGGTGATGTAGAAGCGCTGCCGGTAGGGCAAAGGCGCCGCCAGAAAGCACACGCAGGACCAGATGATGGTCGCCACCACCATGACGATGGTGAAAATCAGGGAACGGACAAACAATACTGGGTGACCCAATGCGGACTCCAAAATGGGGTTAGCTTACGATATGCAGCGCAGGCGGGGTACTGGTCTTCAGCAGGTGCGTGACCATCGCCGACAGGTCGGGGAAGATCATGGTGCCCGGCGGCAGACCGCCGGTGGCCTGGGTCTTTTCGCCTTTCCCGGTCAAGACCAGGTAAGGCACGCAACCGCTGACGTAACCGGCCTGCAGGTCGCGCAGCGAATCGCCGACCACCGGCACGCCTTTCAGGTTGATTTTATAGCGCTGCGAGATTTCTGTGAACATGCCCGGCTTGGGCTTGCGGCAGTCGCAGTTGTCGGCCGCCGCGTGCGGGCAGAAGAACACCGCGTCGATGGTGGCGCCCACCTGCTGCGCCATGTCGTGCATCTTCTTGTGGATGGCGTTCAAAATGGTCATGTCGAAGAACTCGCGGGCGATGCCCGACTGGTTCGACGCCACCACCACCCGGTAGCCCGCCTGGTTCAGGCGGGCGATCGCTTCCAGCGAACCGGGGACCGGGATCCACTCCGCCGGCGACTTGATGAAGTCCGGCGAATCATGATTAATGACGCCGTCGCGATCGAGGATGATCAGTTTCGGCGCACCCATTTACACCGCCAGTTTCGAAATGTCGGCCACGCGGTTCATCATCCCGTGCAGGGAGGACAGCAAGGCCAGACGGTTGTTGCGCAGCGCGACATCGTCCGCCATCACCATCACGTCGTTGAAGAAGGCATCGACTTCCTCCTTCAGCTGGGCCAGGGTCTTCAGCGTGCCGGCGAAGTCGCCCCGATTGAAGGCGGCGTCGATTTCCGGCAGCACGCGCACCACGGCGGCGTTCAGGTTCTTCTCGGCGGTGTCCTGCAGCAGCGCGAAGTTGACGCCATGTTCGCCGACGGCGGCCAGGGCTTCCTCGTTCTTCTTCAGGATGTTGGTGATGCGCTTGTTGGCGGCGGCCAGCGAGGCCGATTCCGGCAGCGCGGCGAAGGCTTGCACCGCTTCCAGGCGCTGCACGATGTCGTCCAGGCGGTCCGGGTTCTGCGCCACCACGGCTTCGATCTCGTTGACCGAGAAGCCGCGCTCGCGCAGGATGCCGCGCAGGCGGTCCAGCATGAATGCGCCGACGTCGGCGGTCGGGTCCTTGAAGCCGGCGACGGCGCCGAACTGTTTGGCCGCATCGGAGAGGAGACCGGAGATCGACAGCGACAGGCGCTTTTCGATCAGCATGCGCAGCACGCCCAGGGCGTGGCGGCGCAGCGCGAACGGGTCCTTGTCGCCGGTCGGCTGCAGGCCGATGGCCCAGATGCCGACCAGGGTTTCCAGTTTGTCGGCCAGCGCCACGGCGGTGCCGGTGACGGTGGACGGCAGGGCGTCGCCGGCGAAGCGCGGCTGGTAATGCTCGGAAGCGGCCAGCGCCACGTCTTCCGGTTCGCCGTCGTTGCGGGCGTAGTAGGTGCCCATGATGCCTTGCAGCTCGGGGAATTCGCCCACCATGTCGGTCAGCAGGTCGGCCTTCGACAGCTTGGCGGCGCGTTCGGTCAAAGCCACGTCGGCGCCCAGCTTGGCGGCGATGGCGCCGGCCAGCGCGGTCACGCGCTCGCTGCGTTCGGCCTGGGTGCCCAGCTTGTTGTGGTAGACCACGTTCTTGAGCAGCGGCAGGCGCGATTCCAGGGTCTTCTTCTTGTCCTGCTCGAAGAAGAATTTGGCGTCCGACAGGCGCGGACGCACCACGCGCTCATTGCCGTCGATGATGGCGGCCGGGGTGTCGGTGGCGATGTTGGAGACAATCAGGAAGCGCGAGCGCAGCTTGCCGTTGGTGTCGGTCAGCGCGAAGTATTTCTGGTTGGTCTGCATGGTCAGGATCAGGCATTCCTGCGGCACGGCCAGGAATTCGTCCTCGAACTTGCATTCGTAGACCACCGGCCACTCGACCAGCGCGGCCACTTCGTCCAGCAGCGCTTCCGGCATCAGCACCTGGTCGGCGCCGGCCTTGGCCAGCAGTTCGGCGCGGATCTGTTCCTTGCGCTGTTCGACCGAGGCCAGTACCTTGCCCTGTTCCTTCAAGGTGGCGGCGTAGGCGTCGGCGTGGGCGATGGTGACCGCGCGCTGGCCCGGCGCGGTCAGGAAACGGTGGCCTTCGGTGACGTTGGACGCCTCTAAGCCTAGAATTGCCAGCGGCACCACGCTGTCACCATGCAGTGCGATCAAAGCGTGGGCCGGGCGCACGAATTGCACGGTTTCGCCGTTCGGACGCTGATAGCTCATGACTTTGGGGATTGGCAACTTTTCGATCGAGTCTTCCAGCGCGGATTGCAAGCCGACGATCAGGTGGCTGCCGGCGGCCATAGATGTGTAGAAGAAGCTTTCTGCTTTACCGTCTTGTGCGCGCTCCATGTCGGCCACGCTGATGTGCGAAAGGCTCATGGCGGCAAGCTTCTTGAGCAGTGGCGCAGACGGAGCTCCGGCGGCGTCTAGCGCGACACTAACAGGCAGAATTTTTTCGCGAATCATTTTGTCCGGCGAGACGGCGCGCACCTTGGTAATCGAGACCGCCAGGCGGCGCGGGGTGGCGTAGGCGGTGGCGACGCTGTCGGCTTCCAGGAAGTCGCGCGATTTCAGGCCGTTGACGATGCCGTCCGCGAAAGCCTTGCCCAGTTTGGCCAGGGCCTTGGGCGGCAGTTCTTCGGTCAGCAGTTCGATGAGCAGAGTTTGAGTCATATCGTTTATATCGTTTATTTTGCAACTGCGTCAGCAACGGCGGCGGTCTTGGGGACCATGGGGAAGCCCAGGCGCTCACGCGAATCGTAGTAAGCCTGCGCGACCAGGCGCGACAGGGCGCGCACACGGCCGATATAGGCGGCGCGCTCGGTCACGGAGATGGCGCCGCGCGCGTCCAGCAGGTTGAAGCTGTGCGAAGCCTTCATGATCTGTTCATAAGCCGGCAGCGTCAGCTGCGCTTCGATCAGGCGCTTGGCTTCGGATTCGTGGTTGTTAAACTGCGAGAACAGCAGCTCGGTGTTGGAGTGCTCGAAGTTGTAGGCCGACTGTTCGACTTCGTTCTGGTGGAACACGTCGCCGTATTTCAGCACCTTGGTCTCGCCATTCTCTTCCCAGGTGGTCCACACCAGGTCATACATGTTCTCGACGCCCTGCAGGTACATGGCCAGACGCTCGACGCCATAGGTGATCTCGCCCAGCACCGGCTTGCAATCGAGGCCGCCGACCTGCTGGAAGTAGGTGAACTGGGTCACCTCCATGCCGTTCAGCCAGACTTCCCAACCCAGGCCCCAGGCGCCCAGGGTCGGCGATTCCCAGTCGTCTTCGACGAAACGCACATCGTTCTGCTTCAGGTCCAGGCCCAGCGCCTCCAGCGAACCCAGATACAGGTCGAGGATGTTTTCCGGCGCCGGTTTCATCACCACCTGGTACTGGTAGTAGTGCTGGCCGCGGTTCGGGTTCTCGCCATAGCGGCCGTCTTTCGGGCGGCGCGAAGGCTGGACGTAGGCGGCGCGCCATGGCTCGGGACCGATCGCGCGCAGGAAGGTGCCGGTGTGGAAGGTGCCGGCGCCCACTTCCATGTCGTATGGCTGGAGCAGGGCGCAGCCTTGCTTGTCCCAGTAGGTTTGCAAGGTCAGGATGATTTGTTGGAATGTCAGCATCTTGTGTCGTCGGTGGCGCGCCCGGGCGCGCGGTTGCAGTTTCGCTAAAAAGGTGATTTTAGCGGTTTTTGTCGGGACCCTGAAGGATTAAGCGGCCTGGCCGCGCTTTTTTGCGTGCCGGCCGCCGAACCAGGCGCCGCCCAGCGCCAATGCCAGCAGCGCCAGGAACAGCTTATTCCCCCACAGGATGTACGGCGTGCTGCCGGCCGTACCCTGGACGCTGGCGGCCAGCGTGCCCAGGGTGTTGGCCGGCAGCTGCTGCACCACCTTGCCTTCGCCGTTGATGATGGCGGTGGCCCCGGTGTTGGTCGCCCGCAGCATGGGACGGCCGGTTTCCAGGCTGCGCATCTGCGAGATCTGCAAATGCTGCGGAATGGCGATGGTGTCGCCGAACCAGGCCAGGTTGGAGGTGTTGAGCAGCAGCGTGGCGGGCTTCTGGCCCTGCGCCGGGTGATTCAGCTGACCGGCGATCTCCTCGCCGAACAAGTCCTCGTAGCAGATGTTGGGCAGTACGCGCTGGTCCTTGATGGCGAACGCCGGCTGGATCTCCTGGCCGCTGGTCATGTCGCCCAGCGGGATCGACATCAGGTTGACGAACCAGCGGAAGCCGTATGGAATGAACTCGCCGTACGGCACCAGGTGGTGCTTGTTGTAGCGGTAGTAGCTGGAGCCCAGTTTCGACGGGATGCCGATCACGCTGTTGAAATAGGCGGTCTGGCTGTCGGCCGTGAAGATGCCCAGGATCAGGTTGCTGCCGGTCTTGTTGAGGAACTGCGCGATGCCCGACAGGTAATCGGGCGGCAGCTGCTGCGGCAGCATGATGATGGCGGTTTCCGGCGTGGCGATCAGGTCGGCCGGCGCGGCGGTGATGGCGTCCTGGTACTGCTTCATGGTGGACAGCACCTTGGCGCCGTTGAATTTCTCGTCCTGCGGGATATTCCCCTGCAGCAGGCGCACCGAGATCGGCTTGCCCTCGGGGTAGGTCCATTGCAGGAAGCTCAGTCCCACGCCGGCGACGCAGATGGCGATGATCAAACCGCCCGCGCGCAGGCGGCTGCGGTGCAGCAGCAACAGCAGGGCGCCGGCCATCACGGCCGCCAGCCAGCCCAGGCCGTACATGCCGATCACGGGGGCGTAGCCGGACAGCGGGCTGTGGTTGTGGGCATAGCCCGACGACAGCCACGGGAAGCCGGTGAACAGCCAGCCGCGTATCCATTCGAACAGCGCCCACATGGCGGGCAGCAGCAGCAGGTTGGAGGCCGGCAGCGACAAGGCCCAACGCTGGCGCAGGCGGAACGCCAGGCCCATGGCGATGCCGCCGTAGATGCCCATGGCGGCGCCCAGCAGCACCACGGCCAGCGCGGCCAGCGGCGCCGGCATGGCGCCGTAGGTGTGCATGGAGACGTACAGCCAGTGCACGCCGGCGATGGTCCAGCCGGCGCCGAAGGCCCAGCCGGCGGCGGCGGCGGCCTTGTGGCCGGGGCTGCGCAGTACCTGGTAGAACAGCACGGCCAGGCCGAGGATTTCCAGCGGCCACCAGCCGAACGGCGCGAACGCGAACACGCACAGCGCGCCCGCGATGCCGGTGATGGTCATCCGGCTGCGGGTCGAGCGTGGCGGCGAGGGCGGGGCGTTGGGATCTTTGCGGCGAAAGCGCATTATGCGTCGTCGTCGTGGGCGGGCGCGGGCGGCAATTTCTCGACCGTCAGCACGTGGATCTGGCGCGCGTCGGCGCGCAGCACTTCGAAGCGCAGGTTGTCGAACTCGAAGGTGTCGCCCTTGTGCGGCATGCGGCCCAGGTGCTTGGCCACCAGGCCGCCGATGGTGTCGACGTCGTCGTCCGGCAGCGAGGTGTCCAGCTCTTCGTTGAACTGCTCGATCTCGGTCAGCGCCTTGACGCGCCAGCGCGGGCCGTGCTGGCCTTCGCGGATCGACAGGATGTTGTCTTCCTCTTCGTCGAAATCGTACTCGTCCTCGATGTCGCCGACGATCTGTTCCAGCACGTCCTCGATGGTGATCAGGCCGGCCACGCCGCTGTACTCGTCGACCACGATGGCCATGTGATTGTGGTTGGCGCGGAAGTCGCGCAGCAGCACATTCAAGCGCTTGGATTCGGGGATGAAGATGGCCGGGCGCAGCATGTCGCGCACGTCGAACGATTCCTCGGCGTAGTAACGCAGCAGGTCCTTGGCCAGCAGGATGCCGACCACCTTGTCGCGTTCGCCCTCGATGGCGGGGAAGCGCGAGTGGGCGGTGTGCAGCACCAGCGGCAGCCATTCCTCGATGGGCTTGGAAATATCGATCACGTCCATTTGCGAGCGCGGGATCATGATGTCGCGCGCCGACAGGTCGGACACCTGGAACACGCCCTCGATCATCGACAGGGCGTCGGCGTCGATCAGGTTGCGTTCGTGGGCGTCGTGCAGAACTTCGAGCAGCTCCGAGCGGTTCTCGGGCTCAGGGGAGATCAGGGCGGTCAGCCGTTCAAACAGCGACCTGTGGGGTTTAGCGTCAGTCTTGACGCTACTAGAGTGCTCTTGCATAGGAGGCGTGAGCCATTGTTTCGAAGGGGTATAGGATACACCAAAAGCTCAAGATAGCAGATTTTTGTCAAAAAAACAGCAACTCTGCACGGGTGCGCTGCTTGCCAGTGCGCCATGCGATACTATCAGTGTGACGCAAGCCTTGTTGGCGGCTGGCGACGGTAGTCGCGTCATCGTGTACGGTGCCAGGAAGGGAAGCGTGGCTCATGTTTTCAACGCGGGACAAAGTAATGGACACGATTAGCCGTGATGCAGCAGTGCAGATCGCAACAGCAAAGGTCCATGAACTTGCGGACGCTGCGGGCGACGATTTTGCGCTGACCCATGAAGTGCGTGAGATTGAGCAAGGCTGGGTGTTTTTCTTCAACTCAGCGGATTTTGTACGCACTGGCGACTATCTGACTGCGTTGGCAGGCAACGGTCCGCTGATGGTGCTCCGGAATGGCACTGTCATCATGCTCCCCAGCGTCGAGCCGTGGGAAGAGGTGATCGCAAAAATGCCATCTCGCCAGCAGGCGCAGGCACGACAAAATCATTCGGCGTAAGGATCGGCGTAACCTAGCTCCGCCAGGATTTCCGTTTCCAGACCCTCCATCTCGGCCGCTTCCGCGTCGTCCATGTGGTCGTAACCCTGGGCGTGCAGCACGCCGTGCACGATCAGGTGGGCGGTGTGCTCTTCCACGGTTTTTTTCTGCTCGGCCGCTTCCTTTTCCAGCACGTCGGTGCACAGGATGATGTCGGCCTGGGTGGGCGCGTCGTCCGGCAATGCTTCCTCGCCCTCGTTGTAGGCAAAGGTCAGCACATTGGTGGCGTAATCCTTGCCGCGGTATTCGCGGTTGAGTTCGCGGCCTTCTTCGGCGTCGACGAAGCGGATGGTCAGCTCGGCCGGCGCGAACAGCGCGGCCTGCACCCAGCGGCGGATTTTCGGACGGGTGATGCTTTCCTGCAGGCGCGGGTCGGCATACTGCACCGACAGCGTCAGTTTATTTTTTGCGGACATTTTTGAGGGCCGTGGCTTTGAGGAGGGGAGCGATTTCCGCTTCATGGTTGTGGGCGGTTTCGTAAGCGTCGACGATGCGCGCCACCAGCGGGTGGCGCACCACGTCCTCGCTGTTGAAATGGCTGAAGGCGATGCCGCGCACGTCCTTCAGCACCTGGATCGCGTCCACCAGGCCGCTCTTCTGGCTCTTGTGCAGGTCGACCTGGGTGACGTCGCCGGTGACCACCGCCTTGCTGCCAAAGCCGATACGGGTCAGGAACATCTTCATCTGCTCGACCGTGGTGTTTTGCGCCTCATCCAGAATCACGAAGGCGTGGTTGAGCGTGCGGCCGCGCATGTAGGCCAGCGGGGCGATCTCGATCACCTGCTTTTCGAACATCTTCTGCGTACGGTCAAAGCCGAGCAGGTCGTACAGCGCGTCGTACAGCGGGCGCAGGTAGGGATCGACCTTCTGCGACAGATCGCCGGGCAGGAAGCCCAGGCGCTCGCCGGCCTCCACCGCCGGACGGGTCAGGATGATGCGCTTGACGGCGTCGCGTTCGAGCGCATCGACCGCGCAAGCCACCGCCAGATAGGTCTTGCCGGTGCCGGCCGGGCCGACGCCGAAGCTGATGTCGTGCTCGAGGATATTGCGCAGATAGCGGATCTGGTGCGGCGTGCGGCCGCGCAGATCGCTGCGGCGGGTCTTCAGCACCGGGCTGTCGATCTCGATCACCGGCGCCGGCTCGACCTTGCGCGGCTTGGCGCCGCGGGCGGGCGGAGCGACATCGGCGGGCACGACCACGTCGCCGGGCAGGTGGTGGCTGGCGCGCTGCTCGACCAGGGCCAACTGCACCTCTTCGATCGGCACGACTTTGTTGGCCAGCGCGTAGAAATGCTCAAGGATCTCGACCGCGCGCTCGGCGTTGTGGCCGCTGACGATGAACTTCTCGCCGCGGCGGAAAATGGTGACGTCCAGCGCGGCGGAAATCTGGCGCAGGTTTTCGTCGAGGGGGCCGCACAGGTGCGCCAGGCGCGCGTTATCGAGCGGCTCCGGGACGAAGTAGTGGGGCTGGACTGGCGTTTTGGTTTTCAATCGATGCTTTGCGTGAAGAGGCCGCCAGTGGCGGCATAGACCCTAGTTTACCGTATTTGGGGGACAGACCACGATTTTGCAACATGCGACGCAGGTTGCAAAATCGTGGTCTGTCCCCAACTGTTTCCTGCAAGTTCTTGCGTGCGACACATTCCGACCCCATGTGATGAAATAGCATTGTTGCTAAGGTTTCTAGCCACTGATTGATGTCGAACAATCTTAGCTCGCTGCGTGCTGGCGGAAACGGAAGGCTTTGAGCATAGAATCAAGCTTGCATGAAAGGCAATCCGCGACCGGCAAACTTTCGTTGAATTTCTCTAAGTTTTGCTTAAGTCCAAACCAGCACTATGTGTTCACCCCAACCAAAGAGGAACTCATCATGGCACACGCTCTCTCTTCTCAGGAAAGCTACAACCCCAACCACCTGCTGGATGTCTTGCTGGGCAAGATGCAATTGAAAAACGATGCTGCGCTGTCCCGCCTGCTCGAAGTGGCGCCACCGGTGATCAGCAAGATCCGTCACCACCGCCTGCCGGTCGGCGCTTCGCTGCTGATCCGTATGCATGAAGTCACCGGCATGAGCATCCGCGATCTGCGCGATCTGATGGGCGACCGCCGTACCAAGTACCGTTTGTCCGACGCCCAGGGCCGACCAAAGCCGGAAGACCGTCCAGTCGAGAAAAAGGCCGAGCCTGGAATCGCGGCTCACTGATGCGCCCCGAGCGCCCGCTCCTGCCGCGCCGGTACTGAGTCCGGTCGGCAGGCAGCCACGCCAGGTGTCAGCTCAGCAGCACCATCGAGATTTCTTCGTATTGCAGTTCGGTTTCGCGGAACAGTTGCAGATACACTTCTTCATCGAGGCCCAGCGCGGTCCAGGCCACGGTGGATACCGGAGGGACCAGGTCGTCCTTCACTTGCGCCAGATCGAGCGCATGCACGATGGCGTCCGCCACGTGGATAATCGCGGCTAAAAAGCCGGCGCCCGGCGCTTCCGGGTCGTGGTGGCCGCCGATGGCCAGCCGCATGGTGTCGGAAAAATTCCAATGCTCCGCCAGCGCCAGTCCGGCGTCGACGTGGTCGACGCCCAGCACCGCACGCTCCGCCTCCAGCAGATAACAGTCGTGCTGCTCGCGCCAGGCGATGGTTTCCGAATACTGGTTCGGGAAGCAGGCCACCAGCACCAGCCGGCCGATGTCGTGCAGCAGCCCGGCCGTGAACGCATAATCCTGATTGAAGCGCATTTGCCGCGCCAGCACCTTGGCGCAGGCGGCGGTGGCGATCGAGTGGCGCCAGAACGCCTTGTGGTCGAAGCCGGGGCAGTGGCCTTCGGCGAAGCAGCCGGTCACGGCCGCCGCCGTGATCAGGTTGCGCGTGGTCTGGAAGCCGAGGAAGGTGATGGCCTGCTGGATGGTGGTGACCTTGACCTGCAGCCCGTACAGCGAGGAATTGGCCAGCCGCAGCGTCTTGGCGGTCAGCGCCTGGTCGTGCGACACTTTCTTGGCCAGCACCGAGATGTCGAGGTCTTCCTGGTCGATGCTGTTCAGCAGTTCCATCACCACCGCCGGCAGCGACGGCAGGTCGTCGAGGTTGCGCACGACGTCGTCGTAGCTCAGCACGTTACTCATCTTGCGCGGACTCCTGCATGCCCAGGCGGTAGTCGGTGACAAAGCGGCGCAGCGTCGCCGTGGCCCAGTCGCTGCCGCTGTCGGGATCGTTCTTGCGGAACAGCTGGGCGATGCGCGCCGCGTGGTGCTGCTGGCTGGCGGCCACCATCTCCGGCGTCACTTCGTCGCGCAGGATGGGCAGCACGGCGATGCCGTGGCGCGGCATCAACGCCAGCATGGCGGCGGTCAGCACCGTGCCCTGCGGCAGCAGCACGTGGCCCTGCACGTCGAGCAGCTCGTCGGACAGCACCATGCCCGGCTGCACCTCGGCCAGCGCCAGTTGTTGATAATTGCCTGTCATGCCTGCCCCTCCCGATTGCTTCCCAACTATATTTTCCGATCTTACCATTGTCTTGCCAAGATGCAGTCCTTCCCGTACATTGGGACGTTGCCGTCAAATCCATGTCGTCGGGAGATCGTTGATGTTTGGTATTCAAGGCCGTTTGACGCTGCTGTTTGTGGTCATCGTCACGCTGGTATTGGGCATTTCCGGGACGTACGCCCAGTACAGCCTCGGCCACGAACTCGAAGTCAGCAGCCAGCGCCTGCGCCAGGGCGTGCTGACGCGTCTGCAGACCAGTCTGCCGTCGGCGTTGTGGGATTTGGACAAGGCCAAGGTCGACAACATCGTCGCCGCCGAGATGATGCCGCCCGAGCTGGTATCGATCCGCGTCTACGATACCTCGGTGGGGCTGTTTTCCGGCAAGCTGCGCAATGACAACGGCACCATCAGCTCGATCGAGAACGACGCCGCCGTGGGCGGCACGCCGGTGGTGGCCGACCTGGCCTACCGCGATTCCGGCGCCGCCGGCGCGGCGCTGAAGCCGGTGATCGTCGGCCGCGTGGTGGTCAATTTCAGCCGCGCCCAGATCGACGCCACCCTGGCCGCCGAGGTGCGCCGCAAGGTTACCGAGGTGCTGCTGCTGGACCTGATCCTGGTGGCGGCGTTGGCGCTGTCGCTGCGCATCGTGTTCGACCCGCTCAAGCAGCTGCGCGACGGTCTGTTCGACCTGGCCACGCGCGGCAGCGACGAGGTGGAGGAACTGCCCGACAACCGCCACGACGAGCTGGGCGAGGTGATCCGCGGCTTCAACGCCATCCAGCGCAAGGTGAAATCGAACATCCAGCGCATCCGCGAGGCCGAGGACGAGGCGCGCAAGTCGGCCCAGGCCACGGCCAAGGCCATGGACGATTTGCGCCGCACGCAGGAATCGCTGCTGCAGGCCGAGCGGCTGGCCTCGCTGGGCGGGCTGGTGGCCGGCGTCGCGCACGAGATCAACACGCCGGTCGGCATCGCCCTGACCAGCGCCTCGGTGCTGATGGAGGCGACCGAGAAGGTGCAGGCCTCGGTCGAGGGCGGCAACATCAAGAAATCCGACATCACGCGTTACCTGGAGACGGCGTCCGAAAGCACGCGCCTGATCATGAACAACGCCTACCGCGCGGCGCACCTGATCCACAGCTTCAAGCAGATCGCGGTCGACCAGGTCAGCGAGGCGCGCCGCCGCTTCGAGCTGCGCGATTACATCAACGAGGTGGTATCCAGCCTGCAGCCCAAGCTGAAGAAGACCCGCCTCGCGGTCAGCATCGTCTGCCCGCCCGACATCATGATGGACAGCTACCCCGGCGCGCTGGCCCAGGTGATCACCAACCTGACGCTGAACTGCGTCGAGCACGCCTTCGATCCCGAGGACGAGGGCCGCATCGAGATCGGCGTGGCGCAGCAGGGCGACTGGATCGAGATGCGCGTGACCGACAACGGCAAGGGCATCGCGCCCGACATGCTGGACAAGGTGTTCGATCCCTTCGTCACCACCCGTCGCGGCCAGGGCGGCACCGGCCTGGGCCTGAATATCGTGTTCAACCTGATCGCCAAGCAGTTCGGCGGCAGCATCACCGTCTCGAGCGTACTCGGCCAGGGCGCCAGTTTCGTGCTGCGCATGCCCTGCGTCACCCCCGCCGACGACAGTGCGCTGCACGCGGACGCCCGCCTGCACGCTTAGCGCCTATCCCTATCCCTCACTCCAGGAGATCCCATGCCCATCGTCAGCGGAGAATTTGACGTCACCATGCAACCCCAAGCCATGTCCGAGGTCGCGGCCGACAGCGGCATCGGCCGCATGTCGCTGGACAAGCGCTATCACGGCGCGCTGTCCGCCAGCGGCAGGGGCGAGATGCTGGCCTTCATGGACCGCGCGCTGATGTCGGGCGCCTACCTGGCGATGGAAAAAGTCGAAGGCACGCTGGAGGGGCGCAGCGGCAGCTTCCTGCTGCACCACACCGGCACCATGGCGCGCGGCGCGACCGGCCTGAGCGTGGCGGTGGTGCCCGACTCCGGCCGCGATCAGCTCAGTGGCCTGAGCGGCACGCTGAATATCCGCATCGAAGCCGGCAAGCATTATTACGACTTCGACTATTCCCTGCCGGCCTAGACAAAAAAATCCCGCCGGCGGCGGGATCGTGTCGTAGCGACGGGGCTCAGTCGCTGAACTTTTCCGTGCTGGAGCTGCGGCGCGAGGCAAAGCCCAGCACCACCAGGCCCAGCATCAGCATGATGAAGGTTTGCGGTTCCGGCACCGGCGTGGCCGGCTCGGTGTTGGCCTGTTGCTTCGGATCGGCCGCGGGCGCCAGGGTGTTCGGATCGGACTCGGCGGTGCGGGCCGGCGCGCCGTTGATGCCGCACGGCGTCGGGTCGTTGGCCTCGCAATGGGCAAGTACAATTGTTGCAGGCGCAGCATGCGCAACTGGCGGTTTTTCCGGCGCGGCCGGCGTGGCCTGGACGGCGCCGGCAAAGCCCAAGGCAATTAAAGCAGTCGAGATCAGGGACATAACTTTCACGATTTTTATACTCCCGGCAGAACGACGTTGGACAGGAAGTTAAGGTCGGGTAAATACATGAATTTCAGGCTGGCAGCAAGGCATAATGTGGCGCTCGCTGGCATAACGGTATTAGAACATAATCCATAACATATTGCCATGTCTTTTTCTTTTGGAACAAGCAATTTTTGCGTCGCAGCAACACCCTTTGGCGTTGCCGTGCAGTGCAGATGATTTACACTTACTCAACTATAAGATGTTTATGATTTGGAACTATCAAAAGCGTGCCGGTGCGGCCCTGCTGCTGTCCGCAGTGCTGGCAATGAGCGGTTGTGCCGGCTGGGGCGGCGCCAAACCGGCGGCGACCCGGCCGGCGCCGGGGCTGCTGGGCGCGGACACGCCGCAGGTGTTATTGCTGGGCGAGGTCCACGACAATGCGCAAGGTCATAAGCTGCGCTATGAGCTGCTGCGCCAGCGGGTCGAGGCCGGCTGGCGGCCGGCCATCGTCATGGAACAGTTCGACCGCGAAAACCAGGATCTGCTCGACAAGGCGCAGAAAGGCTGTGTCGACGCCCAGTGCCTCATCCAGGTGGCGGCCGGTGCGCGCTGGGATTGGCAATTGTATTATCCTGTGATCCAGCTGGCGCTGACCTATCAGCTGCCGCTGGTGGCCGGCAATCTGTCGCGCGCCGATGCCTCGCGCGTGGTGCGCGACGGCGTCAAATCCAGTTTCGATCCGCAAAGTATCAAGGATTACAAGCTGGAGCAGCCGCTGCCGGCGGCGGTGCGCGAGGTGCAGCAGCGGGAAATCGTGGCCGGCCACTGCAATATGCTGCCGGAGATGATGATAGGCGGCATGGTCGACGCCCAGGTGGCGCGCGATATCTGGATGGCCAAAATCATCCGCGACCAGCGGCCGCGCGACGTGGTGCTGATCGCCGGCAACGGCCACGTGCGCAAGGACGTCGGCGTCGCTTATTGGCTGCGGCAGGTGCAGCCGGCGCTGACAGTGCGCAGTGTCGGCTTTACCGAAGACCGCGAGAACGAGGGCCGCTACGACGCGATGCAAACGCTGGCGCCGCAGGAACGCGACTATCCATGCAGGCAGGTTAGAAAATGAAGACACGTTATACCCCCGAGGCGCCGCAGCGCGCCGAAGTCGACGCCCTGCGGGGCGCCGCCATGCTGGAATTCGGCGCCAATTGGTGCGGCCACTGCATGGCCGCGCAGGCGCCGCTGGAGCAGGCATATGCCGGCCATGACAGCGTCGCCCATTACAAGGTCGAGGATGGGCCCGGGCGGCCATTGGGCCGCTCGTTCCGCGTCAAGCTGTGGCCGACCATGATCTTCCTGCGCGACGGGCAGGAGGTGGCGCGGCTGGTGCGGCCGTTGAAGGCAAGCGACATCGCCGCGGCGTTTGCGCAAATAGATCCGCCGGCGTAGCGCCAGTTGCTTGGCAATCCGGCAAGGTGGTGTGTATGATCACCCGCACACCATCGTCGCAGGAGCGTCAAGCATGAGCCAGTCTCACCCGGGAGCGTCCAGGACCAATTCGGCGGCCACCGTGCTGTTTGCCAGTCTGATCGGCACCACCATCGAGTTTTTCGATTTCTACATTTACGCCACTGCCGCCGTGCTGGTGTTCCCCAAGCTGTTCTTCCCGGCCGGCGACCCGGCTGCCGCCACCCTGCAATCGCTGGCCACCTTTGCCATCGCGTTTTTCGCCCGGCCGGTGGGCTCGGCCGTGTTCGGCCACTTCGGCGACCGCATCGGGCGCAAGGCCACGCTGGTGGCGGCACTGCTGACCATGGGCATCTCGACCGTAGTGATCGGCCTGCTGCCGACCTATGCCAGCATCGGCACGCTGGCGCCGGCGCTGCTGGCGCTGTGCCGCTTCGGCCAGGGGCTGGGCCTGGGCGGCGAGTGGGGCGGCGCGGTGCTGCTGGCCACCGAAAACGCGCCGCCGGGCAAGCGCGCTTGGTACGGCATGTTCCCGCAGCTGGGCGCGCCGATCGGCTTCTTCCTGTCGGGCGGCATCTTCCTGCTGCTGAGCCGCACGCTCAGCGACGCCGAATTCTTCGCCTACGGCTGGCGCATTCCCTTCCTGGCCAGCTCGCTGCTGGTGATCGTCGGCCTGTACATCCGGCTGAAGATCCACGAGACGCCGGATTTCCAGAAGGTGCTGGACAAGAACGGGCGCGTCAAGGTGCCGGTGCTGACGGTGTGGCATCAGCACCGCCTGCCGCTGGTGCTGGGCACGCTGATCGCGCTGGCCACGTTCGTGCTGTTCTATCTGATGACGGTGTTCGCGCTGAGCTGGGGCACCACCGCGCTGAAGTTTTCGCGCCAGAACTTCCTGGTGCTGCAGCTGTTCGCGGTGCTGTTCTTCGCGCTGACGATTCCGTTTTCGGCGGTGTGGGCTGACCGCGCCGGCCGCCGCAGCACGCTGATCTGGGTGTCGGCCGCGATCGCCGTGTTCGGTCTGGCGCTGGCGCCGATGTTCGGCTCCGGCGACCCGCTGCAGGTCACCGTGTTCCTGTGCGTCGGTCTGGGCCTGATGGGGCTGACCTACGGCCCGCTGGGCACCATCCTGTCGGAACTGTTCCCGGCCGAGGTGCGCTACACCGGCGCCTCGCTGACCTTCAACCTGGCAGGCATCCTGGGCGCCTCGCTGGCGCCGTACGCGGCCACCTGGCTGGCGACCAACCACGGACTGCAATATGTGGGCTACTATCTGTCGGCCGCGGCAGTGATCAGTTTGCTGGCATTGCTGCCGGCCAAAGTCAAGTAAGTCGTCGTACAACATCGGCGGGCAGACGTATCATTCTGCTTGCTTCCAAGCTTTTATGGTTGTACGATGACATACGACTTAAAGCATGATCTCGTGGAGACCGAGAGATCATCAAGATAACCACACAATAAGTGATCACATGAACCTGAGCGAGCCTGTCAACGCGCAAGCCGTGGCCCAGTCTGTCGGTAAATACCGCTGGACCATCTGCGGGCTGTTGTTTTTTGCCACCACCGTCAATTACCTGGACCGCCAGGTGCTGAGCCTGCTGGCGCCGGCCCTGTCGGCCGAATTCGGCTGGAGCAATACCGACTACGCCAACATCGCCGCCGCCTTCCAGTTCGTGTACGCGCTGGCGATGCTGTTTGCCGGCCGCGTGGTCGACAAGATCGGCACCAAGGCCGCCTACGTGGTGGCGATCACCGTCTGGTCGCTGGGCGCGCTGCTGCACGCCGCCTCGGTGCCCATGGGCGAACTGCTGGTGCCGGTGCTGGGCGCGTTCGGCATCGTGGCCGGTCCGTCGATCATCGGCTTCATGGTGTCGCGCGCGGTGCTGGCGGTGGGCGAGGCCGGCAACTTCCCGGCCGCGATCAAGGCCACCGCCGAATACTTCCCGAAAAAGGAACGCGCGTTTGCCACCGGCATCTTCAACTCGGGCGCCAACGTCGGCGCGATCCTGGCGCCGATCGCGGTGCCGATCCTGGCCGCGATCTGGGGCTGGCAGGCCGCCTTCATCATGATCGGCATGCTGGGCTTCATCTGGATGAGCGTCTGGCTGTGGCTGTATGACAAGCCGGAACAGCAGAAGCGCCTGTCGGCCGGTGAGCTGGCCTACATCCGCAGCGATTCGGCCGCGCCGGTGGAAAAGAGCGAGCAAGCGTCGATTGCCGCCGCCAAGAAAGTCTCGTGGATGCAGTTGCTGAAATATCCGCAGACCTGGGCCTTCGCCTTCGGCAAATTCATGACCGACGGCGTGTGGTGGTTCTTCCTGTTCTGGCTGCCGACCTACCTGGCCGCGCAGTACAACATGAAGGGCGAAGCCATCGTGATCCCGCTGGCGGTGCTGTACAGCATGACCATGGTCGGCTCGATCGGCGGCGGCTGGTTCCCCAGCTACTTCATGGCGCGCGGCTATGCGCCGTACGACGGCCGCATGAAAGCCATGCTGGTGATCGCCTTCTTCCCGCTGGTGGTGCTGCTGGCGCAGCCGCTGGGTTCGGTGAGCTACTGGATTCCGGTGCTGCTGATCGGCGTCGGCGCCTCGGCGCACCAGGCCTGGTCGGCGAATATCTTCACCACCGTGTCCGACATGTTCCCGCAAAAGTCGGTGGCCTCGGTGATCGGCATCGGCGGCATGGCCGGCGGCATCGGCGGCGTCGCCCTGACCAAGCTGGGCGGCTGGGTGTTCGACTACTACAAGGCCGCGCACGACATCGGCACCGGCTACATGATCATGTTCGCCATCTGCGCCACCGCCTACCTGATCGCCTGGGGCGTGATGAAAGCCCTGGTGCCGCGCCACAAGGAAATCACCGACCTGTGATGCGTCTCGCGCTGCTGGCCGCGCTGGGCGCGGCGTCCGCCTCCGCCCTGGCCGCCGCCGGCATCCAGGTGCAGCCGTATGGCGTCACCGCCGCCGGCCAGCCGGTGCAGAAGGTGGTGCTGGAAAACGCGCGCGGCATGCGGCTGGCGTACATCGACTACGGCGCCACGCTGGTGCAGGCCGACGTCGCCGACAATCAGGGTCGGCGCCGCAACGTCATCCTCAGCCTGCCCGACCTGGCGGCGTTCGAACAGACGCGCGGCCGCTACGGCGCCATCATCGGCCGCTACGCCGGCCGCATCGCCAATGCCCGCTACACGCTGGACGGGCAGACCGTGCAGCTGGTCGCCAACGGCAAGGGCATGGCCATCCACGGCGATCCCGACCCTTACGACAAGCGCGTCTGGCAGCGCAAGGACTTCGAGGACGCCGACTCGCTGGGTTCGGTCTATACCCTGCACAGCCCGGACGGCGACCAGCACTTTCCGGGCGCGCTGGAAGTCAGCGTCACCTACCGCCTGCTGCGCCAGAGCGACGAATTCCGCATCGAATACCAGGCCAGCACCAGCAAGCCGACGGTGCTGAACTTGACCAACCACGTGTATTTCAACCTGGCCGGCGCCGCCGCCAACACGCTGGCCGGCCACCGCTTCCAGATCGCCGCCGACCGCTACCTCGAGACCGACAACCTGCGCATCCCGACCGGCGCCATGCCGCCGGTGGACGGCACGCCGTTCGATTTCCGCCGCGCCGCCAGCGTCAGCGAACGGCTGGCGTCGGTACCGGGCGGCTACGACCACAGCCTGCTGTTCAGCAAGCCACTGGGCCAGTATGCGACCGTGGCGACCATCACCGACCAGGCCAGCGGCCGGCGCATGGAAGTCGGCACCAGCGAACCGTCGGCGCAGCTGTACACGGTCAACGGCTTCGACGGCAAGGAGGTCGGCAGCGAAGGCGTCGGCTACCAGCGTCACGGCGCGTTCGCCTTCGAGACCCAGCACCTGCCGGACAGCCCCAACCACGCCAATTTCCCCAGTACGGCGTTGTATCCGGGTCAGCTATTCCGTTCGCAGACCAGTTTCCGCTTCACCCAGGCGCCGCCGGGCGGCTAGGCGCTCATACCTTCATGATAAGATTGGCGCCTGGACGCAGCAGCCGCCGCGCATTACAGTCTGACCATGAAAAAAAACGTAGCAACCATCCGTGATGTGGCCGCCGCCGCCGGCGTCTCGACTGCCACCGTTTCCAAGTTCGTCAATGGCGCCCAGCGGTTCTCGCCGCAGGTCGAAGCGACCATCACCGAAGTGATTGCACGGCTGGGCTACCGCTCCAACCCGCTGGCCGCGTCCATGATCACCGGCCGCACCAAGAGCATCGGCCTGTCGGTGCTGGACGTCAGCAATCCGCACTTCACCAGCATCGTCAAGGGCGCCAACCGCGTCGCGCTGGCGCACGGCTACACCCTGCTGCTGGTCGACACCGAGGAAAACCCGGGCCGCGAGCGGCCGCTGCTGGAAGCGCTGAGCCGCCGGGTGGACGGCATGATCGTGTTCTCGCGCATGCTGGAAAAGGAAATGGACTGGATGACCGAGCTGGGCAAGCCGCTGGTCTTCTTCGGTCGTCTGACGCGGCTGGAAATCCCCTGGGTGATCAGCGACGACCACCGCGGCGCCTACATGCTGACGCGGCACCTGGTTTCGCTGGGCCACAAGCGCATCGCCTACCTGAGCTTCCCGCGCTCGCGGCGCGACGAGGAGCGCCTGGGCGGCATCCGCGAATGCATGGCCGCGCACGGGCTGGAGCTGACCATCCACGAAGCCAGCGGCCCGACCGCGGCCGAGGGCGAGCGCGTCTGCTCAGCGATCATGCTGGGCTCCGAGCATCCCGACGCGCTGATCTGCTACAACGACCTGATGGCGCTGGGCTTCATGAAGGCCGCGCAATCGCTGGGCTTCAAGCTGCCGGAAGACATCTCCGTGGGCGGCTTCGACAACATCCAATACGGCTTATACACCTCGCCGCCGCTGACCACTGTGGACCTGCAGAGCGAGCGCATGGGCTCGGCGGCGATGGAAAAACTGATCGCCACCATCGACGGCAAGGAATCGCCGACCACCACCACCATCGAGCCGCAGCTGATCCTGCGCGGCTCGACCCACAAACGCTAATCCGGGGTCAGGTCTTTCATTGCGTCACGGGCTCTGCCTTAGCGACCGCTAAGGCAGAGCCCGTGACGCAATGAAAGACCTGACCCCGGAGTTTAGACGCTGACGTCGGGGCGGGTGGCCAGGGCGTTTTCGACGATGGCCACCACGCGCGCGCGGTCGGCGCCTTGCAGCGGCTGGCGTGGACGGCGCACGTTTTCGTTGCCGACGCCGCACAGCGCTTCCACCAGCTTGAGGTTCTGCACCAGCTTGGTCGAGACGTCCAGGTGCAGCAGCGGCATGAACCATTGGTACAGCTTGAGCGCTTCGTCATAGCGCTTGGCTTTCATCAGCTTGTACAGCGCCACGGTTTCTTTCGGGAACGCCACCACCAGGCCGGCCAGCAGGCCGTCGGCGCCGGCGGCCAGGCCCTCGAACGACAGGTCGTCCACGCCCATGAACAGCTGGTAACGGTCGCCCACGGCGTTGCGCAGGTCGGTGATGCGGCGCACGTTGTCGGTCGATTCCTTGATGGCGACGATCCATTCGCAGTCGGCCAGTTGCTTGAAGTCTTCCGGCGTCAGGTCGACCTTGTACGAAACCGGGTTGTTGTACACCATGATCGGCAGTTGCGCCGCCTTGGCGATCACCCGCAGGTTGTCCATGGCTTCGCGCGCGTCGGCCGCGTACAGCACCGACGGCATCACCATCAGGCCCTGCACGCCCAGCTCGTGCGCCTTTTCGACAAAGCGGCAGGCGGTGGCGGTGCGGGTTTCGCTGACGTTCAGCAGCACCGGCACACGGCCGTCGGCCACGGTCAGCGCGGTCTTGGCCACGTCCAGTTTTTCGTCGAAGGACAGGGTGCTGGCTTCGCCCAGCGATCCGCAGGTCAGCAGGGCATCCACGCCGCTGTCGATCTGGAAGTTGAAGTGCTGCTCCATCGCGGCGTGGTCGAGGTCTTCGTTCTCTTTGAATTTGGTGGTTACTGCGGGGAAGACGCCTTCCCATTTTGCTGCGGCCATGCTGTTCTCCTTGGTGAAATGGTTAATCGATGATGCTGGCGATGCGGGTCGGGGATATCGGCAGGCGCACCGCGTCGGGCCGCCAGCCGTACAGGATTTCGGTGGCGCCGCCGCAGATGCGGCCCTGGCACGGACCCATGCCGCAGCGGGTCTGCAGCTTGGCGCTGCGCCAGGTGGTGTGGCTGCGCAGTTCGCTGTGGCAGACGTCCTCGCAGCGGCAGACGATGGTGTCGTCGCCAGCCAGGGTGCGCACTTCGGGACGCAGCGCGAAGGCGCGCTGCAGCCGGCCGGCGAACTGGCGCCAGCGCGCGCGCTCGGCCAGCGCCTGCCGCATCTGTTCCGTGCGCCCCAGCGCGGCCAGGGCGGCGATGCGGCCTTCCGCCAGCGCCAGGTCGACGCCGCCCACGCCCGTGCCTTCGCCGGCGCAGTACACGCCGGCCACGGAGGTCTGCTGCCACTGGTCGACGCTGACCACGGTCTGGCCGTCGCGCGTGACGGTGGCGCAGTCCAGCGCCTGCGCCAGTTCCACGTTCGGCAGCAGGCCGTAGCCGCAGGCCAGATAGTCGCACTGCAGGTTTTCCATGTCGGGCACGCCGCCGCGTTGCACCTGCACCGATTGCAGCATGCCGTCGCCGTGCGCCGATTGCACGTAGCTGTCGCGCAGATACGGCACGCCGCGCAGTTGTCCCTTCAGTTGCAATGCCTGCGCCAGCCTGGACGGCGTCGCCAGCAGGCCGACGGCAAAGCCCAGCAGCGCCGCCGTCGATGCCTGTTCGACGATGGCGACGATGTGGGCGCCACGCGCCCGCAGCGTGGCGGCGCTGGCCAGCAGCAGCGGGCCGCTGCCGGCCACCACCACCCGTTTGCCCTCCAGCGGATAGCCGCCCTTGGCCAAGGCCTGCAGGCCGCCGGCGCCGGTGACGCCGGGCAGGGTCCAGCCGGGGAAGGGCAGCAGGCGTTCGCGCGCGCCGGTGGCCAGTATCAGTTTTTCATAGTGCAGGGTGTCGGATGCGTGCGGCGTCTGCACTTTCAGTTCACCCGGCGCCGGCGAGTACAGCACGCGCGTCTGCGGCAGGAACACCATGCGGCCGGACTGTCGCAAGGCCTGCCACAGCTGCTGCGCGCGCGCATCCGCCTGCAGTTCGGGGCCGCCGCGCCAGATCTGGCCACCGGCCTGCGGGTTGTCGTCGACGATGACCACGCGCGCGCCGTGTTCCGCCGCCGCATGCGCGGCCGACAGGCCCGCCGGACCGGCGCCCACCACCAGCACGTCGTAGTGTTTCATGACAGGCCCTCGCTGGCGGTAACCACGTGCATGCCTTCCGCGCACAGGGTCTGGCAAGATAGCTGGTGGGGGCGGCCGTCGATGGTGACGCGGCATTCCTGGCACACGCCCATGCCGCACAAGGGCGCTCGCGCGGCGCCACTGACGGAACGGCGGGTGACGCCGCTGCCGGCCAGGGCGACCGCCGCTGCGACGCTGACGCCGGGCGCCACGCTGATCGTTTGCGCGTCGATGGTCAGGCTGATCATGGCGCCGTCAGGCATGGAAGCGCTCCGGCAGGTAGGGCGCGTAAGGGATGCGCGGAATGCTTTTCTGTATCTGCCCGGCCAGCAGCTGCGCCGTGGCCAGCGAGGTGGTAATGCCGAGGCCTTCGTGGCCGGTGGCCAGCCACAGGCCGCGCCGCAGGCCGCTCGGGCCGATCAGCGGCAGGCCGTCCGGCGTGGCGGCGCGAAAGCCGGTCCAGCAGCGCACCACATTCAGTTCGCGCAGCTGCGGGGTGAACGTGCTGGCGTGGCGCAGCATGCGTTGCAGCATGGGCGGCTCGACGGCGGGATCGGTGGTGTCGAACTGGCGCGAGGAGCCGATCAGGATTTGTCCGGTGGGGCGCGGTTGCAGGTTGAACGCCACCGAGTCGCCGCTGCTGGCGTGGGCGCTCTTGATGTAGCCCAGTTCCACCAGCTGGTGGCGCACGAAGCCGGGGTAGCGGTCGGTGATGGCCAGATGGCCCTTCTTCGGTTCGATCGGCAGTTCCGGCAGCAGTGCCGCCGAACGCGTGCCGGCCGCCAGCACGATGTGCTGCGCCACGTGGCGCGAGCCGTCGTCCAGTACCACGCCGTGGTCTTCGATGGCGGTGACAGTGGCGCGCTTGGTGGTGGCGCCGCGCCGCATGGCCCGGTCCAGCAGCAGGCGCGCGGTCTTGGGCGGATACACCAGACCGTCGCCCTTGACCAGCAGGCCGCCGGCCAGGCCGGCGCGCAGCTGCGGTTCGCGCGCATACAGCGCGGCCGGCGTCAGCACTTCGCACACCAGGCCGTAGCCGTGCAGGGTCTGCGCCTTGCCCAGCGCCGCCTGCATTTCCTCTTCATCGGCGGCGACCCAGATGGTGCCGCAAGGGCTGTATTCGTGGCGTTGCGGGCGGTCGCCCACCAGGTCGCGCCACAGCGACAGCGAATAGGCCGACAGCGCCAGTTCGGCCGGATTGTCGTCCATGACCACCAGGTGGCCCATGCCGGCCGCGGTGGCGCCGCCGCCGGCGATGTCCCGCTCGACGACCGCCACCCGCAGTCCGCGCTCGCTGAGCGCATCCGCACAGGCTGCGCCGATGATGCCGGCGCCGATGACGATCACGTCGACATTGTTCACCGTATGCCCCAGACGAAAGGATCGCTCGGGTCGAGGATCAGCTGCGCCTGCGCGTTGACCCAGGCCTTGCCGCGTATGCTGGGCAGCAGCTGGCCGTCGCGGATACGGTAGGAGGCTTCGAACACGCTGCCGATCACGCTTTCCTGCTTCCACAATTCTCCCTCGGCCAGCTTGCCGTCGGCCGCCAGGCAGGCCAGCTTGGCGCTGGTGCCGGTGCCGCAGGGCGAACGATCATAAGCCTTGCCGGGGCAGAGCACGAAGCTCTGGCTGTCGGCGCCGGTGCGCGAATCGGCGAACAGTTCGATGTGGTCGATCACCGCGCCGTTGTCGCCGGTGATGCCCTGGTCGGCCAGCGCCTGCGCCACCGCCATGGTGTAGGCGGTCAACGCCTCCACGTTGCGCACGCCCAGTTCCAGGCCGTGGCCGGCGATCAGGAAGAACCAGTTGCCGCCGTAGGCGATGTCGCCGGTGACCGGCCCGTAACCCGGCACCTCCAGCGTGACGGCCGCGCGGCTGCGGTAGGAGGCCACATTGTCCACGGTGACGCTGCCGTCGGCGTGCAGTTCCGCCTCCACCACGC
This sequence comes from Duganella callida, assembly GCF_004614165.1. Classification (GTDB taxonomy): domain Bacteria; phylum Pseudomonadota; class Gammaproteobacteria; order Burkholderiales; family Burkholderiaceae_D; genus Rugamonas; species Rugamonas callida. The sequence goes on along the minus strand of NZ_SPVG01000279.1, from coordinate 13,500 downwards.
CGACCGGCGTGTCGATGCGGTGGCGGCCCGGCGCGATGCGTCCCATGAACGCCAGCGAGGCTACCAGGCCGATGGTGCCGTGGCCGCACATGCCGAGATAGCCGACGTTGTTGAAGAAGATGACGCCGGCCACGCAATCTGCTTCATGCGGGTCGCACAGCAGGGCGCCGACCAGCACGTCGGAACCGCGCGGTTCGCACACCACGGCGGAGCGGAAGTTGTCGTGTGCGGCGCGCAGCCGTCCCACGCGCTCGCTGAGCGGTCCGTGGCCCAGATCCGGGCCGCCGTCGGTCACCAGGCGGGTCGGCTCGCCGCCGGTGTGGGAATCGATGATGGAGATGGTTTTCATGCTTTCATCTTAGGCCGGCGGCGTGGCGCTGTCTTGCAAGGTCTGCGCACGATGGATGACGAAATCTGCATAATCGCCAAAAAACAGCAGACGTGGCCGGGCACTGCTGGCAGAATAAAAACCATGCAGACTACTTCGCTCAACAATGAGGCGGTACGCCGCGCAATGGCAGCAAATATCGTTGATCCCTTCTTTGCCGAGGGGCTGTTCGACGCGTTGCCGGACGTGGTTTTCTTCGTCAAGGACGTAGAAGGCCGTTACGTGGTGGTGAACCAGACGCTGGTGCAGCGTTGCGGCCAGCGGCACAAGTCGGCGCTGATCGGGCGCACCCCGGCCGAGGTGTTCGCGCATCCCTTCGGCCAGACCTATCTGGCGCAGGACATGGCGGTGCTGGCCGGCGACGCCGATATCGAAGACCAGCTGGAGCTGCATCTGTATCCCAACCGCGACCCCGGCTGGTGCCTGACCCGCAAGACGGCGCTGCGCGACGCGCAGGGGCGCATCGTCGGCCTGACCGGCATCTCGCGCGACCTAGCGATGGCGGACAAGAAGAATCCGGCCTACCGCAAGGTGGCGGCGGCGGTGAACGTGATCCATGAACAGTACGGGCAGCCCTTGCAGCTGCCGGAGCTGGCGCGCATCGCCAACATGTCGGTGGCGCAGATTGAGCGCTACTTCCTGCGCATCTTCCACCTGACGCCGCGCCAGATGATCATCCAGACCCGCGTCGATGCGGCATCGCGGCTGCTGGCCGGCGACGCCAGCGTGGCGGAGATCGCGCAAGCCTGCGGCTACGGCGACCACTCGGCGTTCACCCGTCAGTTCAAGGCCACCACCGGTCTGACGCCCAGCCAGTACCGCCAGCTGGCGGCCGGCGCCTGAGTCAACCTTCTTCAGACCTTCTCGCGCACCGAGGCCAGTTCGACGCGGTTGCGGCCCAGCTGCTTGGCGCGGTAAAGCGCGACGTCGGCGGCTTTCAGCAGGTCGGCGATGTCGTCCTGCTCCTCCGGCGTGATGACCGCCACGCCGATGCTGACGGTCAGTACCCGGCTGGGCGAATGCGCATGAGGGATGCGCAGGGCCGCGAGGGCGGCGCAGATCTGGTCGGCCATGGCCAGCGCCTGGTCTTCATCGGCGGCTTCGGCGATCAGGGCGAATTCCTCGCCGCCGTAGCGCGCCGCGAAGTCGCCGCTGCGGCGGCAGTGGTGGCTCAGTTCCTCGGCGACGGCGCGCAGCGCGTCGTCGCCGGCCTGGTGGCCGTAGCAGTCGTTATACTGCTTGAACAGGTCGACGTCGAGCAAGGCCAGCATCAACGGCTGGCGATGGCGCCGCGCGCGGCCCCATTCGGCGGCCAGGGTTTCATCGAAACGGCGGCGGTTGGGGATGCCGGTCAGGCCGTCGGTGGCGCTGATCGCGGCCAGCCGCGCGTTCGACTGTTCCAGCTCGCGCGTGCGCGTGCGCACCCGGCTTTCCAGTTCCCGCTCGCGTGTACGTAGTTCGTTCAGCAGCACCGCGAAGCCGATGCCGATGATGCACAGGGTGAGAATGAATTCCTGCGCGCGCACCACTTCCAGGTGGATGGGCACCTCGCCGAACGGTTTCAGGCCGGTGGTCATCAGCATGGCGGTGGTCAGCGAGATCAGTGCCACCAGCAGCGTGGTGAGACGGGTGCCGAAGCGGAAGGCGATCACCGCCACAGCCGGCAGCAGCAGCGTCGGCGTGACGGAGACGCCATCGATCTCGCCGCCGTGCGCCAGCATCACCACCGCCGACAGCAGCAGCGTCAGCGCCAGCGCCGCGTCGTCCCAGCGCGTCAGGCGCAGGCGTTCGTTACGCGGCTGGCTGAAGGCCAGCAGCAGCGGCGTGTAGATCAGCAGGCCGAGGCCATCGCCGAACCACCACAGACGCGCCAGCGTCAGATAGGCGGTGGTGGCGCCGCCCACCTGCTGCAGCACCAGCGCCGCCAGCAGGCCGGCCAGCAGCGCGCCGAACAGCGGTCCGGCCATCACGAACCGCACCAGGTCGCGCAGCCGCCGCAGCGCCGGCGATACCCGACCGCGGCGCATCAGTAGGTAGGTGATCGCCACCTCCATCAGGTTGACGAGGCTGAGCAGCACCGCCTCGTACCACGGAAAGGCGTCGAGGTTGGCCAGCACGTCGGAGGTGAAGGTGAGGCTGGCCAGCAGCGGCGCGCGCTGGCCGCGGAAGCGCAGCAGGGCGGCCAGCAGCACGGCGTTGGGCAGCCACACCACCACCACGTTTTCCGGGGTGACGGCGCAGAAGAAGGTCAGCTTGACGCTGGCAAAGTGGAACAGGGGCAGCAACAGGCAAAACAGCCAACCAGGGCGTCGCCAGAATTTTTCGGATTTGAACATCGCCAGTTTTGTTGTGGACAACACGCCGGATGATTGCCCGGTGGTCGCCTGCTGTCAATGCAATTTGGGGACAGACCACGTTTTTGAAACAAAAGACAGACCGCGGTCTGTCTTTTGTTTCAAAAACGTGGTCTGTCCCCAAGTCAGTTCACCAGCGTGCCGACATAGGCACGGTAGCGGCGTATGCGGCCGGTGACGCTGTCCGGCCCCTGGCGCGGCGTGTAGCGCAGACCGGCCACCTCGGCGTCCGCGCCCAGGTCGATGATCAGGCGGTGCGGCGGTTTGGGCAGCGGGCCTTTGCTGTAAGCCGTGTGCCAATAGTCGGTGGCCTGGCCGTTGATGGCGTTGAGAGCGCCGCCGTCTTCCTTGCTGGCTTCCTCGCTGCTGACGTAGACGATGGTCCAGTTGGATTGGTTGAGGGTCTTGCCGTCCACGCCGAGCAGCGCCAGTTCCGCCACGGCGGCATGCGACTTGCCGTCGAAGGCGTCCAGCGCCTCCAGGCAGAACTGGCGTCCCCGTACCGGCTGCGCGAACTTCACGTCCTGGACAGCGGAGCCGCGTGCGAACTCGCCTTCGTGCGCCGGCTTGACGCCGTCCAGCGCCGGTTTGACTTTGCTCGGCGGACGCGCCAGGTCCAGTTCCGGATGCAGCTGGTCGAGGATGGGCGTCTTCAGGCCCGCCATGCGTGCGCTGCGCGGGCCGGTCAGGTCCAGCACCACCACTTCATTGTGCCCGGCCTTGATCCACGGGCCGGGCAGGTACATGGTCTGGGTCGGGCCGATGCTCCAGTAGCGGCCCAGGCAGCGGCCGTTGACCCAGACGATACCCTGACCCCAGCCGGACAGGTCGAGGAAGCTGTCGCCCGTCCGCGCGGCGTCGAAGCTGCCGCGCCAGAAGGCCGCGCCCGCGCTGCGTCCCTTCTTCCAGGTCAGCGGCGGCAGCACGGCGTCGGCGTCGAAGTCGATGGCGCGGATGTCCCAGTTCTCCAGCGGCTGGCCATTGAAACGCACCGGCCCGTGCAGGCCCTTGCGGTCGTGGATTTCGACGCCGAAGTTGACCCGCGCGATGGTGTACAGCAGGATCTCCAGCGTCACCGGCTTGCTGCGCGCCGGCAGCTCGACGCTGTAGCGGCGGTAGCGCGTGTCGAAGGTGCCGACCTGCCTGCCGTCGATGCTGACCCAGGCCAGGTCGCGCACCTTGGCCGCTTCCAGCGTGCCGGCCGGCCCGGCGGGCAGGGTGACGCGATAGGAAACCACGCCGCGGCTGATGTCGTACTGCTCCAGCGGCAGTGGCGAGGCGGCCTTGATCGCCTGCGCCGGCAGCGCCGCCTGTACGGGGCACGACTCCTTGAACCCGAACGGCGCGATGGCGATCACGGGATTTTGCGGTGGTGGCGGCGGCAGCGTTTCGCCCGGCTGCAGATAGGGCTTGATGCCCTCGCGGTAGGCCTGGAATTTTTCGCCCATCCAGCCGGCTTCGCTGATCGGCGCGTCGTAGTCGTAGCTGCTGGTGTCGGGACGGAACGGACGGTCGCAGCCGCCCCACAGGCCGAAGCTGGTGCCGCCGTGCGCCATGTACAGGCTGAAGGAACCGTTCATCTTCAGCATGGCCTGGATGTCGGCCACGGCGCCGGCGGCCGAGCCACGGCGGTGCGGCGCACCCCAGGTATCGAACCAGCCGGAATAGTATTCGCCGCACATGCGCGGCCCTTTCTGCACCTGGTCCAGCGCCTTGAAACCGGTGGCCGGATCGCTGCCGAAATTGGCGACGTTGAACAGGCCATCAATGTGCGACTTGACCACGGCGTTGGTCGGATTGCACTGGAACAGCGGCACGTCGAAGCCGGCTTCCTGCAGCATGGCCTTCATCTCGCGCATGTAGGCCAGGTCTTCGCCGAAGAAGCCGTACTCGTTCTCGACCTGCACCATCAGTATCGGACCGCCATGGGTGATCTGCTGTGGGCCGAGTACGCGGCCGACTTCCTTCATGTAGCGGCGCGCCGGCTGCACGAAATTGGCATCGCGCGTGCGCAGGAAGGCATCGCCTGGCTTTTTCAGCAGCCACCACGGCAGGCCGCCCATTTCCCACTCGGCGCATGCATAGGGACCGGGACGCAGGATCACCCACAGGCCCTCCTGCTGCGCCAGCCGGCAGAATTCGGCGGCATCGCGCTGGCCTTGCCAGTCGTAGCGGCCTTCGCGCCATTCGTGGTAGTTCCAGAACAGGTAGGCGCAGACGGTGTTCAGTCCCATGGCCTTGATGGCTTTCAGCCGGTGCGACCAGTATTCGCGCGGCACGCGGGCGAAGTGCATTTCGCCGCAGCGGATCTGCAGGCGCTGGCCGTCCAGCAGGAAGTCGGTGTCGCCGATGGTGAAGCGCGCGGCGGCTTGCGCGGACAATGGCAGCAGCAGGCTGCCGACTGCGGCGCCGGCGCCTTGCAGCAGGCGGCGCCGCGATGCGGATTCGATCGTCATGGTTTCAGTAGTTTACAGGGTAGTCTTTGGGGAAGCGGGCGCCGGCAAAGGCTTTTTTCTGCGTCCAGTCCTGCGCCGGCGCGGTCCAGTAGCTGTCGGTCGGCGCCAGGCCGAGCGGCATCAGCGTGGTGGAGGCGATGTACATGCTGCCGTTGTTGGAGTACCAGTCGCCCAGCTCCGGCTGGTGGCCGACGAAGCCGATGGTCAGGTAGCCTTCCTTGTTGAAGTTGGAAGGCGCCGACCACACGGCCTTGTGCACCGCCTGCAGCGCGGCGCGGATCTGGCCTTCTGGCAGGGTTGGCGGCAGCTGCTTGCGCCAGGCCAGCAGCGCCAGTGGCTGGAAAGCGGCGGTGCGGTAGGTCAGCGAGCGGCCGATCGGCGGGTAGCTGCCGTCCGTGCCGATGAAGCGTTCCAGGTGTTCGCTGTAGCGCTGCATGCGCTTCAGGGCCTGGGCGCGCAGTTCTTCCGGTTTGCCGTTCCAGTAGCCGCCTTTTTTCTCGTCCAGCACGTCCAAGATTTCGACCATCATCGGGTGCATGACGTAGCCGTTGTAGTAGTCGAAGTGGAAGGCTTCGCCATCCTTGATCCAGCCGTCGCCGGCGTACCATTCGAGGATTTTGCGGATCGGGACGTTCATGCGCATTGGATCGAATTCTTCGCCGATCGACATCAGCCAGGCTTCGTTCATGGCGGCGAACAGCATCCAGTTGATGTAGGGCGGCTCGATGCGGCGCAGCGATTTGATTTCGGCGATGATGCGCTGTCTGGTCCTGGCGTCCAGCGGTTCCCACAGCGCTTTCGGCGCGCGCATCAGGGCATTGGTGTAGTAGGCCGAATCGACCAGGGTCTGGCCGGGGCCTTTCCACAGCAGGTAGTCCGGGCTGGAGGGATCGACCGAGTTGGTGTAGCTTTGCAGGGCCAGTTGGTGCAGGCGCTTGCGGGTCTTGCCTTCGGGTGTACCGTCGCCGGGCAGGGCCAGCCAGGGAGCGATGCCGGCGATCAGGCGGCCGTAGCATTCCAGGTAGGCCACGCCCTTGTCGCGGCCATCCCAGGTCGGGCTGACTTCCAGTGCGAAGTTTTTCTTCAGCGTGCCGGCCGCCATATTGGTCAGTACCGGTTCGGCCAATTTCTGCGCCAGCGCGGCCAGTTGGGCGCGCGCGGCGACGCCGCTGTTGTCGCTGGTGCTCGCCGCCGCAGTGGCAGCCGTCGCCGCGCCTTGCGCCGCCATCACGCCGCCGGCGGCGGAGCCGGCCGCCAGCGCGCGGATAAAGTGTCGTCGTTCCATTCAATCTCCGTGATTAATGACGCAGCAGGCGTACCAGCTCCGAGGACGCCAACAGGTAAGCACCCACGCCGAACGCCGTGGTCGAATTCTGGTCCACCACCTGGCCCGGAATGGCGCGTTCGCCGATGGGCTGCACATAGCCTACCTTGCCGTCCGGCTGCAGCGCGGTCTGGCTCAGATAGCGCCAGCCCTTGCGCACCACGGGCAGATACTCGTCGCGTTCCAGCAGGCCGTTATTGATGCCCCACAGGTAGCCGTAGACGAAGAAAGCGGTGCCGCTGGTTTCCGGTCCCGGCGCGTGGGCGGGATCGAGCAGGCTGCGGGTCCAGTAGCCGTCTTCGCTCTGCGCGGCCTTGAGCGACTTCGCCATCTCGGTGAACTTGACCACGAAGTCGGTGCGGTGCGGATCGTCGTAGGGCAGGTCTTGCAGCACCTTGGCCAGGCCGGCGAACACCCAGCCGTCACCGCGCGCCCAGAAGTCCTTCTTGCCGTTCACGCTCTGGTGCTTCGGATAGACGTAGCGCGCGTCGCGGTAATACAGCTTGGCGTCGTTGTCCCACATGATGCTGTTGGCGTAGTCGAAGTATTCGTACAGCTTTTCCAGGTATTGCTTGTTGCGGGTGATGGTGTACATCTTGGTCATCACCGGCATCACCATGTACAGGCCGTCCGACCACCACCAGTAATCCTTGTTGGGGGTACTCATCTCGTATTCCATCACTTCGCGCGCGCGGGCGATCTTGTGTGGATCGGGATCGAGGCGGTAAAGATCAGCGTAGGTCTGGAAGCAGATCTGCCAGTCGCCGAACAGCACATGCTCGTCGGTCTCGCCGTACTGGTACTTCCATTGAGATTTGTCGTTGGATTTGGCGCCTTGCCACTGGTTGTGGGCGGCCCAGTCCTGCGAATATTTGAGCCACGCCTTGTTGTGGGTGATCTGGTAGGCCTCCATGTTGCCTGTGTGGTAGGCGGCGATGTCCCAGAAGGCCCACTTCTGCGCCGGCTCGCGTTGCTGCCAGTAGTTGTTGACCTTGCCGATAATGGCGACCACCTCCTGTTCGGAGGTATCGACCGCCGGCGGCGCCGAAGCGCAGCCGGCCAGACCCGCCACCACAAAGGCGGCGGCATACAGTCGTTTCATCATGGATTACAGTTTCCCCCGGATGCCGATCTTGATGGTGCGGCCATCATACTTCGCGTAGTCCATGCGCGTCTTCTTGCCGCTGCCGTACTGGCCGCTGGCGTCTTCGAAGTAATCGTACGCCAGCGTGTTGCTCAGGTTGAGCGCATCCAGACGCAGCTCCAGCTTGTCGCTGATCTTGTAGCTGATGTTGGCGTCCAGGTAGCCGCGGCCGGCGTGCCAGCGTATCAGGTCGTCGCCGAGGTTGCGCGGGCTGTCCTGGTGCAGCGACTTGTCCTTGTAGTTCCAGGACATGCGCATCGCCCATGGCCCCTGTTCGTAGTACACCGTGGTGCTGTAGGCGTACTTCGGCACCGAGTTGACGTTGATGACCTTGCCCGCATTGGTCACCCACGGCACGCTGTTGAACGGGTTGATGTGGGTGTAGCTGGCCAGCGCGCCCAGGCCGTTCCATGGCGCCGGCAGGAAGCTGAACGCCTGCTGGTAAGCCAGCTCGTAGCCTTTCAGCGTCTGCTCGCCGGCGTTGGTGTAGGTGCGCAGCGTCATCGCCAGGTTCGGGTCGACGTGGCCGTTGGCGTCCTGGAACAGCGGGCCGAGCGCCGTGTCGGGCAGACCGAGCGAGGAGAACGGCACGATCCGGGTATTGGCGACGGTGGCGTCGGTCAGCTTCTTCTGGAACACGGCGGCGGACAGCATGCTGCCCGGCTTGAAGTACCATTCCAGGCTGGTGTCCAGATTCTTCGACTGTTGCGGACGCAGGCCCGGATTGCCCGAGGTGGCCGAGTTGTCAAACTGGTTCGGGATCACCGTCTGCGCGGCGATGATGGACAGCGAGGCGCGGGTGATGGTCTTGCCCCAGGATGCGCGCCAGATCAGGTCATCGGCCACGTCGAAGGCGGCGCTGACCGCCGGCAGCACGTTGCTGTACTCGCCATCCTCATGGTTGGGCGAGTAAATCAGGCTGGTGCCCTGCTGCTTGAAGTTGTCGATCTTGGTCTCGGTGCGCGAGTAGCGCACGCCGGCGTTCAGGCGCAGTTCGCGGCCCAGCACTTCGCCCTTGAAGTCGGACTGCACGAAGGCGGTCTTCACATCCTCTTCCGCCGCGAAGCTTTGCGACGGCGTGAACGTGGACTCGGGGTTGTACGCGTTCGGATCGAACTGCGAATAGAAGTAGCTGCTGTTCCAGGTGGCCCAGCTGTGCGGCCAGCCGGCGCCGAAGTCCAGATGATCGATCGGCAGCTGGCTGGTCATGGCGCTGCGCAGGCCGGCCGCGCCGATGCTGTTCAGCTTGGCCGTGGCCAGCGCGGTGCCGTTGCGCTTGTTGACGCCCTTGATGGTGGCCACGTAGGACAGGCCGGTTTTCAGGTGGCCGGTCCAGCCGGCGGGCAGGTCGTAGTCCAGATCGGCGGTCGCGCGCGCCTGCTTGCCCTTGTCGGTCTCCTTGGTCCAGCCGGTGCCGATGGTGAAGCCGCTCCAGTTGTTCGGATCGGTGTAGCTGGTCGGCGACGAGATCGATGGGTAGACGTGATCGCTGCCGTAATCGATGGTCGAGGTGGCGCCGTAGATGTAGCCGGACAACTGGCCGGTGGCGCTGGTGGCGGTGCTCTGGTTCAGGCTGACCTGGCTGCTCAGCGTCAGTTTCGGGCTGGCCTTCCAGCTGGCGTTCAGGGCGCCGTAGCCGAACTTGGTCTCGTCCTCGGTGTAGGCGGCGCCGCCATTGTAGGTGGTGTTGCCGAAGGTGCCCGTCAGCAGATTGGTCGAAGGATCGATGCTGACATTCAGCGGGATCAGGCCGTTGTTGCCGGTGGCGCCGGCCGGCAGGTTGCGGTTGGTGGTGGCGGTGCTGCGGATCAGGATGCCGAACAGCTGTTCCGCGCGGGTGTTCTCCAGCTTGGAATACATGGTGTCCAGGCTGACGTTCAAGGTCGGCGTCTTCCACTGCACCGACGACACCAGGCCGTCGCGCGTGCGCTCGTTCTGCGAACCGTAGAAGCGGTAGATACGCGGCAGGAAGGCTTTGGCCACCTGGTCGCGCGTATAGCCGCCGAGGTTGGCCAGCGGGCTGTTGAAGTCCAGCGCCAGCGCGAAGTTGCCCTTGACCGGATTCTGGCTGCCGTTGAAGGAGCTGTTGTAGCCGCCGGTGGCTTCGAAGCCGGAGCGGGTGTTGATGCTGCCCGAGTGCGACACGCCGATCAGGAAGCCGAGCTGGTCCCAGGTGTTCGAATACAGCGCGAAGCCGTTCGGGTCATTGTGCTTGGAGGTGGTGTTATAGGTATCGGTGATGCCGTAGCGGATGGTGCGCTTGGGGTTATCGAATGGGCGCGGCGTCTGCAGATCGACGATACCGCCCAGGCCGCCTTCAGTCAGCTCGGCCAGCGGCGATTTGTAGAAGTCGACGCGGCCGAACAGCTCGGAGGCGAACACGTCGTAGTTGAAGCCGCGCGCGGCGGAGCCGATGGTGGCGGTCGAGGTGGTGTTGACCGGCGCGCCGTTCAGCGTGGTCACCGAGTATTCGGTCGGCAGGCCGCGGATCGAGATGCGCTGGCCTTCGCCCGAGGATTCGTCGCGGTTCAGGATCACGCCCGGCACGCGTTGCAGCGACTCGGCCACGTTCGCTTCGGGGAATTTGCCGATGTCCTCGGCGACAATGGAGTCGCGCACGCCGATGGCTTGCTGTTTCAGATTCAGCGCCTTTTGCAGGCTGGAGCGGAAGCCGGTCACCACCACGGTGGTGCCGGGATCGTCATTGGGCGACGGCAGCGGCGGTTCGCTGGCGGCGGCGGTGGTCGGCGCCGGCTGTGCATCCTGCGCCAGGGCGGCGGGGGCGTACATGGCCGCCAGTGCTAGCGGTACCATGGTCTCCAGTATTTTCTTTTTCATTGTTGTCCTCAGTGGTTTGTTCTGGGATGTGCAGGTTGTCTGTTGACCTGTCAGAAACAAGACTAAACACTTCCGAAAAGGGGAGCAACACTGTATGAAAAAGTCTGTTCTGCGATGCTGCGCCGCAAAACAGCCAGGTGCCAAGCCAGCAAAAATGCGGGTTTAGCTATGAAAACAGGTGAACGGCCCCACGCGTGCTGAAGTGGATAAATTGGAAACAATCAACTTGATGATTATTTGGCAGGCTTGGTATTCCGACTTCGTATAGACCAGCGCAAATTTTCTATATGACGCTGTGGGGAAAAACAGACGTGCAAGTTGGCAGTCAGTGCGGCAGCGGCGGGCGGCCGTTGATCACGCGGGTAGTGGTTTCCAGTTCATGGGGCCACCGGAACCGTGTGGACTTTGCGATTCCGGGACGGTCTACGTTCTATTTAGTCATCAGTGTCGTGATCCTTACCAATGCTGATATCGATCAGATAGCGATCCAAGCCGATCCCGCTGTCGCAATCGCTGGCACAATGCAGTCCAAAATACATGGAATATTTGGAGGGAACGCCTATTGATATCCACCTTCCCCCTTCTGACTTAAGATGAGCACGCAGCCTAGTTGCTCCATCAGCACTGACATCAAACCATGCAGAGTTATTCTCCAGTCGCCATCCTTTGGTTTGAAAAATATGCTGTAAACGTGTTAATTCCGAAAATGCCTGCTTAAACGGTAGTTTGGTTAGCATTGGCGACGTGGTAATATCATCTACCTTGTTATCCATATACCCGATTGCTGCAAAGGTGGTAGCAGGCAGTGTAAACCCATATTTCGGGTCGTCGAAACGAATAATGACTGCTGGTTTTGTCACCCAGGTTGCTCCAAATCCGTACTTGGACTCCGACGGCAGATTGGACGAGGAGGCGACTGGAAAACTGGAATTCCGTGCCACCTGTTCGAATGAGTGGCCAATGGCCACGGAAACTTCGGTCACAGCGGGAGGTCTGAAATAAGCCCATGCTGCGCCAGCCAATAGCACCCCTCCGCCAATCCGGACTATTTTTCTCATCGTTTCCCACCAATTGTAGCGATGTCTGCAATCGACGCTGTGAGTACGTCTCGACTGGTGCCTCCTAAAAGGACATCGAATCGATCAGCTGCCTCATAGACAAATCGCATGCGCTGATCTGCGTTGTAGAGCTTGGCAGATTTGTTTTTCGGGAACCAAATATTTAAGGATTTTGACTGCGAGCTACATTCTGCGGAAAGAGTTAATTTGATTTCAGCAGCCACTCCGCTTGGAAAATCGGTCACCCAGGAAAATTGATTGGCTTGCAGCGCACCCTGCATTGCTAAGTCGTTGTATATCGCTGGCTGTAAAATGTTAATTTGCTCGTGATAGGCCAGCTTCTGAACGCTTGCTGAGATTTTTCCTTGGGTGATCAGTTTGAATGCATCGAAGATCGCTTGATGTGCCTTACCGAATTCAAGTTTGGATTTTTTAATCGGCCATATAATTTGGTCCGCGATACTGGAGCGTTGTTCAAGGCAGCTATTTAAGCCTTCAACTCCTCTTAGCATGAAGAAACGGTGCAGCGGATAGATGTCGAGGAAGAGGGTGGTGTTGCCGAGTGCGAGTTGCTGGTACATGTAGGCCGAACTGCCGCCAATCGCTGCGGGCATGGCGTCGGCGGCGGCCATGTCGGCGCTGCTCATCATGTCGGGCCGGCCGGCGTTGGCCATGATTTCTTCCTGCGATTTGCGGATGTTGTCTGCCGCGTGCAGCAAGCCGCAGCCGACTTGCTTGGAGGCGAAGGCGGCCAGCCCGGCCCATTGGAACCGGTGATCCGCCATCCAGAGTTGGGCATAGGCTTGATTGATGCGCCGGTTGCGTGCCACCGGATCGGCAATCAGTTTGCCGCCGGGCGCGATCCAGGCTTCTGCTTCTCTTTGCACGCGCAGCCAGATGCTGGCGTAGCTGAGGATAGGTACGTCGATGGCCTTGCATGGCTTGCCGGCCACAGTGGCGTCATGCACATCGCACTCGGTGACCGGCAGGGTATTGCGGTGTAATGGCGTGTTGTCCTGCTGATGCTTGGCGAGGATGGTCTCGGACATGGCGCGATCCTAGTCGAGTATCTGCCAGGCGATCAGCTGGGCGCGATCATCGGCATCGATGGGTTGGGTATAGCCATCGGCATCGGTCTGGCCCTCGAGCGTTTTGTCCGCCAGCGTCAGCCGGTAGCGCTTGCCGCTCAGCGGTGCCTGTGTGAGGTCGTCGATCAGGCGCAGGGCGATTTGCTCCGTCTCCTCGGTCAGTGCTGCGGCCTGAGCTTGTTCGCGTGCGGACGAGGCGACGCTCTCCGCGGAGTCAGTGGAACCTCCGCCGCCAACGTGCTGACATTTCAGGCTTTGGTTGGCAATCAGCCGCGGCGGCGAGATGCATTTGCAGATGCACAGATCGTCTTGCAAGGCGACTTGTTTGCCGTTCCAGCTTTCCGGAATGCGCGGCCCGAAGTTACGGATCTTGCCTTGTGACTTGCAGGCGGGGCAGAAGATGGCGTCGCCTTCCAGCGCGACTTTGACGCCGTTGATGCTGCAATTGCTGCTGGCGCTGATGACTTTGCCGCCTGCGCTGGTGCTGGCCCCCAGGGTGATGTGGTAGCGTTGCATGCGCTTTCCTCGCTTCGACAGGAAAGCTCCAATGTTGCCGGCATGGCGCCAAAGGATTTTGCGGCGGGACAAGAAACGCAAAAAGCCGTAAATCACGGCGTGATTTACGGCTTCTTTATTTGGTGGTGATAGGTGGACTTGAACCACCGACCCTAGCATTATGAATGCTATGCTCTAACCAACTGAGCTATATCACCGAAACTGAGCGGCGGTAAGCAAACCGCCTTGAAACAAAATGGCCTGTTCCGTTGCCGGTCAGGCCATTCGTCGGGAATTCTGTGGTGGTGATAGGTGGACTTGAACCACCGACCCTAGCATTATGAATGCTATGCTC
>NZ_SPVG01000226.1 GCF_004614165.1 Duganella callida | reverse complement strand
GCCTTGCCCAGCTCGACCCGCAGGCCGGGCGCGGCGTCGGCCGCCACGCTGCAATCGTCCATCAGGCGCCGCGCGGTGATGCTGACCGACTTCAGCTCGGCCGCCGCCTGCGGCTGCCGGCTCGCGCCATCGGCGCTGATGGTCACGCGCAGCTGGTCCTGGTCGACCGCGAACGCGGCCCTTCCGCCGGACTGATGGGCATAGGCGCAGCGCGCCACTTCCGACACCGCGGTGGCGATGCGCACCTGGTCCTGTACCCCGTAGCCGAGCAGGCCGGCGATCTGGCGCGCGCGCTGGCGCACCGTCACCACGTCCGGCTCGCTGGCGATGCCCACCTGCAGGATGCGCGCGGAGGCCATCATGCGGCGCCCGCAATGGCCAGCACCAGCACGCTGGCGTCGTCGCGGCCGCGCGCATAATCGCGCAGCAGCACCGCGGCGATCACGGCCGGCTCGCGCAACGCCAGCCCCGGCAGCGCCGCCAGGTCCCACTGGGTGCTGATGCCGTCGCTGGCCAGGATCACCAGCGCGCCCGGCGGACAGGGGAAACTCAGTTCCTGCACCTTGCGCACGTTATGCCCGACAATGCCGTTGTGCGACATCAGCTGGCGCCGCGCGCCGTCGGCAAAGATGCAGGCGGTGATGTTGCCGATGCCGGCAAAGCGCAGCTGCTGCGCGGCCGGCTCGTAGCTGGCGATCGCCAGCGCGGCGCCGCGCGTGGGCCGCAGCGCCTCGTGGCAGCCGTGCATCAGATCGGCCGGGGTCTGGCGCGACGCCGCGGCCAGCAACTGCAGCGCCGGCAGCGCCGCCCGGGCCGCTTCCGGACCGTGACCGAGGCCATCGGCCACCATCAGCGTCAGGCTGTCGTCCCAGCGTCGCACGGCCCAGGCGTCGCCGCTTTCCTTTTCGCCGGCCAGCGGCAGGCAGACGCCGCCGGTCAGCAGCCGCGGTGGCTGCTGGGCCTGCTGCGGCTGCGCCCACAGCCGCATGAAAAACACCGCGCCGCGGCCGGCCGGCGCGTACATGTCGAATTGATCGGACAGGCGCCGCATCGCGCCCAGGCCGGTGCCCGAGGTGCCGGTGCTGGACACGCCATCGGTCATGGCGCGCTGCGGATTGGCGATGCCCGGCCCCTGGTCGATGGCCAGCACCTCGATGCAGCGCTGGGCGCCGTGGCAGACGATGGACAGCAGCATGCGGCCCTCGCCCGCATGCTTGAGGATGTTGGTGGCCGCCTCGCTGATCACGATCGCCAGCTGGCCGGCGCGCGTCTCGTTCAGGCCCAGCACGCTCGCCAGGCCCTGACCGATGCGCCGCGCCGCCGCCACGTCGCTGGCGTGGCTGATGGCGATCCACTCGGCCGGTTGCAATGAACTGCTCAGATTTTCCATTTGATAATCGCTACCGCCGTGCCGTCGCCGGGACGGGAATCTATCGTAAAGTCGTCGACCAGGCGCTTGGTGCCGCCCAGGCCCAGGCCCAGGCCGTTGCCGCTGGTGTAGCCATCGCGCAGCGCCAGTTCGATGTCGGGAATGCCGGGGCCGGTGTCGGCAAACACCAGCCGCAGGCCGCTGCGCAGGCCGTCGCGCAACCGCTCCAGCAGTACCATGCCGCCGCCGCCATACTTGATGGTGTTGCGTGCCAGCTCGCTGGCGGCGGTCACCAGCTTGGTCTGATCGACCAGGCTCAGTTTCATGTCGATGGCGTGCTCGCGCACGGCCTTGCGCACGGCAACCACGTGCTCGTCGGTTTCCAGCGGCAGCGCCTGGTGGACGTCGGCCATGGCCTGGTAGCGACTCAGCAGCAGCGACGTGTAGCGGCTGGTATCGAACGCGACGTCGTTTCTCATCAGTCGTAGCTCTTCCCGAGCAGCTTCATGCCCCGCTCAACATTTAACGCGGTTTTCACCCCCGGCAGCGTCAGGCCCAGTTCCACCAGCGTGATGGCCACGGCCGGCTGCATGCCGACCAGCACCGTCTGCGCGTCCAGCACGCGCGCCATGGCGGCGGTGTTGCTGATCATGCGGCCGATGAAGGAATCCACCAGGTCCAGCGCGGAGATGTCGATCAGCACGCCCTTGGCGTGGTCGCGCACGATGCGCTCGGTCAGATCGTCCTGCAGCGCCATGGCCAGGCGGTCGTGCATGTCGACCTGGATGGTCACCAGCAGCAGATCGCCGATGCGCAGAATAGGAATCCGTTCCATGGCGATCTCAGCTGCGGACGATGGTGGCGCCCACCCGCGCCAGCGCCACGGTGAAGGCGTCGGCCAGCGTGGCCTTGGTCACCACGTCTTCCAGGTTCACGCCCAGATGGACGATGGTCTGGGCGATCTGCGGGCGGATGCCGCTGATGATGCAGTCGGCGCCCATCAGCCGCGCGGCGGCGATGGTCTTGATCAGGTGCTGGGCCACCAGGGTGTCGACGGTCGGCACGCCGGTGATGTCGATGATGGCGATGGCCGCGCCGGTCTCGACCACTTTTTCCAGCAGGCTTTCCATCACCACCTGGCTGCGCGCGCTGTCCAGGGTGCCGATCAGCGGCAGCGCCAGGATGTCGTGCCACAGCTTGACCACCGGCGTCGACAGCTCCATCAGCTCGTGCTGCTGGCGCACGATGATCTGGTCGCGGCTCTTCTGGAACACTTCGATGGTATACAGGCCCAGCTGGTCCAACAGCGTGCTGACGCCCCAGGAGGCGTCGGCCAACACGATGGCGTCCGCCGCCAGCTCGCGCCGCAACAGCGTGAACAGCGGCTGCTTGAGCGAGAACACGAAGGTGGCGGTCTCGTTCGGCGTCGAGCCTTGGCGCGCGCGCTGGCTCGAGATCTCGTTCAGCAGGTTGCGCACTTCATCCCAGTGGCGGCCGTAGATGTCGTCGGTGCCGCCGGCGCCTATCGCGCCCGGCAACAGCGCCAGGAACTGGCTGCAATGGCGCTGCAGCTGCTGGCTGGCGGCATCGTCGCCACGGACGGACTTAGCGGCCAAATCGCCGGTCCAGCTCGTCAAAATCTCATTTTCAAATTGTTTGATCAGCGCCCCGGTGCGCTGAGCGGTCTCATTTGAATTCATCAAATCCCCGTTTAGTTTGGACACATCCGTCAACTATATATCATAGAGTCAATATTGACTTCCTATTTTCAATCGTGCGAAACGAATACCGGTTTTTGCTTGCCATCCGGGACTTTAGTGTTATAGTTCACTACAACACCACTTCATCAACACACGTAAGGGGTAATTATGTATGTGGAATGACAATGCGCCGATTTACCGGCAGCTGAAGGACAAGGTGATCGGCATGATGCTCGATGGCCTGCTGCGGCCCGGCGACGCCCTGCCCTCGGTACGGCAGATCGCCGCGGATTACCAACTCAACCCGATCACCGTCTCGCGCGCCTACCAGGAACTGGTGGACGAGACCCTGGTGGAAAAACGAAGGGGATTAGGCATGTATGTGACCGATGGCGCCCGCGACAAACTGCTGGCCAGCGAACGCGAGCGCTTCCTGCGCGAAGAATGGCCGGCCATGCTGGAACGCATCCGCCGGCTGGGGCTGGACCTGGAAGCGCTGCTGCAGCGGGGTGCGGCATGAGCGCCGTCATCACCGCGACCGGCCTGCGCAAGCAGTACGGCCGGCAGACCGCGCTGGACGGCGCCAGCTTCACGGTCGAGGCCGGCCGCATCGTCGGCCTGATCGGGCCCAACGGCTCGGGCAAGACCACCACGCTCAAAGCCCTGCTCGGCCTGACGCCGTTCGAGGGCGAGCTGTCGGTGCTGGGCCTGGACCCGCGCACCCAGCGCGAGGCGCTGATGAACGAGGTGTGCTTCATCGCCGACGTCGCCATCCTGCCGAAGTGGCTCAAGGTGAAGGAGGCGATCGCCTTCGTGGAAGGCGTGCACCCGCGCTTCAACCGCGCCAAGGCCGAGCAATACCTGGCCAACACCAAGCTGACGCCGGACATGAAAGTGAAAGCCATGTCCAAGGGCATGGTGGTGCAGCTGCACCTGGCGCTGGTGATGGCGATCGACGCCAGACTGCTGGTGCTGGACGAGCCGACGCTGGGCCTGGACATCCTGTACCGCAAGCAGTTTTACCAGAACCTGCTGGAAGACTACTTCGACGAGGACAAGACCATCCTGATCACCACCCACCAGATCGAGGAAGTCGAGCACATCCTGACCGACCTGATGTTCATCGAAAACGGCAAGATCTCGCTGGCGGCGTCGATGGAGGAAGTGGGCGAGCGCTTCACCGAGGTGATGGTCGAGCCGCAATTCGTGGCGGCCGCCAACGCCTTGCAGCCGCTGAGCCAGCGCAACGTGTTCGGCAAGGCGGTGATGCTGTTCGACGGCGTGGCCCGCCACCAGTTACAGACTTTCGGCGAACTGCGCACGCCCAGCGTTGCCGACCTGTTCGTCGCCACCATGAAAGGAACCTACGCATGAGCACCAAGCTGCGCACCATGAAATGGCTGATCCGGCGCGAAATGTGGGAACACAAGGGCATGCTGGTCTGGACCCCGGCCGTGATCGCCGGCCTGATCTTCGCGCTGGTGCTGGTGTCGATCGTGCTCGGGCACGGCGTCGGCTTCCATCCGCAGATCAACGGCACCGTGATCAACCAGGTCACCATCGAGGGCAAGATGCGGACCCAGATCGTCGCCGGCCTGGCGCAGGCTTACCTGGCGTCGGCCATGCCGGTGCTGATGGTGCTGAGCCTGATCATCTTCTTCTACTGCCTGGGCGCCCTGCACGACGAGCGGCGCGACCGCAGCCTGCTGTTCTGGAAATCGCTGCCGGTGTCGGACCTGCAGACCGTGCTGTCGAAAGTGCTGCTGGCCCTGGTGGTGGCGCCACTGATCACCATCGGCATCGGCGTGCTGCTGTCGCTGGTGATCCTGGTGGCGGCCTGCCTGGTGCTGCTGTCGCACGGCACCAACCTGTTCGGCGCGCTGCTGATGACGCCCGAGCTGTACCTGTCGCCGCTGCGGCTGGTGGGCCTGCTGCCGGTGTACATCCTGTGGGCCTTGCCGAGCGTGGGCTGGCTGCTGCTGGTGTCCAGCCTGGCGCGCTCCAAGGTGTTCCTGTGGGCGGTCGGCGTGCCGGTCATCAGCGCCCTGCTGCTGACCTGGGCCGACAAGGTGCTGCAGCTGGGCATAGACTCGCCATGGTTCGCCACCCAGGTCAGCATGCGCGCCCTGCTCAGCGTGATACCGGGCTCGTGGCTGCTGTTCGATAACATCGGCCCGCACCTGGCCGACAAGACCGACATGGCCAACACCATCTTCAACAGCGCCTGGGGCAGCCTGACCGGCGTGCGCGTCTGGCCCGGCGCGCTGGCCGGCGCGGCCATGATCGCCGCCTCGGTGTGGGTGCGCCGCCGCCATGAAGAGGCTTGAGGTGGCGCGCCGTTACCTTGCCCTGGCCGCCCTGCTGCTGCCGCTGCTGTGGCAGCAGCAGGCGCGCGCCGACGACGACGCCGGCCAGCTGGTGATCATCAACGGCACCCGCAGTCCCGAGCTGCAGCCGTACCGCTACATGCTGTCCGGGCTGGACGCCTTCGACGACCACCACGAGCTGGCGTCGAACGCCGCGCAGGTGCGCTTCCGCCTGCACAAAAAAGGCAAGGCCCCGGCCGACGCCTTCGACAGCCTGACCGTGCGCCTGCTCGGCAACGAGACCGACATTCCGCTGCCGCTGGCGGACGACCACAGCTTCGCCCTGCCGCGCAACCGCGCCGTCCCCAACCAACAATACCCCGACGACGCCCTGATCTCGTTGGAATAAGATCGGGGCCGACTTTTTTACTCGAACTGCTGGCGGAAATCGGCGAACTGGGCGGTCAGGTCGTCGATCTGGCGGCGCAGCTGGGCAACTTCCTGTTCCAGCGCGCCGATGCGGCTGCCCTGGCCGCCACCGACCGAGCCGCCCAGGCTGGCCGCGGTTTCTTCGCGCGCCAGCGCTTCTTCGCCGCCCAGCAGCTGGCCGTAACGCGGCTCCTTGGTGCCGGGCGCCAGCGGCAGCTTGGATACCAGCGGCGGGTATTTGTCGATCAGGAATTGCAGCGCCTGCTCGACGTCGGCCACCGATTTGAATTCGTGCAGACGGCCGCTGCGGGTGCGGATTTCGCCGGCGGTCTGCAACCCGCGCAGCATCAGTATCGTCAGCACCGCCAGCTTGTCCTGCTCCAGCGACCATTTGATGCGCATGCGGTGTTCGTATTTGGTCACGCGCGCGCCCGCTTGCGTGATGCCATTCACGTATTTGTTCTGCATCAGCCGCTGCAAGACTTCCGCCACCATTTCTTCCGACAGCGCCATCACCGGGTCGCGGCTCGACAGCTGATTGCAGCCGTTGACCAGCGCGTTCAGCGACAGCGGGTAGTTATCGGGCGTCAGCGCTTCCTTTTCGGCCAGCACGGCCAGCACGCGGATTTCATAGGGGTCCAGCACTTCTGCGCCATCGGGCGTTACGTCCATAGCTTGCTTCCTTATTCGACGAGCTTGTTCAATTGGGCGGAGTTCAATTTATCACAGTCGGGCACGCTCTGACACTCCAACCCCGCCGCCTTCATGGTGGCCACCAGCTGTTCGATGCGCTGTTCCTGCTTGACGGCGTTTTCGATCAGCCCGCGCAGCGCCTTGGACAAGGGGTCGTCGCCATTCGGCGTGACGCCGTAGGCGGCAAACGGATTGGCGGCGGCGCCGGCCAGCTCTTTCTGCACGATGTGGGCCGGATTGCCGACCGCGGTGGCGCCCGGCGGCACCGGCTTCAGCAGCACGGCGTTGGAGCCGACCTTGGCATAGTCGCCGACGGTAAAACCGCCCAGCACCTTGGCGCCGGCGCCGATGATCACGCCGCGTCCCAGCGTCGGGTGGCGCTTGGCGCCCGCGTGCAGCGAAGTGCCGCCCAAGGTCACGCCCTGGTAGATGGTGCAGTCGTCGCCGATCTCGGCCGTTTCGCCGATCACCACGCCGAAGCCGTGGTCGATGAACACGCGCCGGCCGATGCACGCGCCCGGATGGATTTCGATGCCGGTGACGATGCGCGCCAGGTAGGAGATGAACCGCCCCAGCCACTTCATGCGGTGCAGCCAGCACCATTGCGCCCAGCGGTGCATGACGATGGCTTGCAGCCCCGGGTAGCAGGTCAGCACTTCCCAGGTATTGCGGGCGGCGGGGTCGCGTTCGATGATGCTGTTGATGTCTTGGCGCAGGCGTTGAAACATGGCGTATCCAGTGGGGCAACCGGTGCTTTTATAGTAGCTTATCCGGCTGGTGGTTGCTGAACAGCGGCTGACTTCGGAGGGGAGTGGGAACCGGCAGCCCTCGAAGCGAGCCGCCGGGTATTGCGTCGCGCTTAGACTTCCTTGGCGAGACGCTGGCGGCGGGCTTCGTACAGACAGACGCCCGAGGCGACCGAGACGTTCAGGCTCTCGACCGAGCCGAACATCGGAATGCTGACCAGCACGTCACAGGTCTCGCGGGTCAGGCGGCGCATGCCCTCGCCTTCCGAGCCCA
This sequence comes from Duganella callida, assembly GCF_004614165.1. Lineage (GTDB taxonomy): Bacteria > Pseudomonadota > Gammaproteobacteria > Burkholderiales > Burkholderiaceae_D > Rugamonas > Rugamonas callida. The sequence continues at coordinate 37,675 of NZ_SPVG01000226.1, read as the reverse complement.
TGACGATGGCGGTCGGGCCGCTGAAGTCGGCCTGGTACAGCCCCTTCTCGCCGTCGTCCGAGGTGCCGATCAGCCAGATGTCGCGCTCCTTCAGCTCGCGCAGGGTGCGCGCCAGGTTGGTGACGGTGATGTAGGGCACGGTCTCGGCCGCGCCACTGGCGACCTTGGCGGCGGTGGCGTTCAACCCCACCGAGCGGTCCTTGGGCGCGATCACGGCGTGCGCGCCGACGCCGTCGGCCACGCGCAGGCAGGCACCCAGGTTGTGCGGATCGGTGATGCCGTCCAGCACCAGCAGCAGCGGCGGACCGTCGATGGCGTCCAGCAGTTCGTCCAGGTTGCGCGCCAGCGACAGCTGCGAGGCAAACGCGATCACGCCCTGGTGGCGGTGGGTGCCGACGATCTTGTCCAGACGCGAGGACTCGACCGGCATCACGCGCACGCCGGCCGCCTTGGCGTTGGCGACCAGATCCTTCATGCGGCGGTCGTCACGCTGGGCGTCGACGAAAATCTCTTCCACCGATGCCGCCTCGTGCCGCAGGCGCGAGGTCACCGCGTGGAAACCAAAAATCATTTTGTTCTTGCTCATTTATCGCTTCTTCTTACTTTTAGGGGCAGCTTTGGCTGCTCTGGGTTTGGCCGCCGCCTTGGGGGCGGCAGCGGCCTTGGTGGCCTTGCCGGCCGATTTCGGTTTGGCGGCGGGCTGGGCAGCCGCTGGCGGCAGCGCCTTGATGCTCGGTCCCTTGCGCGCCGGCCTGGACGGCTCCACCGCCGGCGCCTTGCTGACCGGCTTGATGTTGGTCTTGCCGCCGCGCGCGGATTTCGATGGCGTTTCCGTCGGCGCTACAAATGCTTCGCCGGTGGCCAGGCGCAGGTCGATCTTGCGCGACTCCAGGTCCACCCGCACCACCTGCACATTGACCTGGTCGGTCAGCTGGAAACGCTTGCCGCTGCGTTCGCCTTTCAGCTCATGGCGCGCCTCGTCGTACTGGAAGTAATCCTGGCCCAGATCGGTCACGTGCACCAGCCCTTCGATGAACAGCTCGTTCAGCTGCACGAAGATGCCGAAGGTGGTCACGCCGGTAATGATGCCGGTGTATTCCTCGCCCAGCTTGTCCTGCATGTAGTAGCACTTGAGCCAGGCTTCGACGTCGCGCGAGGCTTCGTCGGCGCGGCGTTCGTTGGCCGAGCAGTGCACGCCCAGCGCATCCCACACGGTCAGGTCCTCGGCTTTCTTTTCCTTGCCCTCGGCCTTGTCCTTGGCCTGCTGCTTGCGGGTGGCGTTGGAGACATTGGTGTTCAGCACGCTGGTGTCGGACACCTTGGGCTCGTACTTCTTGCCCAGCAAAATCGCCTTGATGGCGCGGTGGGTCAGCAGGTCCGGATAGCGGCGGATCGGGCTGGTGAAGTGGGCATACGCCTCGTACGCCAGGCCGAAGTGGCCGATGTTGTCCGGCGAGTAGACCGCCTGCTGCATCGAGCGCAGCAGCATGGTCTGCAGCAGCGACGCGTCCGGACGTTCCTTGATCTGCTTCATCAGCGCGGCGTAGTCGGCCGCGGCCGGCTTGTCGCCGCCGGCCAGGTCCAGGCCCACCTGCTTGAGGAAGGTGCGCACCTGCTTCAGCTTTTCCACCGTCGGGCTGGCGTGGATGCGGTAGGTGCCCGGATGCTTGTGGCGGATCAGCAGGTCGGCCGCGCAGACGTTGGCGGTCAGCATGCACTCTTCGATCAGGCGGTGCGCGTCGTTGCGCGTACGCGGGATGATCTTTTCGATCTTGCCGTTCGGGTTGCAGACGATGTAGGTCTCGGTGGTCTCGAAGTCGATCGCGCCGCGCGCGGTGCGCGCCTTCAGCAGCGCCTGGAACACGTCGAACAGGTTCAGCAGGTGCGGCACGATGCCCGGACGGCGCGCCGCCTCCGGCCCCTTGGTGTTGCCGAGGATGTCGGCCACCTCGGTGTAGGTCAGGCGCGCGGCCGAGTGGATCACGGCCGGATAGAACTGGTAGGCCTTGATCTCGCCGGCGGCGGTGACCACCGCGTCGCACACCAGGGTCAGGCGGTCAACCGCCGGATTCAGCGAGCACAGGCCGTTGGACAGCTTTTCCGGCAGCATCGGGATCACGCGGCGCGGGAAGTACACCGAGGTGCTGCGCTGAAGCGCGTCGGCATCGAGCGCGTCGTTCGGCTTGACGTAGTGGCTGACGTCGGCAATCGCGACGATCAGGCGGTATCCCTTGCTGCGGCCGATCTTGACCGGTTCGCAGTAGACCGCGTCGTCGAAGTCGCGCGCGTCTTCACCGTCGATGGTCACCAGCGGCACGTCGCGCAGGTCGACGCGCTCGCCCCAGTCGCTTTCGCGCACGTGGTCGGGCAGCTTGTTGGCCTGGCGCAGCGCGGCGTCGGAGAAGATGTGCGGCACGCCGAACTTGCGCACGGCGATTTCGATTTCCATGCCGGGATCGTCCAGCGAGCCCAGCACTTCCACGATCTTGCCGACCGGCTGCTTGAAGCGCATCGGCTGCTCGGTCAGCTCGACGCTGACGATCTGGCCGCTCTTGGCCTTGCCGATCGATCCTTCCACCAGCACGTCCTGTTGCATGCGCTGGTCTTCCGGCGCCACGATCCAGGCGCCGTTTTCGTTCAGCAGGCGGCCGATGATGTGGGTGTTGGCGCGCTGCGTGACTTCGACGATGGTGCCTTCGGCGCGGCCGCGGCGGTCGACGCCGACGATCTTGGCCAGCACGCGGTCGCCATGCAGCACTTTCTGCATTTCCTTCTCTGGCAGGAACAGGTCTTCGCCCGGTTCGTCCGGGATCACGAAGCCGAAGCCGTCGCGGTGGCTGCTGACGCGGCCGGCGATGAAGCCGGTCTCACTGGCCAGCGTGTACTGACCGCTGTCATCGATGACGATCTGGCCGTCGCGCTGCATCGCGTTCAGACGGCGCGACAGGATCGCCTGCGCCTCGGTGCCGACTTTCAGCGATTTCGACAGGGCGCGCAGGTCTAACGGGCCTTTGGCGCTGCGGAAGATGCCGAGAATTTCCTCCCGGCTGGGAATGGTATAAGTAGCTTGGTTCAAAAGTTTTCTTATTTTTTCAGTGTTTAGCATATATATGGCATGACGACAGGCGTAGTGTACTTGGAAACGCCTGGCTTGACTAATTCATGCCGGAATCGGGGACGGCCCAAAATAATTTATGGTGGGCATTTGACATCGCGCGGGAATCCTCTATAATTCTGGTCTCTCGCAGCGCAAGCGGCGGGATCTGCAAGACAGGGTGGATGTGCAGTAAGGAATGTCAAAGTTCATCTGGCGCGAAACTCTCCCGGTCGATATAATAGCAGAGTTGTTCAGCAGTATCGTTGCCCACGTGGCGGAATTGGTAGACGCGCATGGTTCAGGTCCATGTGCCGCGAGGTGTGGGGGTTCGAGTCCCTCCGTGGGCACCAAAAATTCCGTAGAAAAGCCTCCTCCGGGAGGCTTTTTTATTTGTTGCAAAAAACAAGTCGCCCGCCCTTGACGGCGTGTTGCCTGTCCCGTAAGATGCTGGCCTCTGACGCAATCAACGGCGACAGAAAATCAGCAAGCAGTACTATGCCCACGTGGCGGAATTGGTAGACGCGCATGGTTCAGGTCCATGTGCCGCGAGGTGTGGGGGTTCGAGTCCCTCCGTGGGCACCAAAAATTCCGTGAAAAAGCTTCCTTCGGGAAGCTTTTTTCATTTCAGCGTCTGCAAATATTCTGCGTATTTGCCGCTGTCCTTCAGCTTCTTCAATCCCCGGTTGAACAGCGCCAGATAGCGCTCATTGTCGCCGCCGCGCCTGTTCAGCAGCAGATGGTAGCGCGTGGTGTTGAACGGGCGCGGGTCCCAGGTGATCAAAGCCGCCTGCTCCGGCGTCAGCGTGGTGCGCATGATTTCGCGGCCCGCATTCAGATCCGCCGGGAATACGTCGAAGCGCCCCGCCGCCAGCTTGCGGAAGTTCAGCTCGTCGCTGGGCGCGGTGCGGTCGATGGTGATGTCCTTGTGGCCGGCGAACAGATAGTCGTAGCCGGCGGTGCCGCCCATGCGCACGCCGGCCAGCCGGTCGAAGCTGGTCCAGCGGAACGGATAACGCTTCAGATGGAAAAACACCGACTGGCCCTCGAACACCACGTCGCTGTAGTGGTAGCGGCGCTCGCGCTCACCCGCCAGGCCAGGCCCGGACTCGCTCCACAAGATGGTGCCGTTGGCGCCACCGCTGTCGCCTTCGATGAACGCCCGGTTCCAGGGACGGAAGACATAACGCACCTGCACGCCTTCGAGGGCGAAGGCTTCGGTGATGATGCGGGTCAGCGGACCGTAATGCGGCAGCTTCTCGGAAATGTACGGCTGCCATTCGCCACTGGTCAGCGTGATGGTGTCGGCCGCGCGGGCGGCAAGGGGCAGCAAAAGCGCGCCAGCCGCAACCAGCACGCGGCAAGAGACAGACATGGCGCAGCGTTCGAACATGGGAAAGCGCTATTATGCTGCAACTCGTTGTCACGCGTCCGATGACCGAAAATGAAATTATTTCAGGAAAGCAGCATTTGACCCTTGACGAGGTATCACCCCTCCCGTAAGATGCTGGCCTCTGACGCAAACAACGCAGCAGAGAAAAGCAGCAAAACAGTATCAGTGCCCACGTGGCGGAATTGGTAGACGCGCATGGTTCAGGTCCATGTGCCGCGAGGTGTGGGGGTTCGAGTCCCTCCGTGGGCACCAAAAATTCCGCAAAGCCAGCGCAAGCCGGCCGAGTTTGAACATACTGTGATGATGCAATGCCCACGTGGCGGAATTGGTAGACGCGCATGGTTCAGGTCCATGTGCCGCAAGGTGTGGGGGTTCGAGTCCCTCCGTGGGCACCAAGAATTCCGCAAAAAAGCCGCAGACTTTAACGAGTCTGCGGCTTTTTTCATTTCGGCCGCCGCTCCCTGCACGAGCTCAGTGGTGCGCCAGCAGGCCGAGACGAATCAGGCTGTCCGCAGACGCCAGGATGGCCTCCTCGCGGGAGCGCGGCGACCAGCCCAGCACGCGCCGCGCCTTGTCGCCGGAGGCGTTCAGGTTCACACCCAGCAGCGGCACCATGCCGCGCAGCGCGGGATTGCGCAGCGCGGCCAGGCGCACCATCCAATTCGGCAACGTCCGCGTCGGTACGCGGCCGGCGGCCGCGCCGAGGTGTTCGCGCAGCACGCGGGCGATGTCGATCATCCACAGGCTGTCGCCGGCGGTGGCGAGGAAGCGCTCGCCTTTGGCCGCCGGGTCGCGCATGGCGCGCAGGTGCAGGTCGGCCACGTCGCGCACGTCCACCACGCAGGTATTCACTTTCGGGCAGCCGGGCATGCCCACCAACATGTTGCGGATCAGCCGGATCGAATGCGAATAATCCGCCCCCAGCGCCGGGCCCAGCACCGTGACCGGATTGATCGCGCTGAGTTCCAGGCCGTCGCCCTCGCCTGCCACGAAATCCCAGGCGGCGCGCTCGGCCAAGGTCTTGGAACGCTGGTAAGGCCAGAGGGGCGCGTCCAGATTGCTCCAGTCGCTCTCGTTGAACGGACGGAGCTTCGGCGCGTGGCCGACGCCGATCGCACCGAAGGCGGAGGTCAGCACCACGCGCTTCACGCCGGCGTCGCGCGCCGCGCGCAGCACGCGCAAGTTGCCGTCCACGGCGGGACGCACCCACGCGTCCTCGCTGACCTGATCGCCCGAGGGCGTGGGCGAGGCGCCATGCAGCACGTAGGCGCAGCCCGCTGCGGCGCGCGCCCAGCCGCTATCGCTTTCCAGCTCCGCGGCGACGAAGGACAGGCGGACGCCGGCGTCGACGCCGCCGGCTCTGAGGTTGGCGCGCACCTCGGCTTCGCGCGCCAACGAGCGGACGGTGGCGCGCACGCGGTAGCCGGCGTTCAACAGTGCCAGCATACAGTGCTGCGCGATAAAGCCGGTGCCACCGGTGACCAGTACAAGTTGTTCGTTCATGTGTGCTCCATGGTGATGTCAGCTCGCCATGGTAAGGCAGACATTCGGATGATGAATGCTCTAAAATGCGAATTACTTGCGCAATCATCCCGATATGAGTAACGATCCCTTTTCCGATATTCTCAAGCTGGCCAATGCCGAACCGGTGGTGACCGGCGGCTTCAGCGCCGGCGGCGACTGGGCGCTGCACTTTCCCGCGCGCGACAAAATCAAGTTCTTCGCCGTGGTGAAGGGCCGCTGCTGGGTGCACCTGGACGGCGAACCGGCACCGCTGCAGTTCAGCGCCGGCGATGTCGGACTGCTGGCGGTGCCGCGTTCGTTCGTGATGTGCAGCGCCCCGGGTCTGGCCGCGCTGGATGCGCACGCGCTGTTTTCCGGCGCCGGCCGCAGCACCGTGCAGCTGGGCGACGGCGGCGAATTCACGCAGATCGGCGGCCATGTGGAGCTGGATCCGGTGCGCGGGCGGCTGCTGGCGGATGTGCTGCCGCCATGGATACAGATCCGCGCCGACACGCCGCACGCCAGGGTGTTCGGCCTGCTGCTGGACCAACTGGTGGACGAGAAGGCGACGCAACAGCCCGGCACGCAGCTGGCGTCCGCCCAGTTGACGCAGCTGCTGTTCATCCAGATCCTGCGCGCCCACTTGCGGTCGGGCGCGCCAATGCCGTCCGGCTGGCTGCGCGCGCTGGCCCATCCGCGCATCGCGCCGGCGCTGCGGCTGATGCACGCCGAACCCGGCCGCGCATGGCGACTGGAGGACCTGGCGGCGGCCTGCGCCATGTCGCGCACCACGTTCGCCGCCCATTTCACGGCAACGGCCGGCGTGGCGCCGCTGACCTACCTGACACAATGGCGCATGCGCCTGGCGGAACGGGCGCTGCGCGAGGAAAACCGGCCCGTGGCGCTGATTGCCGGCGCACTGGGCTATACCTCGGAGAGCGCGTTCAGCAACGCCTTCAAGCGCGTGACCGGGCTGTCGCCACGCGCGTACCGCCAAGCCGGCGCGACCTGATGATCACAGCGCCGCCTTGACCGCGTCCGGCAGTGTCGTCGTCTTGTGACCGATCAACTTGCCGAGCACCCCGCTGTCGTCGAACAGTGCGCCCCTCGCCGCCTGCGCATCGGAATCGGCCACCAGCTCGGCGAGCGGCACCGGCAGGCCGACGTTGACCAGCAGGTCGCGGTACGCCTGCTGCGGCAGGTCGTGGAACGGGATATGCTTGCCGGTCTGGCGCGAGACTTCCGCCGCCAGCTCGGCCAGCGTGAACGCCGTATCGCCGGCCAGCTCATACACCGGTTCCGGCGCCGCGCTGGTCAGTACCCTGGCCGCCGCCTCCGCGTAGTCAGCGCGCGCCGCCGCCGCGATGCGGCCCTCGCCCGCGCCGCCGGCCAGCGCGCCATGCGCCACCGCGGCGCCCAAGCTGCCGGTATAATTTTCCATGTACCACCCGTTGCGCAGTAGCGTATACGCCAGACCGGAAGCGCGCACCGCTTCCTCGGTGGCGCGGTGCTCCGCCGCCAAGCCCAGGGTGGAATGGTCGGCATGCAGCACGCTGGTGTAGGCCAGCAGGCCGACCTTGGCGCGCACGGCCGCGTCAATGGCGTTGCGGTGCTGTGTGACACGGTTGCCCAGGTCATTGGACGAGATCAGCAGCACTTTGCTCGCGCCCGCGAAGGCGGCGTCCAGCGAGGCCGGATCGTTGTAGTCGGCGCGGCGCACCTGCACGCCTTGCGCCGCCAGGTCGGCCGCCTTGGCCGGATCGCGCACGGCGGCCACGATCTGCGATGCGGGCGTGGTGGCGAGCAGCCGGGCAATCACCAGGCGGCCCAGCTGGCCGGTAGCGGCGGTAACGATAATCATGGAGTTCTCCTTGGGTTTGAATGAGTGGGGCCATCATATCGGCTATACTTACGATTTGTAAGTACGTACAAATTAGTAAGTATCCCGGGAGTTCGCCATGAAGGACAGCAAGACCCTGCGCGCCGCCATCGCCGCGCGCAACGAGGAAGCGCGCCGCGGCCAGGTGATGCTGGCCGATTGCCCGTCGCGCGCCGTGCTCGGCCACATCACCAGCCGCTGGGGCGTGCTGGTGCTGGTGATGCTGCTGGAGCGCACCCACCGCTTCAGCGAACTGCGGCGCGCGGTCGGCGGCGTCAGCGAAAAGATGCTGGCCCAGACGCTGGACGCCCTCGTCCACGACGGCCTGGTCTTGCGCGTGGCCCACCAGGTGGTGCCGCCGCACGTCGAGTACAGCCTGACGCCGCTGGGCCGTCAGGCTGCCGAGCGGCTGGAAGTGCTGGTCGACTGGATCGAGGAGAATTTCCCGCTGATCAAACAGGCGCAGGACGCCGCCGCACTGAACGCCGCATAACGCCGCCCGTTGCCGATCATCTTGTAATACACTGACTGCACGCCGCACTGCGGAGCTGAGCCAGTCAGACATGATGCCGCCGTTCTCTTCCGATCAGCCGCAAACCATCCTGCTTGTCGCCGGCGCGGCCTACGATGCGGATCCCTTGCGGCGGCTGCTGGCGCGCCATCATTTCGAGGTGCGCGCGGTCAGCCGCGGCGATGCGGCGCTGGCCGCCGTGCGCGAAGGCCACGTGGCGCTGGTGCTGCTCGACGTCGCGCTGGCCGGCAGCGCCAGCCTGGAGCTGTGTCCGCGCCTGCGGCACGCCAGCGCGCGGCCGCTGCCGGTATTCCTGCTGTCCGCCCATCCCGACGAAGACGAGCGCGCGCTGGCCGGCGCCGCCGGCGCGGCCGCCTATCTGCCGCTCAGCTTCGATAGCGAAGACCTGGCCGAAAAAGTCTTGCTGCAGCTGCAAGTGATCCGCCCCGCGCCGGTGCTGGCCGGCATGCCGACCATGGCCACGCTGGAGGTCAATTACCACACCATGCTGGCCGGCTCGCCGGACGCCATCATGCTATTGCAACGCGGCAACAACCGCGTGCTGGACGTCAACCGCCGCGCGCGCCAGTTGTTCGGCATGACCGAAACCGAACTGCTGCAAACCGATTTGCTGCAGCTGTGCCCGCCACTGCAACCGGACGGCCAGCCCAGCGGGCAGGTGCTGGACACCCTGCTGGAGCGCATCATGGCCGGCGACATCCAGATGTTCGAGCTGGAGATGCGCCACAGCTCGGGCCGCGCCATCGCCGGCGAGCTGCGCATGGTGCCGCTGACCACCGCCGAGCACCGGCTGATGCACGTGCGCATCGTCGACATCACCGCGCGCAAGCTGGCCACGGCCCTGCGCGACGGCAAGAACGCGCTGCTGGAAATGATCGCGCGCGGCGCGCCGCTGGCCGACACCCTGGACAAGCTGGTGCGCCTGATCGAAGGCCAGCTGGATGGCGGCTATTGCACCGTCATGCTGCTGAATCCGGACGGCGTCACGGTACAGGCCGCCACCGGCCCCAGCATGCCGCCGGCTTACCTGGCGGCGCTGAACGGCCTGCCGATCGGCCCGGCGGCGGGTTCCTGCGGCACCGCCATGTTCCGCAGGGAGACCGTGATCGTCAGCGACATCCTCAACGATCCGCTGTGGGCGCCCTACCGCAACGCCGCCGCCCACTACGGCCTGCGCGCCTGCTGGTCGATGCCGATTTTGCTGGACCAGGACACGGTGTTGGGCTCGTTCGCGATGTACTACAAGGAAGTGCGCACGCCGGACGAGGAAGACCGTCGTTTGATCGGCGCCGCCACCCATCTGGCCGGCATCGCCATCGCCCATACGCGACGCGAAAAGGAATTGCAGCGCCACCGCGAACATCTGGAAGAACTGGTTTCGGCCCGCACCGCCGAGCTGCGCGCCGCCAAGGAGGACGCCGAACACGCCAACGAGGAATTGACGACCGCGCTGGACAACCTCAGCATGACCCAGGATGAACTGGTGCGGCGCGACAAGCTGGCCGCGCTGGGCGCGCTGGTGGCCGGCGTCGCGCACGAACTGAGCACGCCGATCAGCAACAGCCTGGTCATGGCCAGCAGCATGAGCGAGCGCACCGCCGCGCTGCACCGCGGGCTGGAGGCCGGCCTGCGGCGCTCCGAACTGGAAACCTATCTGCAGCAGGCTGTCGCGGCCGACGAGGTGGTGTTGCGCAACCTGAACCGCGCGGTGGCGCTGATGACCAGCTTCAAACGCATCGCCGTCGATGGCGGCGGCAGCCAGCGCAGCCGATTCGTGCTGGGCGACCTGGTGGCCGAACTGCTGGCGGCGGTGCAGGCCGAGGTGCGCCGGCGCGGCCTGGAACTGATCGAGGATGTCGACCACTGGCTGGAAATGGACAGCTATCCCGGCCCGCTGACCCAGGCGCTGCAACACCTGATCGAAAACAGCCTGGTGCACGGTTTCGACGAGCGGCCGCGCGACGGCCGCGGCAGCATCACGCTGTCCGCCCACGACAGCGGCAACGGCGAAATTGCCATCACTCTCAGCGACACCGGCGCCGGCATCGCGGCCAAGCACCTGCCGCGCATCTACGATCCGTTCTTCACCACCCGTCTCGGCGCCGGCGGTTCGGGCCTGGGGTTGTATATTACCCACAACATCATCACCGGCGTGCTGGGCGGCCGCATCGAGGCGGCCAGCACGCCAGGCCAGGGCGCCAGCTTCATGTTGCGCCTGCCGCGCGTCGCCCCCCTGTAAGTTTTTCTCCGCGCCGCAAATGTTGCGGTCGTATAATTGTTGGTATCAGACCGGCAAACAGCCGGCCGCTAGCGGAGACACGCTGACATGGTCCCCAATCCCGACCCGTCCAGAACCATCAAGGTGGCGCCCTTGCGCTGCGAATTTTGCGATCCGGCCATCGAGCAGGAATTCCTGCGCCACCATCTGGCCATGACGCAGGCGCAACTGCGCGTGACCTTTCTGTTCTGCTCCTTGTTCTACCTGTGTTTCGCGCTGACCGACGTGATCTGGGTCGGCTACAGCCTCAAGACCGGCCTGCTGATCGGCGCGCGGCTGCTGGTGGCCGGGGTGGTGCTGGTCTGCCTGGCGATGCTGGAGCGGCGGCCGAACGCCATCCCGTTCACCCGGGTGGCGGCGAATATCGTCGAAGTGGCCGGCGCGGCCGGCTTCCTGCTGATCGCCGCGCTGCGGCCGGCGGAATTCTCGCTGCACGCGATTTCGATGTCCATCGTCATCATCGTCATCTACATCTACATCCCCAACCGGCTGCTGTACGCGGCGGCGATCGCCGCCCTGTCGACGCTGCTGTTCATCCTGCTGGCGTGGCGCCTGGGCGGCCTGCCGACGGCGGAACTGGCCACCATGGCGGCGCTGCTACTGCTCGGCAACCTGTTCGGCTACGTGGCGGCGCGGCGCTACCAGATGCTGTGGCGGGTCGAATTCAGCGCCCAGATCGTGCTGAAAAACCTGTCCATCCGCGATCCGCTGACCGGCTGCTACAACCGCCGCTACCTGCACGAACAGCTGTTGGAAACCGAAATCTCGCGCGCCCAGCGCTACCGGCTGAGCCTGACGGTCATCATGTGCGACCTCGACCATTTCAAGGCCGTCAACGATACCTACGGCCACCACGGCGGCGACGCGGTGCTGCAGCGCTTTGCCGCGCTGCTGCTGTCCATGACCCGCGACAGCATCGACAGCGTGGTGCGCTACGGCGGCGAGGAATTCCTGCTGATCCTGCCGGAAACCGACCTCGCCGGCGGCGAGCTGCTGGCCGAGCGCCTGCGCCAGCAGCTGGAAGCGACCGTGGTCGAACACGAGGACCAGCGCATCAGCATCACCGCCAGCTTCGGCGTGGCCAGCATCGATTTTGCCAGCGCCGGGCACGACGCCCACCTCAACATGATCGCAGCCGCCGACGATTTGCTGTACGCTGCGAAAAACGGCGGCCGCAATCGCGTCTGCACCAGACAATTGGCATGAACATGAAACGATTAACATACGCATCCGCCCTGCTGCTGGCCCTCTGCTGCGTGAACCTGACCGCCGCGCCGGCGCCTTGGTGGAAATGGCGCAGCAAGGTCGACGGCCAGCTGGTCTGCTCGCAAACGCCGCTGGGTGACGGCTGGGAAAAGGCTTATGGCCCGTTCAAGGACCCCCATTGCGAAAACCTGATCGTTAGAAGATAATTAATTACAAGAAGTTAATAATAAGGAGTTGCTGCACGTCGCATCCCACCATACCGATGAGGAGACTGTATGTTTACGAACCCGGAGCAATTCGCCAACGCCACCAAGCTGCTGTTCGACTTCCAGCTGGAGACGTTCAACACGCTGACCAGCAAGACCATCCAGGGTGTCGAGCAGGTACTGGCGCTCAACATGGCCACCGCCAGATCGCAGGTTGAAGAGGGGCTGGCCACCGGTAAGGAAATGAGCCAGGCGGCGGACGCCAAGGCCGCGATCCAGGTCGCCGCCGACAAGATCCAGCCGGGCGTGGCCGGGGCGGCCGCCTACAACCAGCAGCTGGGCGGCATCATCGCGGAGATCCGCAACGAATTCACCCAGGCGGCCGAGGCGCACATGACCGAAGCCAAAAACAACCTGAGCGCGCTGATCCACGACGTCACCAAAAACGTACGGCCCGGTTCGGAGAACGCGGTGCAGATCGTCAAAACCGCGATCGACAACGCCTTTGCCGGTTACGAGCAGGTCAACCAGGCCACCAAGCAGGCAATCCAGGCGGTCGAAGCCGAAATCGCCAAGGCCAACTCGCTGGTCGGCCAGAAAGCGAAATAACGCCGCTATTTTGCTTTGCAAGCGCGGACGGACGCGATACACTGTACGGAAATACAGTTAATCGCCGTCCGTCCCGCTGCAATGATCAAAGTCCTTGAAAATCCGTTCTATTACCTGGAGAACTTTCACCAGGTGCTGGCGTGGATAGCCGAGCGCTACGATGACCTGCTGAACCCGGACGAGCGCGATTTCCTGACCTCCTTCCCCAGTCTGCCCCAAGCCTCGCGCGCGCTGTTCGTGCGCATGGTGATGCGCAAAGGCACGGTGTTTCGCGCCAGTAAGCTGGTGTATGCGGAAATCGGCAGCACGCACGAGGCCGCCCGTCCGCTGGCCGAGTGCGGCCTGATCGAGGAAGATCCCACGCTGTGCCTGGACGAATTGTTCGAGCTGCTGCAAAAGCCGGAAATCGCCCGGGCCTTTCACCTGGGGCCGCACATCAGGCACCTGCGCAAGGCCGAGCAGCTGGCGGCGCTGCGCGAGGAATATGACGGCGAGCACCGCTTTTCCGGCTGGTATGCGGAATCGGGCGATCACTGCTACCGCAACCTGACGCAGGCGCTGTGCGACCGCCTGCGCCTTATCTTCTTCGGCAATTATCGCCAGGACTGGACCGAATTCGTGCTGTCCGACCTCGGCATTTACCAGTATGAGAAGGTGGAATTTTCGCCGGCCGCGCGCGGATTCCGTTCGCGCCGCGATATCGACGATTTCCTCGCACTGCACGATTGCCACGAACGCTTTGCCGAGGGCGCGGCGCCGGCCGAGATCATTGCCGCCCTGCCGCCCTGCTCGCCCGATAACGAGTGGCTGCGCAGCCGCCGCGACAAGCTGGTGTTCAGCATCGCCCAGCACGTCGAGCGTCTGGCCGACTGGCCCGCCGCCTACGCCCTTTACGCCGAATGCCATTATCCCGGCGCCCGCGCCCGCGCCATCCGCGTGCTGGAGAAGAACGAACAGCCGCGCGAGGCGTTCGAGCTGCTGCACAGCGCCATGCTGGCGCCGGAAAGCGAGGCCGAACGCCAGCAGCTGCTGCGCATGGCGCCACGCCTGGCGCGCAAGCTGGGCCAGGCCAAGCCGGCGCCGGTGACGGCCGCCCAGGCCGCGCGTATCGACCTCAGCCTGCCGGCGCCGGAAGAAGCCAATTACGTCGAATTCGTGGTGCGTGATCATCTCAGCCGCGAAGACGCGCCAGTCTATTACGTCGAGAACGCGCTGATCAATTCGCTGTTCGGCCTGCTGTGCTGGGATGCGGTGTTCTCGCCGATACCGGGGGCGTTCTTCCACCCCTATCATCGCGGCCCGGCCGATTTGCACAGCGCCGATTTCCAGCGCCGCCGCGCGCAGCAGTTCCACGCCGCGCTGTCGCAGCTGGACGGCGATCTGTATCGTCAGACGATCCTGGACAACTACGCCGCCAAGTACGGCATCCAGTCGCCCTTCCTGTACTGGGAGGCGATCGACGACGATCTGCTCGGCCTGGCGCTGGACTGCATTCCGCCGCTGCACCTGAAGCGCGCGTTCGAGCGCATCCTGCTCGACATCAAGGCCAACCGCAGCGGCTTCCCCGACCTGATCCAGTTCTGGCCGGCCGAACGCCGCTACAACATGATCGAAGTAAAAGGCCCGGGCGACCGCCTGCAGGACAATCAGCTGCGCTGGATCGAATACTGCGCCCAGCATCAGATGCCAGTCTCGGTCTGTTATCTGCAATGGGCGGCATGACGCAGTTCTCCAAATACACGATCGCCGTCCGCGCGCTGTGCGAATTCACCGCCAAGACCGGCGACCTGGATCTGCGCTTCACGCCCTCGCCGACCGCGCAGGAAGGCATCGCCGGCCATGCGGTGGTGGCTTCGCGCCGCGATGACGATTATCAGACCGAAGTGGCGCTGTCCGGCGACTTCGGCCCGCTGCACGTGCGCGGCCGCGCCGACGGTTACGACGTCCGCGCCAACCGTCTGGAGGAAGTCAAAACCTACCGCGGCGATTTGGAGAAGATGCCGGACAACCAGCGCGCGCTGCACTGGGCGCAGGTGAAGATCTACGGTCATCTGATGTGCCGGGACCGGCAGCTCGACAAGATCCGCCTTGCGCTGGTTTATTTCGACATCGGCAGCCAGAAGGAAACCGTGCTGCACGAGGACCATACGGCCGGCGGCCTGCAGGCTTATTTCGAGCAGCAGTGCACCCTGTTCCTGCAATGGGCGCAGCAGGAGATGGCGCACCGCGCCGAACGCGACGCGCAGCTGAGGGCGATGCGCTTCCCGTACGGCGATTTCCGTCCCGGTCAACGCCAGCTGGCGGAAGCGATGTACCGCGCCAGCAATCGCAAGGTGTGCCTGCTGGCGCAGGCGCCGACCGGCATCGGCAAGTCCGTCGGCAGCCTGTTCCCGATGCTGAAGGCTTGCGCGGAGCATGAAGTCGACAAGGTGTTTTTCCTGGCCGCGAAGACCTCGGGCCGGCAAATGGCGCTCGACGCGGTGGACATCATCCGCGCAGGCGCGCCGCTGCTGCCCCTGCGCACGCTGGAGCTGGCGGCCAAGAGCACCGCCTGCGTCAATCCGGACAAGGCTTGCCACGGTGAGTCCTGCCCGCTGGCCAAGGGATTCTACGACCGCCTGCCGGCCGCGCGCGCGTCGGCGCTGGCGGTGATGGCGCCGTCAGCCGGCGCGAACGCAGCCGCGGACACGCGCGCGGGTGCGGACAGCGGCGCGCCGGCAAGCGCCGTGCCGCTGTCCCTGGACCGCGACACGCTGCGCGCCATCGCTCTCGCCCACGACGTCTGTCCGTATTACCTGAGCAGCGAAATGGCGCGCTGGTGCGACATTGTGGTCGGCGATTACAACTACTACTTCGACATCAGCGCCATGCTGCACAGCCTCACGCAGCTCAACGACTGGAAAGTCAACGTGCTGGTGGACGAGGCGCACAACATGGTGTCACGCGCGCGCAAGATGTATTCGGCCGACATGGAGCATGACAGCCTGCGCCTGCTGCGCAAGATCGTGCCGGACGAACTGAAAAAACCGCTGGACCGCGTGCACAAGCAGTGGAACCAGCTGGAGAAGGACCAGCAGGCTGAATACCAGTCCTACAGCGCGCTGCCGGACAAGTTCATGGGCGCGCTGCAGACTGCAGCCACCGCCATCGCCGACTACATGGTCGATCATCCCGGCTATGTGGAGCCGGACCTGCAAAGCTTCTACTTCAACGCGCTGATGTTCGCGCGGCTGGCGGAAAGCTTCGGCGACCACGCCTTGTTCGACGTCGAAAAGGCGCAGGGCGCGCGCGCCAGCAACAGCAATTCGGTGCTCTGCATCCGCAACATCGTGCCCGCGCCGTACTTGAAGCCGCGCTTTGAAAGCACCCACACCACGGCGCTGTTTTCGGCCACGCTCAGTCCCTGGAACTACTTCGGCGACATGCTGGGCATGCCCGAGACCACCGCCTGGGTCGACGTGGAATCGCCGTTCGTGGCCGAGCAGCTGTCGGTGCAGGTGGCGGGCCACATCTCCACGCGCTACCAGCACCGCCAGCAGTCGCTGCGGCCGATCGCGGAGCTGATGGGCCAACAGTACCAGCGGCAGTGCGGCAATTACCTGGCCTTCTTCAGCAGCTTCGATTACATGGAGAAGGCGGCCAACCAGTTCAGCGAGCTGTATCCGCAAGTGCCGGTGTGGCGCCAGTCGCGCCGCATGGACGAGGCGGAGCGCGCGCAATTCCTCGACCGCTTCACGCCGGACAGCGAAGGCATAGGCTTCGCCGTGCTGGGCGGCTCGTTCGGCGAAGGCGTGGATTTGCCCGGCGCGCGCCTGATCGGCGCCTTCGTCGCCACACTGGGGCTACCGCAGATCAATCCCGTCAACGAACAGATACGCCAGCGCATGGAGACTATCTTCGGCGCCGGTTACGACTACACCTACACCTATCCTGGCATGCAGAAAGTGGTGCAGGCGGCGGGACGCGTGATCCGTACCCAGACCGACCGCGGCACCGTCTACCTGATCGACGACCGCTTCGGCCGGCCCGAGATCCAGGAACTGATGCCCCGCTGGTGGCGCGTAGAACGCCATTCGCCCCACCCGGCAGGCGATTCGTCGGAAAAACTGCGGGCCTGAGCGGCAGCTGGCGTAGGATGGCAATTCCCGCCACCTGATGGAGCCACCGATGAAGCAACTGGTTTTGCTGTTATGCGCGCTGTCCGCCACCGCGTACGCCGCCGACGATGCCACGCTCAGCGCCACGCTGTCGCGCATCGATACCGAGATGTTTGACGCTTTCAACCAATGCGACAAACCGGGGGAGCTGGACAAGTACGCCAGCTACTTCGATGCCGCAATCGAGTTCTATCACGATAACGGCGGCGTCACCTGGACGCGCGACGCCATGATCGCCAACACCGCAAAATATGTGTGCGGCCATTACAGCCGCCGACTGGTGCCGGGCAGTCTGAAGGTGATACCGGTCAAGGACTTCGGCGCCATCACCACCGGCTCGCACGTGTTCTGTCAGTCCGGCAGCGGCAAATGCGAGGGCATCGCCGAATTCACCATGGTGTGGCGCTACAAAGACGACGTCTGGCAGGTCACGCGTGCCCTCAGCTATGGGCACCGCCCCAACCAGTAGTGCTCAATGCCCGGAAAGCTCTTTCTGGCACAGTCCCTGCGGGCTCCAGTTGCGCACCAGCGTGGTCGGCGGCATGGCCTTGTCGTGCAGGATGAGGGCGAAACCCTGGCGCGGCTCCGGCCCGATCGCCATCAGCAGCATGGGTGGGCCGCGCCGCACCACCAGGCTGTTGCCCGGCCCGCGGCCGACCTGCGCGCCGTCCGGCGTTTCGAGGCAGGTGCCGCCGCTGACGGCGTAGAACGCCTCCGGCCCGGAATGCACGTGGATCGGCGCCGTCATGCCGACGCTGAAAGTCGACTTGAGAAATTCCGCGTCATACAGCGTGTCCCGCTCGACGGCGATCGGCCCCACGTCCGCCACGTGCTGACCGCCCGGCCCCGGTCCCAGCGCCGGCGCGCCGACGGTGAACAGCCATACCTTGCCGAATGCTTCGACCACCGTCCCCTGTTCCGGCCGGTCGCGCTGCGCCGCCGCGACATCGGGGTAGGTATAGAGCCGCCAGTACACTACGTCCGCCGCCAGCTTGCCGATTGCCTGATGCGACATCAGGCACGCCGGCCCAGGCTTATCTTCGGAGACAGCGGCGTCGCAGGGCCGCGAAGTCGCCTGCGCCCATACCACCGAGGTCAACGCGGACAACACCACTCCCGCCCATGCAGCTTTTGCAGACATATGCA
The DNA here is from genome assembly GCF_004614165.1 of Duganella callida. GTDB lineage: Bacteria > Pseudomonadota > Gammaproteobacteria > Burkholderiales > Burkholderiaceae_D > Rugamonas > Rugamonas callida. The sequence goes on along the minus strand of NZ_SPVG01000226.1, from coordinate 19,672 downwards.
CCTCCTATTGGATGACAGTACGGATCCTTTGATAGCCGCTGCGGCTGACCGGCACCCGGCTACCATCCCTGAGTATAGCCACATGGCTGTCCTTGGTGGCCTGTTCGATGCGTTCGACAAAGGCGATGTTGACGATCCACGAGCGGTGGATGCGCAGGAACTGTTCGCCGTCCAGCTGTTCCTCCAGCTCCGCCAGCCGCTGATTCTTCAGATAAGACTTGCCCTCCGAGCGGATCTGCACATAGTCGTCCTGCGCCTCGATGTGTTCGATCTTGTCGGCGCTGATCACGTGGACCTTGGCGCCATCGCGTATCAGCACCCGGCCCAGCGGCTTGTGGCGGGTGGACGCCTCGCGCACCATCTGCGCCACGACGTCGCCGCCCTTGCCCGAATTTGCGCGCGCATGCGCCAAGGCCTGGTCGAAGCGCTGCTGGCTGAAGGGCTTCAGCAGATAATCGAGCGCGTGGAATTCGAACGCCCTGATCGCATACTGGTCGTAGGCCGTGGCGAAGATGTAGCGTGTCTTGCTGCCGGCCAGTTCCGCCACTTCGAAGCCATCCAGCTTGGGCATCTGGATATCCAGGAACACCAGGTCCGGTGCCAGCTCGGTGATGGCCTTCACGGCCTCGAAGCCGTTGGCGCATTCTGCCACCACCTCCACGTCCGCGTGCGCGGCCAGATATTCGCGCACCACGCCGCGCGCCAGCATTTCATCGTCCACGATGATGATACGCATACCCTACTCCCCTTCTTCGCCCGTCTGCGCGGGCATGGTGATGTCCACGCCGAAGCTGTCCTCGCGCCGGCCCCAGTGGATGCCGGCTTCGTGTTTATAGGCGCCGGATAAACGCTGGCGCACGTTGGTCAATCCTATGCCATGGCCATCGCTGCGGACGGCCGACATATCCTCGTCCACCGGGTTGACGACACTGATCTGCAGTACCGAACCCGCACGGTGCGCGCTGATGCGGATGATGCCGCCATCTGGCAGATTGCAGATGCCATGCTTGACGGCGTTTTCCACCAGCGGCTGGATGATCATCGGCGGCACCAGGCAAGCCGCCGCCTCCGCGCTGATGGACTCCTGCACGCGCAACCGCTCGCCGAAGCGCACCTGTTCGATCGCCAGGAAGTGGCGTATCAACACCATCTCTTCGCCCAGCGTCACTTTCTTGTGCGCCTCCATGCCCAGGCTCTGGCGGAAGAAGCTGGCCAGCTCCAGCGTCATGCGCCGCGCCGCCTTGGGGTCCATCGAGGTCAGCGCGCTGATCGAATTCAGGCTGTTGAACAGAAAATGCGGATCGATCTGGGTGCGCAACATGCGCAATTCCGCTTCCTGCGCCATCAGCATCGATTGCAGCTCGCGCTGTTCGGCGTTCTTGGCGCGCACGAACTCGGTCACCAGGTAATGCACCGCCGCCGCGAAGCCGTACAGCAGCATGCCCAGTCCGACGATCAATGCGGACAGCTGCGGCGTGATCACCATCCCGGACCACTTCACGCCGGGCAGCAGGCACAACGCATTCCACACGGAGCCCATCAGCAGCCACAGGAAGCCCGACACCACCGCCGCCACCGTCATCACCAGCAGGATGGAACCGGCGCGGCGGCCGCCCAGCGGAAAGGCGCGGCACAGGTAGTAAGCCGAGTAGCCCGCCGCAAACGCATACAGCAGATGCATGGGGATGGCGAACAGCATGGCGTTGATCAGCGGCGTGTCGCTGGTCAGGGTGATCACGCTGCCCAGCGCACAGCCGAGAAACAGCCACGCCAGCAGGTAGACCACCCCGCCGCGCCGGGGCGTGACGATGTCCTCCATCAGTTGCGCAGTTCGACGCCGCCCATGATGGCGTAGCCGCGCACGATCAGCCGCTTGTTCGACGCCCCCGGCGGCACGGTCTTCTCGTCGAAGCCGCCCATGACCGGTGTCCCCTGAATCACCACGGTCCAGTCGACCGGCACCTTGATGGTGATGCCGCCGAACATGGCGAACACATTCAGCACCGCGTCGCCGTTGATCGATGCCTGGCGCAGATCGAGGTCGCAGCCGCCCATGATGGCGGTGATCTCGCCGCCGCGGAAGTCCTGGGTGATCATGCGGCTCTTGTAGCCGCCCATGATGGCGGTGACTTCCACCACCGAGTCCTCGGCGCCCTTTTCCAGCGAGACGCTGTTGCCGACACTATCGAACGCCTTGCGCCCGGTGCTGGCCTTGTACACGGCGGCGGCGCCGGCGATGATCATCGCCAGCGGCCAGACGGTGCTCCAGCCGAAATAGATCAGGCCGGCTTCCTTCAACCACAGCATGCCGCCGAAGAAGATCAGGGCGCCGCCGACGATCATGCCGGCGCCGTTGCGGGTCTGGACCAGTTTCAGCACGCCGCACACGATCAGGATCGTCGGCAGCACGTGCAGGCGCAGATCGAGATCGAGCCAGCCCAGGTTATCGAGCAGGAACAGCATGCCGACCACGATGATGCAGACGCCGATCATCATCTGCACGGCCGGGTTGCGGTCGCGGCGGGTTCTCATGGCTGCTCCCGGGTGGCGGCGAAGATGTTATCCAGCAGCGGCCGCAGCATCATGCCCAGGCCCCAGGCCACCAGCAGCGCCGGCCAGGTCTGACCGAAGCCCAGGCCCCAGATGTGGTTGAAGGAGATGTACCACCAGCCGGCGAAGAAAATCTCCCACAGGCCATTGGTGAAATGGCGCGAATTGGTGGGCGGGATGATTTTGGTGAGGCCGCTGACGACCACCAGCCAGGGCCAGTAGCGCCAGAAATGCGCAGGATCCAGGTCCAGATCCAGCACGTCTGCCTGCACCAGCAGGACGATGATGCCGGCGGCCATCAGCGCCAGGCCCCAGACCAGCTGCGAGCGCCAGCGATAAGCAGTTTCAACGTTCATGTTTAGTCCCCCAAGTCGGTATGGATATAACAATACCGGGGAACTGCAGGCGGGGAAACCGCTATTCGGCGAACGGCGGAAAAGTACCGGTGAACGGCGAAGCGGTCAATTGCGGCCGTTGCCGACCTTTTGCTCGAACAGCATCAGGCCCCAGCCGAGCTGGCGGCGGATTTCGTCGGGCGTAGGAGGCGGCTTCACTTCCTGGGAGCGGCGCTCCATGTAAGCGCGCACCAGGTACTTGGAAGGATGAGTGGTCTGCGTCATGGTGACCTCCATAAGGCGTCAACATCGGAATTCGTGCCGGTGCTCGAGGCCACCGGCTTACCTGCTGCTGAGCTTTTTGCGTTTTTCTGCGTTCTGCTCCAAGCACGCAAGGCCAGTGTATGCCCGTACAGGGTTGACCTCTGTACGCCGACGCACACTGCCTTGCAGGCCCATTCCTACAGTTTCTGCTGCAAAAACTCCAGGAAGCAGCTGATACGCTGCGCCAGCTGGGTATTGCGGTAGTAGACGGCGTGGATTTGCTGGCGATAGCCGGTATAGTCGGCTTCGAGGATTTTCACCAGGCGGCCGGCCGCAATGTCGGCGCGGGTCATGAAATCGGCCAGGCAGACGATGCCCTGTCCTTCCAGCGCCAGCTGGCGCAGGGTCTCGCCGCTGGAAGCCGAGATCGACGGCGTCACTGGCCAGGTATTGCCATCGGCGTGGCGCAGCGGCCACTGGTTGCCCGGTTCGTACTGCACGAAGCCCAGCAGCGAATGGCGCGCCAGATCGGCCGGCGTCTGCGGCGTGCCGTGGCGTTCCAGGTAGCCGGGGCTGGCCAGCACGTACAGCGGGCTGGAAGTCAGCGCGCGCGCATGCAGGGTCGAATCGGTCAGTGCGCCAATGCGGATGGCGATGTCGGTGCGGTGTTCGATCAGGTCGGCGATCTGGTCGTTGCTGCTCAGTTCCAGGCGGATTTCCGGGTACAAGGCGCGGAATTCGGCCACGTGCGGCACCACGCAGTGCAGCATGAATGGCGAGGCGGCGTCCACGCACAAGCGGCCGGCCGGCTTCTGGCGGCGGATGCGGATGGTTTCCTCGGCCTCCTCCATCGCCCCGAGGATGGCGCGCGCCTTCTCCAGGAACAGCTGGCCTTCCTCGGTCAGTTCCATGCGGCGCGTGGTGCGCGTCAGCAGCGAGGTGGCGAGCTTGTCCTCCAGGCGCGACAGCGCGCGGCTGACGCCCGAAGTGGTCTGCCCCAGATGCACCGAAGCGGCGCTCAGGGTGCCGCTGTCGATCACGGTAATGAAGGTCTTTAAATCGTCCGAGTTGATATCCACGCGTGTTCCATCCTTACGCCACGTAGAGCAGCACGGCGCCAAAATGACAGGCGCTGCCACCCAGTACAAACAAATGCCAGACGCCGTGTCCGTAGCGCCATTTATGATCGGTGACGAAGAAGGCGATGCCCACTGTGTAGACCAGGCCACCCGTCGCCAGCCACCCGAAACCGCTCCAGCCCAGCGCGTCGATCAGCGGACTGGCGCCGATCACGCCCACCCATCCCATCGCCACGTAAATCAGCAGCGACAGCACGCGCGCGCCCTTGGCAAACAAGAGTTCTTGCAGAATGCCGATCACCGCCAGCCCCCACACCACGCCGAACAGCGACCAGCCCCAGGGGCCGCGCAGGCTGACCAGCGTGAACGGCGTATAGCTGCCGGCGATCAGCAGGTAGATGGCGCAGTAATCCAGTTGCCGCAGCACGTCCTTGGCCCGGCCGCGCAGGCTGTGATACAGCGTGGACGTCAGGTACAGCGCCAGCAGGGTGACGGCATAGATGCTGCAGCTGACCACCTTCCAGGCATCGCCGCTGCGGGCCGCCTGGACGATCAGCAAGGTGCCGCCGACAGCCGCCAGGGCCGCGCCGACGGTATGCGTGATGCTGTTGAACCGCTCGCCGTAATACATGGTTTTTCCAATGCAGAGGTGGCTGCGGCTCCGATAGCTGCGGCCACAAGCATTGTATAGCGCTCGGCCGCTGACCGCCGCCGGTTTCAAACCGCTACCCTGCGGCGCGCTACTTTCGGTCCTGCTTCCTGCAACCATACATTTTTTGCTAATTAGCAAAAATGCTATCGTAGCATATTTAGAATTTATTTAAAGCAATGTTACAAATGGAGATAACTGGGCTTGACGCGATTGCGACATCTGTCGCACAATGATCCCATTCGTCGCATGAGAGGTGATTTATGTCGGTTCCAATTCCATCGGTCAGCGAGCTGACCTTGCTGAAAGTGTTGTGGAAGCAGCAGCCGCTGAGCGCGCGCGAGATCCACGACGCCGCCGCCGCCGAGCTGGCCTGGTCGTTCTCGTCCACCCGCAAGACGCTGGACCGGATGCTGGAAAAGCAGATGGTCGGCGTACAGGTGGTGCATGGCGTGAATGTCTACAGCGCGCTGCTGGAGAAGGTCGGCACGCTGGCGGCCTTCGCCCACGATTTCGGCCGCCGCGTGATGGAGATCGATGCGCCATTGCCGGTGACGATGTTCACCGGCAGCAAGTTGGTCGATCGCCAGGAGCTGGCGCAGCTGGAGCAAATGCTGCAGGACTGGCCTGCGGACGAGGCATGATGCCGCTGGCGCCCTGGGCGATGCCGCTGGCGGCCAAATGGCTGCTGGCCTGCGCGGGCAGCCTGGCCGCCGGCTTGCTGGTGTGGCTGCTGCTGCACGGCGTCGTGCGCATGTGGCCGGCGCTGCGGACCAGCCGCAAGCTCTGGCTCGCCGCGCAAGGCACGGTCGCCATCGCCGCCCTGCTGCCGCTCCTGCCGGTCGCCACGCATAGCAGCGGGTCTGCCGCAGCTGCGGCATCCACGGCATCGTTCGCGCCGGCATTTGACAGCAACGAGCACCGCGCCACTGTCAGCGACGCGGTCAGCGACGCCGACGCCGGCCGGGCACCCGCCACGGCTGCCGTCAGCGATACAGGCGCCGCCACGCAGCAGGGACGGCGCCCCGGCGGCAGCGCCTGGCCGCGGATCGTCTCCAGCCTGGTTGCATTGGCGGCCGGGGTCTGGCTGCCGGTGTATGGCATCGGCCTGACTGGCGTCATGTGGCGCCGGCTGCGTGCCCGTCGGCTATGGCGCGATCTGCTGGCCGGCGCGCGGCCGCTGACCGAGGCGGAACTGCGGGCGCATGCCGGCTTCACGCCTGCTCAACGCCGCCGCATCTCCCGGCGCGGATTGCGCGTGCTGCGCACCGACGCCGCCGTCTCGCCCATGCTGATCGGCGTACGTCGCCCGGTCTTGCTGCTGCCGGCCCACCTCGATGCGCTGAGCGAGGCGCAGCAGCAGATGATCGTCGCGCACGAACTGCATCACTGGCGCGTGCGCGATCCCCTGTGGCTGGCCGTTGCCGCCACCTTGCAGACGGTGTTCTGGTTCAACGCTCCGCTGCGCTGGATGGCGCGACAAATGGAATGGGCGCTGGAACTGCAGTGCGACCAGCAGGTGCTGGCCGGACGCCCGCAGCAGGAGCGCAAACAATATGCCCTGTCGCTGTTGCGCCAATGGACCGTCATGGCGCCCGCCGCCGCAGCAGCCTTCGGTGGCGCCACCGTCGCTGCGCGCATCCGCCAGATGCAGCATGATGGTTTGCCCATGCCCAGCATCGCCGCCGGTTGCACCGCCGCCCTCGTCCTAACGCTGGTGCTGGCGGCGGGCGTCGCACTGCAACCAGCGCTCGCGTTCAGCGTGCCACCAGTGACCGCGGCGCCTGCATCATCGTCGGCGCCAGCGCTGGCGGCAAATCCGCTACCGTCGCTCGCGCCGGCAGCTGTATCGATGGCTTCGGAGGCAACTGCGGCGCCCGCGGCGGCCAGCGCGGCTGAGCCCTGGCGCCTGCCACTGGCCCAGGTCCGCGTGACCGGCTTTTTCGGCGTCATGCGCAGCGTGCTGCCGACGCCTCACAAAGGCATCGATTTTGCGGCCGCCAAGGGCACGCCGGCCTATGCCACCGCCGACGGCATCATCACCGCCGCCGGCCCGATTGCGGAGAACGACGGACGTTACGGCACTGCCGTGATCATCGACCACGGCGCGCAAAGTTCCCTGTACGCCCATCTGGACGGCGTGAGCGTGCAGCCTGGCCAGCGCGTCCACGCGGGACAACTGATCGGCAGGACCGGCGCCAGCGGCTTCGCCACCGGTCCGCACCTGCATTTCGAAGTGCGCCGCAACGGCAGGATCGTCGATCCCGCGCCCCTGTTCGCCAACCTCGACGCCCATGCGACGCCGCGTGCGCTCAAGGCGCGCCGCCAACAACCGCCCACGAAAGATTAAACCATGCAGGTTACCCGTATCACCGGCAGCATGCTGCTGGCGGTCTCCGCTTGCGCCTACGCTTCGGACAACCCGACGCCGCAGCAGGTCGAAATCAGCGCCAGACGCGACGATCTGCGCCAGCGCGAGACCACCACCAGCATCGTCGTCAATCACGAAGACATCGTGCGGCAAGGCGATCAGACCCTGGCCGATGTGCTCAAGCGCCTGCCCGGCATCAGCATCACCGGCACGCCGGGCCAGGGTGGGTCGATCCAGATGCGCGGCCTGGGCAACGGCTACACGCAGATACTGCTCAACGGCGAGCCCGTCGCCGCCGGCTTTTCGCTGGACAGCGTGCCGCCCGAAACCATCGAACGGATCGACATCCTGCGCAGCGCGACGGCGGAGCTGAGCAACCAGTCGGTGGCCGGCGCGATCAACATCATCCTGAAAAAATCGGTGAAACGCGGCCAGCGCTCGCTGAACGCCGGCATCGCGCGCCAGCACGGCGTCAACACACCGACATTGAGCACGCAACTGTCGGACCAGGATGGCGCCATGTCGTACAGCCTGGCCGCCACGCTGACGCGCAAGCGCAGCGAAATGCCATATACCGACATCCAGGACCAACACGACGCAGACGGCATCCTCACCCTGCTGCGCCGCACGCCACAAACGGAATCCGGCCGCACCGACGCGCTGACGCTGACGCCGCGCCTGAACTGGAAGCTGGCCGACGGCGACAGCATCGGCTGGCAAAGCCTGGCCTATCTGCGCCGGGTCGACAATTTGTCGCGCGCCGACGAGACGGCGCTGCTCGGCCCACACAGCGAATATCCGCGCAACGACGCCAACTTCGTGGCCAACTTCATCATGCTGCGCAGCGACCTGCAATGGACGCATTTGCTGGCCGATGGCGCCCGGCTGGAGGCCAAACTGGGCGTCAGCAGCAACCGCCGCACCGGCACCTTCGACTTCCACGGCATGGACGCGGAAGGCAAGCCGCTGGGCCGCCATCACGTCGATTCCGGCCCGGTGGAAAACACCGTCACCAGCACCGGCACCTACCGCCATCCGGTCGGCCAACAGCACGCGGTGGCGCTGGGCTGGGACGTCAGCCACGCCATCCGCAGCGAGGACCGCAACGAAACGCTGTTTGACGCCGCCGGCGTGCAGACGGGCGCCAACAATGCCGATTACCGCGCCACGGTCAACCGCGTCGCCCTGTTCGCGCAGGACGAATGGCAGCTCGGCAAACGCTATTCACTGTATCTGGGCCTGCGGCACGAACGGCTGGCCACCAGCAGCCGTGCGGCGGCCAGCAACGCGCCCGATGCGCTGAGCGCCAGTTCCGCTGTCTGGAGCCCGTCGCTGCAGTCGCGTTACGAACTGGCGAACAAGGATGTGCTGCGGGTGGCGCTCAGCCGCACCTACAAGGCACCGCCGCTGGTCAAGCTGATCCCGCGCCGCTATACCAACGATAACAACAACAATCCGACCAATCCGGATGAACAGGGCAATCCCCATCTGCGGCCGGAACTGGCCTGGGGACTGGACGCGGCGTACGAACACTATCTGGGCGACGGCAATCTGGTCAGCGTCGGCACCTACGCGCGCCGCATCCGCGACGTGACACAGACCCGTTTATTCCAGCAGGACGGCGCATGGGTGGAAGCGCCCTTCAACGACGGCAACGCCAGCGTGCACGGGGTGGAGCTGGAAGCCAAGCTGCGTCCGACGCCGTCGCTGGATATCCGCGCCAATGTGGCGCGCAACTGGTCGCGCGTGGACAATGTGGCGGGGCCGGACAACCGCCTCGAATCGCAAACGCCCGCCACCGCCAACCTGGGCGCGGATTATCGCTGGTCGGGGCTGACGCTGGGCGGCAACCTGAATTACCAGGCGCGTGGCCCGATGCGGCAATCTGCGCAGGTGCTGACCAGCGCCAGCGCCAAACGTGAGCTCGACCTGTATGCGTTGTGGAAGATGGATGGCAAAACCCAGCTCCGCCTCTCCGGCAGCAACCTGCTGCGCCAGCAGGCGACAGAAGATTATCAATACACCGACGCGACCGGCAGCATGCGCCGCCTGCGGCTGATCCCGACGCAGGCCACGCTGCGCATCATGCTGGAGCAGCAGTTTTAATCTGTATTGCAGATGCGCGGCCAGCAGCTGTGGTATGGTTGCCGCCATGACGCGAGAACCGTATAAACCGTATGAACGTTGCATGGTGATGGGGGGCGGAGGTTTCCGCTTCGGCATCTACATCGGCATGTATGCCGCGCTGCGCGAGGCCGGCCGGGCGCCGGATGTGCTGCTGGCCAGCTGCGGCGGCGCGATCGCCGCAGCGATCATCCATCAGCTGCCGGACCCGCAAGCGCAGAAGAACTGGCTGTCGTCGGAGCAGATGTACCGGTTCTGGCGCGGCCTGCGCTCGACCGAACACGCGGTCTTGTACGGCACCCTGCTGCGCGCCGCGAAGCGCAAGCTGTCTCGCACTCCGGTGCCGGTGATCCCCGACCTGTTCAACGACTATCTGTTCGAGATTCCGCCGCAGCTGCCCTTCCCGCCCGCCGCCGACAAGCCGCAGGTGGATGTCGCCATCATTGGCGGCAGGTTGCTGTTCGATGCGGCGGAGGTCGGTCAGCCCCGCGGCCAGCGCAAGCTGTATGAAGAGACGGTGTTTTGCAACGAACGCGCCGCCGCCGCGTTGCGCGGCATGGCGTCACCGCTCAGCGATACGCGCTGGGGCGAACATGCGATTGCCCGTTCGCTGCATACCGACGGCAGCGTGCCGGTCACAGAGGCGGCGCGCATCTCCATCGCCGATATGGTCTACTTCCGCTGCGCGCGATATCGGGGCGAAGAGTACATCGGCGGCGTGCTCGATCTGTTCCCGGTGGAGATCGCGCGACGTCTCGGAACGGAAGTGATCATGGAGTTCAAGGAAGCGTTCGACCAGGTGTTTTCGATTCCGGCCTGGCGCAGCGTGCTCGGCGTGGATGGCAACGCGCGCCTGCGTTACGCCAACAGCCATCTGGCCGACATGCGCATCGATTCGTCGGATGTCTCGGTGGTGCTGAAGAAGCAGCAGCTGCAGCAGAAGCTGGACTGGCTGCGCAACCGCATCGAGTTGCAGATGCCGCCCGACTACGCCACCTTCGCGCAGCACGTCAGCGACCAATGGCGATACGGTTACGATCGCGCGCGCGAGGCGCTCGCCAGGCCGCCGCGCACGCAGCCCGCCGTACGACGTTCCAACCATCACAGCCGGCCGCTGAGCAGCATCGAGCCCTGAGCGGCCCGCACCGCTTCAGCTGAAGTCCGAAGCCAGCGCCTGATGCAGCGAGGCCACCGCGGCCGAGCCCTCGCCCACCGCCGCCGCCACCCGCTTGATCGAGCCGCTGCGCACGTCGCCCACCGCAAAGATGCGTGGGTGGCTGGTCTCCAGGAAGTGGCGCGGCCGCGCCAGCGGCCATTTATCGGCCGGTACATCCGGTCCGGTCAGCACGAAGTGCTTGTCGTCCAGCGCCACGCAATCGCCCAGCCACGCGGTGCTGGGTTCCGCGCCGAGGAACAGGAACAGATGGCGCGCCGGCGCCTCCCGCGCTTCGCCGCCGCTGGTCTGCCAGCAGATGCTTTCCAGCCTGTCGTTGCCGCGCAATTCGACGATCTGCTTGTGCGTGTGCAGCGTGATCCTGGGCGAAGCCTCGATGCGCTGTATCAGATAGCGCGACATGCTGGCCGCCAGCCCGCCCGAGCGCACCACGATGTGTACATGTTTGGCATGCGCCGACAGGAACACCGCCGCCTGCCCGGCCGAGTTGCCGCCGCCGACGATCACCACTTCCTCGTTGGCGCAGAAATTCGCTTCCATGAAGGAGGCGCTGTAATACACGCCCTTGCCCTCGAAGCGCTCCAGCCCCGGCAGGTCCGGCTTGCGGTAGCGCGCGCCGCTGGCGATGACGATCGAACGCGCACGCAGCCGCTCGCCGCTGTCGATGCCGATGTCGAATTCGGGGCTGTCGCAATTGAGCGCGCTGACCTTGACCGGCACCGCCACCTCGGCGCCGAACTTGCGCGCCTGCGACAGGCCGCGCCCCGCCAGCGCCTGCCCTGACACGCCGGTCGGAAAGCCGAAGTAGTTCTCGATCTTGGAGCTGGCGCCAGCCTGGCCGCCGGGCGCCTTGGCATCCAGCACCGCCACGCTCAAGCCTTCCGAGGCCGCGTACACGGCCGCCGCCAGGCCGGCCGGGCCGGCGCCGACCACCACCACGTCGAACAAGCGCCCATCCAGGCCGTCCGGGCTGATGCCGATGCCGTCGGCCAGCTCGCGCAGCGACGGTTGGCGCAGCACTTGCCCGCCAGGCGTGACCACGGCCGGGATGTCGTCAACGGCGATGCCGAAGCGGTCCATCAGGCCTGGCGCATCCGGATCGGCCTCGGTGTCGAAGTAGGCGGCCGGCTGGCCGTTGCGGCTCAGGAAATGGCGCAGGATCAGCGTCTGCTGCGAGTTGCGCGCGCCGAACACCAGTACGCCGCCGGTCTGGTCGGACATGTAGGCCACACGCCGCAGGATGTAGGCGCGCACGATGGTCTCGCTCAGCGCCGCCTCGGAAATCACCAGCGTGCGCAAGGCGTCTTCGCTGATGACGATCAATTCGCTGTCCTCCACCACGCGCGCGGTGGCGACGGCGGCGCGGCCGGCCAGCGAGCCCATTTCGCCGGTGAACATGCCGGGGCCGTGGCGGCCGATTTTGGTCGAGCCCAGCGCCGAGCCGCGCTCGACTTCGATGGCGCCGGAAATGATCACGAACATCGGGATGTGGCGGTCACCCTGGTGGAACAGCACGTCGCCGGCGGCAAAGCGGCGCCGCTCGCCATAGGACAGCAGGACGTCGAACTGGTCTTCGCTGAGGGTGGGGAAAATCTGGTGCCGGCGGTTGCCGATGTCGGATGACGCCAGGTGGGGCGCGGCGTCGCTCTGGCCGCCGTAGTTGTGTTCCATGCCGTATTCCTCGCTAAATTGTGCGGCTGATCGATGCGGCCATGATAGCGCTAATTGCCGGGCTCGGCAGCCTGCCGGGAGACAGGCGTCAGCGGCACAGTTGCTGCCACTGCGCCTCGAACTCCGCCGGCGACACGTCCTGCGCCAGCAGCGTCAGGTCGCGCGCCACCGAAATATAGCGCTGGTAGCCGATGTAGGCGCCAAACGCATCCTTGGCATTGACCTCGCCGCATGGCGCGCCGCCCTTGCCGATGAACTGGTTGCGGAACTGCGCCTGGCCGGGCTCGAGGATTTTTTCCCTCACATACTTCTCGCCCAGCTGGGTCAGCACCGCGTTCTCCTCGCGCTGCTTCTGCTCCGCCGACTTGCCGCAGGCGGCCAGCGCCAGCAGCAGCGCCAGTGTGATCATCAATCTCATCATGTCGTTCTCTTTTTTTCATTCTTGTTCAGCGTTCCCTTTAACGCCGTAACCACCCGCATTGTTGACAGACAGGCGATTTGTTAATATCCCAAGCTTTACCGCCCGTTCAGGAGACTGCATGTCCAACTCTATTTCCGCACGCATGGCCCAGGCCCTGCTGGCTTGTGCAATGTTGCTTAGTTCCTATGCCGAGGCAGCGGACAAGCTGGCCCACGTGACCATTCTGGCCACCGGCGGCACCATTGCCGGCAGCGGCGCGTCCAGCACCACCACGGTCGGCTATACCGCCGCCACCGTGGGCGTAAACCAGCTGATCGCCGCCGTGCCGGAACTGGCCAAGGTCGCCGATGTCAAAGGCGAGCAGGTGTTCCAGATCGCCAGCGAAAACATGACCAACCAGCACTGGCTGACGCTGGCCAAGCGCGTCAATACCCTGCTGGCCCAGGCCGATGTCGACGGCATCGTCATCACCCACGGCACCGATACGCTGGAAGAGACCGCCTATTTCCTGGACCTGACCGTCAAGAGCAAAAAGCCGGTGGTGCTGGTGGGCGCGATGCGTCCCGGCACCGCGCTGTCGGCCGACGGTCCGATCAATCTGTACAACGCCGTGCTGCTGGCCGCCAGCCAGGAAGCCATCGGCAAGGGCGTGCTGGTGGCGCTGAACGACCAGATCCACGCCGCGCGCGAAGTCACCAAGACCAATACCTCGACCCCGGACAGCTTCAAGACGCCGGAACTGGGCATGCTCGGTTACATCCAGGGCAACAAGCCATATTTCTACCGCGCCTCGACCCGCAAAAACACGGCCGACACCGAGTTCGACGTCAGCAAGCTGGACAGCCTGCCGCAGGTCGACATCGTATACGGCTATGCGAATGTTAACCCAGTTGCACTCAACGCGCTTGTGGCCGCTGGCGCCAGGGGCATCATCCACGCCGGCGTCGGCGACGGCAGCCTGGCGGCGCCGGTCAAAACCGCGCTGATCGCGGCGCGCAAGCAAGGGGTATTGATCGTGCGCTCGAGCCGCGTCGGCCAGGGCATCATCGCCCGCAACGGCGAAGCCAACGACGATGAGCTGGACTTTGTGGCGTCCGATACGCTGAATCCGCAGAAAGCGCGCATCCTGCTGACCCTGGCCTTGACCCGCACCACGGACAGCAAGGAAATTCAGCGCATGTTCTACACCTATTGAGGCTTAGGGATAAGCCGGACGCCGCATGCGGAACAGCGCATCCGGCGTAATCTCGAAATAATCGGCCGGGCCGCCGCCGCGCAGGATGGTCTGCGAGCCTGCCGTATCGTAAATGCCGTCGCGCAGCATGGACTGCGCGATGTGCACCCCCACCACCTCTCCCAGCACCAGCCAGGTATCGGTGTCCACGCCGGCAGCACTTTGCAGGCGGATGATCTGGGTGCGCCGACATTCGAACGACACCGGACTCTCTTCCACGCGCGGCGCGCCGACGATACGCGACGCGCCCGGCGTCAGGCCGGCCAGCTGGAACTCGTCCACCTCCGGCGGCGCGGCGGCGCAGCTGGCGTTCATCGCTTCGGCCAGCGGCCGCGTGGCCAGGTTCCAGACGAATTCGCCGGTCGCTTCGATGTTGCGCAGCGAATCCTTGCGTCCTATGCTGGAAAAGCCGATCAGCGGCGGCGTGTAGTTAAACGCGTTGAAGAAGCTGTATGGCGCAAGGTTCAGCACGCCGTTGGCGGCGCGCGTGGAAATCCAGCCTATCGGCCGCGGGCCGATGATGGCGTTCAGCGGGTCGTGCGGCAGGCCGTGTCCTTGGGCCGGCTCGTAAAAGTGGCGATCTGTCATGATCGCATTGTCGCACAGAGGCGATTTACACGTTTTTATACATTTCAGGTATTGCGCGATTGGGCATCCGGCGCCTAATCTAAGTGAAACACTTAGCTGATTGACCTACATGAATCTGGATGAACTTCAATTCCGCCCGCTCAAGGCGGCCCTGCCGACCAAGGTCCTGATGAATTTCCGTCGCGACGCTGGAAAGGAAGGCGTGGCGCCCAGCGCGGCGCCGGCCGATGTGCGCGGCAAGGTGCAATGGGTGACGGTCGAGCACAAGAACAAGATGATCGGCGTGGCGCGCATGGAAATGGCGCCGCCGGAATTCTGCTTCGTCTCGGAACTGATGATACTAAGCACCCATCGCGGCCAAGGCATAGGCCACTGGTTCTTGAAACGCATCGAACAGTATTGCCTCGACCATAAAGTCTTTCGCCTGCTGCTGGAAGCCGGCGAAGGCACCGACAATTTCTACCGCTCGCAAGCCTTTGTGCCCGATCCACTGCTGCCCCGGCTGATGCGCAAGGAAATCAATCCTTTCCAGCGCCGCATCTTCGCGGCGCAATACCAGTGAACGACGGTTGTTAACAAATTCTGTGGATAAGGCTGTTAACAAGCAACAAGTTCAACCGCCAAGCGATTGTTTTTGAACGAAAAAGTTTTCCTGCGTAAAATTCTTGCAGCCAAAGTTGTCCACCGACAGTACACTTGGCGGTCTGTGATTTCCTTCTGAAAGCCAACATGAAGCCACGTTTTACCGCCCTGGCACTGTCGCTGCTGCTGGCTGGCGCCTGCCTGCACAGCGGCGCCGCCGATACCGCCAAATACACTCTGCGTGAACACTACACGAAGTATGAATTCCGCATTCCGATGCGCGACGGGGTGCGCTTGTTCACCACCGTCTACGTGCCCAAGGATGCCAGCAAGCCTTATCCCTTCCTGATCCAGCGTACGCCGTACAGCGCCGGCGTGCAGTCTGGCGGCGAGCTGCATTACGGCGTGGATTTCTATCCAGAACACATCGGCCCGTCGGAAGAGTTCGAAAAAAGCGGCTATATCTTCGTCAAGCAGGATGTGCGCGGCCGTTACATGTCCGAAGGCAAATGGCAGGAAATGACGCCGCACGTGAAAGCCGTGCGCGCCAAAGGCGAAGGCAACGAGAGCGAGGACATGCACGACACCGTCGACTGGCTGCTGAAAAACGTCGCCAACAACAACGGCAAGGTCGGCATTCTGGGCATTTCCTATCCCGGCTTCTACACCTCGGCCAGCATCATCGACTCGCATCCGGCGATCAAGGCCGCCTCGCCGCAGGCCCCGGTGACCGATCTGTTCATGAACGACGACTCCTACCATGGCGGCGCCTTCATGCTGGCAGCTAATTTCGACTTCTACTCGGCATTCGTGGAGGCGGAAAACCCGACGCCGCTGCCCAAGACCTGGGACCGCTTCGACTATGGCACGGCGGACGGCTATGATTTCTTCCTCAGGCAGCTGACCCTGCCCAACATCATCGGCACGCTGACACCCAGGCAGCGCGCGCTGCTGCAGCCGACCATCGAGCACAACACCTACGACGAGTTCTGGAAAATCCGCAACATCGCGCCCCATCTGAAAAACATCAAGGCGGCGGTGCTGACGGTGGGCGGCTGGTACGACGCCGAAGACTTGCAGGGCCCGCTGACCACCTACGCCAGCGTCAAGCGCAACAATCCCGGCATCTACAGCGGCCTGGTGATGGGGCCTTGGGTGCACGGCGGCTGGGCGCGCGGCGACGGCAAGAGCCTGGGCTATGTGCAGTTCGACGCCAAAACCGGCGAATACTTCCGCGGCAACATCCTCTACCCGTTCTTCGAGCAGCATCTGAAGGGCGTGACCAACAAGAACATGTCTGAAGTCTACGCGTTTGAGACCGGCAGCAACGTCTGGCGCAACTATGCGGCCTGGCCGCCCAAGCCGGCCCAGACGCGCACCCTGTTCCTGGGACCGGACGGCACGCTGAGCTGGAAACAGCCGGCCACGGGCGCCGCTTATGATGAATATGTGTCCGATCCGCGCAAGCCGGTGCCCTACATCGCCTATCCGGCCACCGGCGTGCCGCGCGAATACATGACCAGCGATCAGCGCTTCGCCTCCACCCGTCCCGACGTGCTGACGTACAGCAGCGAGGTGCTGGAAGAGGATGTGACTTTTGCCGGCCCGGTCAAGCCCAAGCTGTTCGTCTCGACCACCGGCACCGATGCCGACTGGGTGGTAAAACTGATCGATGTCTATCCGCCCGAATATCCGGCCGGCGACGACAAGGAAAGGCACGGCGGCGACGAGCCCAAGCCATCGCTGACCATGGCCGGCTACCAGCAGCTGGTGCGCGGCGATCCGTTACGCGGCAAGTTCCGCAATGGCTTCGAAAACCCACAGCCGTTCACGCCGGGCAAGGTGGAACCGCTGACCTACAGCATGAGCGACATCAACCACACTTTCCGCCGTGGTCATCGCATCATGGTGCAGATCCAGAGCTCGTGGTTCCCGCTGGTGGACTTGAATCCGCAGACCTTCGTCGATATCGCCAAGGCCAAGCCGGAAGATTTCCAGAAAGCGACGCAACGGGTCTACCATGCGCCGTCCATGTACTCGGGCATCGAGGTGCAGGTGATGCCGGCCGTGCGCTAACGCACACTTGTTAACAAATTCTGTGGATAAGCTTGTTAAAAAGCGTGCACATGACAGCGCAAGTAGCTGTTTTCATTGAATAAAATCCCGCTGCGCAGATTTTTTGCAGCGGGACTTATCCACCGTGACGGCGGTCCAGCAGTTCGAAAATCCCCATTCCGGCCAACATCGCGCCCGCAAACAACAGCGCCTTCGGCAGCCCCATGCCGGAGGCGACCAGCGCCGGACCGGGACAGAATCCAGCGATGCCCCATCCAATGCCAAACAGCAGTGCGCCAAATATCAGGCGGCGGTCGATTTTATTGGTGGTGGGTAAATTCAGCGCGCCGCCCAGCAGGGTCTGTTTTCGCGCCTTGGCCCAGCTAAAAGCGGCCAGCCCCAGCACAATGGCGCCTGCCATAACCATGATCAGCGACGGATCCCAATCCCCGGCCAGGTCGAGAAAACCCAGTACTTTGGCAGGATTCGCCATGCCCGAAATAATAAGCCCGAGCCCAAAGATTAAGCCGCTTAAAAAGGCGATAAATATCATAAGTGGCGCCATATAAACACCGTGACGAAGCCGGCAGCCATAAACACAGCCGTGGCGAGCATGGAACGGAGCGATAAGCGCGATATTCCGCAGACGCCGTGACCACTGGTGCAACCCGAACCGTAGCGAGTACCTATTCCAACAATCAAGCCAGCGATTATCAACATCCCCGGCGTCGCATCGATTTGAATTGCCGGCAGGTGAAAGAATATACCGTACACGGACGGCGCAATCAGCAACCCGGCAATAAATGCAACCCGCCAGCTGATATCACCGCGTTTTAATTGAAGCATGCCGCCGACAATTCCGCTAATGCCGGCAATTCTGCCATTGAAAAGAATCAGCAAGGCCGCCGCCAATCCGATCGCCATGCCGCCTGCCAGGCTGGTCCACGGCGTGAAATGAGTCCAGTCTATGCTCATGCTTCCTCCAAGGTGAGTGGCCAGTATGCCAGAAATCGGCGTTTTCACGCCAATTTTTAGCGCGAACTCAGCTTTCAACGTTTTGGTGGAACTCCTTCGGATATTTGGAACGTGTTGGCCGGCCCCGCTATCGCACGCAGAGTGAGCGCGCGGGCCGCAAAGCGTTTCAAAAGGGGAACCCAAAAATACCTGATTGCAAGCGTGGTAGTCTGAACCGAAATCACCCACCCGAGGAGAATAAGATGAACCTGCTGACGAATCTGAGTATTGGGAAACGCTTGCTGTGTGGTTTTGCCCTGATTTTGCTGTGTGCATTAACAGCCGTCGGCGTTTCGATTTCGCGCCTGAATGCGGTGGCCGACGCCAGCCGCGAATTACTCGATGAACCGCTGGCGACGGAGCGAATGGTCACCGACTGGTACCGCATTATCTATGCCGGCATCCGGCGCAATATCGCCATCGTCAGAAATAACGATTCATCGCTGGCGGAATTCTTTGCCAAGGAAGTGGCCGATTCGACCATTGAATCGGTCGAATTACAAAAGCGTATAGAACCGCATATCGATACGCCGCAGGAACAGGAATTATGGCAGCAATTATTAGCGGCGCGGGAAAACCTACGTTAATGCGCGCGACCGCGCCATTCAACTGAAAAAGGATGGTAAATTCGAAGAATCGAATAAAATTTTTGAAGATAAATTCGTCCCGGCGTCGTTTATTTACACTGGCAAGATTCAGGAACTGCAGCAGGAAGAACGCCGCCATGTCACGGAACTGGCGGACGGCATTCAGCAAGTCTTCATTCAGGGGCGCCAGCTGATGCTGGTGCTGGCGGTGCTGATGGTGCTGTTCGTCGTGACGCTGGCCTGGCTGATATCCACTTCCATCACCCGTCCGCTGGCGCAGGCGGTGCAATTGGCCCAGCGCGTGGCGCAGGGCGATCTGAGCGGCACTGTGCAAGCCACTTCGCGGGACGAAACCGGGCAATTGCTGCGCTCGCTGGGCGACATGAATGCGCGGCTGGCGGCACTGGTGCGCCGTGTGCGCAGCAGTTCGGACGCGATCGGCGTCGCCTCGCGCGAAATCGCCGGTGGCAATGCCGACCTGTCGTCGCGCACCGAAAATCAGGCATCCGCGCTGGAGGAAACCGCCAGCTCGATGGAAGAACTGACCAGCGCGGTACGCCAGAACGCCGATCATGCCCACGAAGCCAACCGTTTGGCGCACTCCGCCAGCGAGGTGGCCAGCCGCGGCGGCGCGGTGGTCCGTGAGGTGGTGGCGCGCATGGGCGGAATCCGCGGCAGCTCGCAGAAAATCGCCGAAATTACCGGCGTGATCGACGCCATCGCTTTCCAGACCAATATCCTGGCGTTGAACGCGGCGGTCGAGGCGGCACGCGCGGGCGAACAGGGTCGCGGCTTTGCCGTGGTGGCGAGCGAAGTGCGTAACCTGGCCCAGCGCAGCGCCACCGCCGCGCGCGAAATCAAGGAGCTGATCAGCACCTCGGTGACGCAGGTGGAGCAAGGCAGCGTGCTGGCCGATCAGGCAGGCCAGACCATGCAGGACGTGGTGGACAGCGTGCGCCGGGTTTCCGGCATCA
>NZ_SPVG01000097.1 GCF_004614165.1 Duganella callida | reverse complement strand
GCCCGACGGCGCGGCCTTGCCGGCGGGCCGGCCGGGCGCCGGCTTCTATCTGGACGCGGTGCGCGCCGAGGTGCAACTGGTGTCGCGCGCCGACCGCCAGCAGGCGATCGGCCGGCCGCTGGTGTATGTGGTGACCGATCTGTTCAGCCGCATGGTCACCGGTGTCTACGTCACGCTGGGCGAGGCGCAATGGCCGCACGCCATGCTGGCCCTGGCCCACTGCGGCGCCGACAAGCAGCAGTACAGCCAGCACTACGGCCGCCGCATCGAGGCGGAACAATGGCCGTGCCGCCATCTGCCGGAGGCGCTGTTCGTCAACGCCGCGCTGACGCTGGGCTGGAGCGGCGACACGCTGCTCAATAACTTCAACCTGCGCTGCGTCGCGGCCGACGAGGGCCCGGACGACTGGCGCGAGCTGCTGGCGCGGCGTTTCCGCCTGCTGCCGCCCGGCGCCGACGGCGTCCCGTGCCGGCTGGACGGCGTGCTCGATCTGGATCAGTTCACGCGCATCGTGATCGACTGCGTCCTTTACTACAACAACCGCTGCCAGCTGGCGCACGCCGGCGGCCTGACGCCGCGCCAGCTGTGGCACTGGGGGCGCGAACACCGTGGCGGCGGATTAAAGATCTATCCTGAGCAGCTGCTGCGCTGCAGCCTGATGCCGGTCGGCGTCGGCACCGTCAGCGCCGACGGCATCCAGCTGTTCGATACGCTGTACACCTGCGCGCGCGCCATCAATGAGCGCTGGTTCGAGCGTGCCCGCCTGCGCGCGCCGTGGAGTGTCAAGCTGGCCTACGACCCGTCCAACCTGGACACGGTGTATCTGCTGGACGCCGCCGCGCCGATGCAGTTCCATGCCTGCCACATGGTGGACAGCCAGAGCGCGCGGCGGCTGCTGTCGGTGGCGGAAGTGGCGCGGCTGCCGCGCGCCGCGGCCGCGGCCACGCCCTTACGTAGCACTACGCAGAGCTACGCGGTCCTCACCAACTGAGGGCAACCCATTGCGTGCACGCCCCGCATCGGAAAGGTGCGGGGCGTTTTTCTTTCGCGCAAGCGTTTCCTCAATGGCGCCGAATAAAGTCTGTTCGCCCGCGCCCCTGCGGCGGCGGTACAGACAGAATTCCGGGGCTGCGCGAAAAGACATTGTTTTATATTGTTTAGTCCGTTCCCGCCGCTGTTCCGCCGCGCCGAAGCATGTTTATTTTTTGTCCATGCGTGGCACGCCGTTTGCTATAGAGGAACTATGGGCAAGCAAGTCGCCCAGGGTTTTTTCAGCAGACTGGCGAGGAAGGCAGATGGACAGTAAAACAGTAAAACCGTATAAATCATTTACTTCATTTACGAGGAGGGATTTTCTGTACCGGGCCGCCGCCGTGGGCGGCACCGGGCTGCTGTTGAATACCATGAATGCCTGGGGCATGGGCATCGCCTCGACGGCGTCGGCGCCGCCTGAGCTGAGCGGCAACGGCCGCGGCAAGAAGGTGCTGATCCTGGGCGCCGGCCTGACCGGCATGACTGCCGCCTACGAGCTGGAAAAGCTGGGCTACAAGGTGCAGGTGCTGGAGGCACGTTCCTTCGCCGGCGGCCGCTGCCAGACCGCGCGCAGGGGCTTCAGCCTGACCGAGCTCGGTGGCGAAAAGCAGACCTGCGCCTTCGACGACGGCCATTACATCAACCACGGTCCGTGGCGCATTCCGATGCACCATCAGTCGACACTGCACTACACCAGGCTGTTCGAGGTGCCGCTGGAGGTGATGGTCAACGATAACGACCACTCGTACCTGTACTCGGAGAACGCCGGACCGTTCGCCGGCAAGCGCCTGCGCCAGAAGGAGGTCAAGGCCGACATGCGCGGCCATGTGGCGGAACTGCTGGCCAAGTCGGTCAAGAACCGCCAGCTGGATCAGGAACTGACCGCCGACGACCAGCGCCTGCTGCTCGACTATCTGCAGCACGAGGGCGCGCTGACGGCCGGCGACCTGCAATACAAGGGCCGCAGCGGCCGAGGTTATACCGTCAATCCGGGCGCCGGCCTGTCGCCGGGACCGGGCACGCCGTCCGATCCGCTGGGCTTCAAGGACCTGCTGGCATCGAAGCTGGGCAATGTCTACAGCGCGGTGCAGGATTTCCCGATGCAGAACACCATGTTCCAGCCTGTGGGCGGCATGGACGCGATCGCAAAGGCATTTGAAAAGCGCGTGGGCAAAACCATCCGCTACAAGTCGGAAGTACAGACCATCCGCCAGAACGACAAGGGTGTGACCGTGACCTACAAGGACACCGGCACCAACAAGGTCAGCTCCATCAGCGCCGACTACTGCCTGGTCGCGATCCCGCTGTCGGTGCTGCGCCAGATCGATACCGACTTTTCGGACAAATTCAAGAAGGCCGTCGCCACCGTGGCCTATGCGCCGGTGGGCAAGATCGGCCTGCAGATGAAGCGCCGCTTCTGGGAAGAGGACGACCATATCTACGGCGGTCACATCATGACCGACCTGAAAGGCATCAACACCATTTCGGTGCCTTCCTACGGTTTCCAGAGGAAGAAGGGCGTGCTGCTCGGTTATTACCAGTACCAGACGGCCGCCATCGAAGTCAGCGCACTGTCGCCGAAGGAACGCGCCGAGTTCGCGCTGGCGGCGGGCCAGAAGATCTTCCCGCAGTACACGGAGAACTTCGAGAACGCCTTCTCGGTCGCCTGGCACCGCGTGCAGTACAACCTGGGCGGCTGGGCCGAGTGGACCGAGAAGACCCGTGCGGCCGCCTATCCGGTGCTGCTGGAGGGCGAGGGCCGCATCCTGCTGGCCGGCGAGCACCTGAGCTATCTGGGGGGCTGGCAGGCCGGCGCCATCGAATCGGCCTGGCAGCAGCTGGCCAAGCTGCATGAAAGGGCGAGCGCATGAAGGAAGCATTGATCAAGGCCGCCATGCTGATCGTGGCGCTGCTGGCCGCCGCCGCCACGGCGCCGTCGCACGCGCAGGAGAGCGACGGCAAGGCGCTGTTCCTGAAGAATTGCGCGGCCTGCCACCAGGCAACTGGCAAGGGCATTCCCGGCGCCTTCCCGGCGCTGGCCGGCAATCAGTTCGTGCAGGGCAAGGGCGGCGACGTCGCCACCGTGCTGCTGAAGGGGCGCGGCGGCATGCCCGACTTCAGCGAGAACCTGAGCGACCAGGAGATCGCCACCGTGCTGACTTTCGTGCGCAGCGCCTGGGGCAACAAGGCCGATGCCCTGAGCCCGGCGGAAGTGAGCGCGCTGCGCACCACGCTGGGCGTCGACCCGTACGGCAACACCACCATGTCCAACAAACACTGAAAGAGACCGCGATGAAAAAAGCAATTGCCGCACTGATGATGACTGCCGCCTGCGGCACCGCCGCCGCCGCATCGGCCACGAACAAGGCCGACATCGTGCGCCACAAGATACCGAACTCCGACTTCCCGATCGCGCTGGCGGTCAGCATTCCTCCAACGGCGACGATCCATTTCGTCAGCGGTCAGGTGCCGGCGGTGATCAACAAGGATGCGCCGGCCGATTCGATCGAATCGTTCGGCGACACCAAAGCGCAGTCGGAATCGGTGCTGAAGAAGATCAAGGAAATCCTGCAGGGCATGAAGCTGGACATGTCCGACGTGGTGAAGATGCAGGTGTTCCTGGTGGGTGATCCGTCCAAGGGCGGCAAAGCCGACACCAAGGGCTTCATGGAAGCGTACACGCAGCACTTCGGTGGCAGCCAGCCGAATCTGCCGGCGCGCGCCGTGGTGCAGGTGGCGGGGCTGAGCAATCCTGGATGGCTGGTGGAGATAGAGGTGGTGGCCGCCAAAAAATAAACCAAGGCCATCGAGCTGAATGCAGCAAATCGGGAGTTTTCTTTTTTATTCAAAAATGGGGAAATAAATATGCATAAGGCCACACTCAAGATCGGCGTCGCAGCCGTGCTGTCCACCCTGGCGTTCGGCGCGTACGCCGTACCTGGCGCCGCCGCCGCGGACGCCGACGATGCGCAAGCCGCCACCGCCACCGCCGCCGCCGATGCGGGCGCCGGCGCCAGCGTCAGTTCGGTGATCGTCACCGGCACGCGCGCCGGCGGCATCAAGGCCGAGAACAGCGCCTCGCCCATCACGGTGGTGGATTCCGGCTCGCTGCAACGCACCGGTCAGCCCGATCTGATCCAGGCGCTGGCGCAGAACCTGCCGTCGTTCACGGCGCAGGCGTTCGGCGGCGACACCGCCAACCTGACCTTGTCGGCGCGGCTGCGCGGCCTGAGCCCCAACAACACGCTGGTGCTGGTCAACGGCAAGCGCCGTCATGGCACCGCCAACCTGGCCGTGCTGGGCGGCCCGTACCAGGGCGGCGCGGCGGCTGACCTCAACTACATCCCGGTCGCGGCCATCGACCACATCGAGGTGCTGCAGGACGGCGCCGCCGCGCAGTACGGCTCCGATGCGATCGCCGGCGTGGTCAACATCATCCTCAAATCGAACAACCATGGCGGCACCGCCTCGGTCAACGGCGGCGGCTACTCCGACGGCGGCGGCCGCACGCTGGACGGCTCGGCCAACATCGGCCTGGAACCGTTCGCCGACGCCTACCTGAACCTGACGGTGGAATCGAAGTACCACGGCTACAGCGACCGTGGCGGCATCGACCCGCGCGTGATCGATCCGGCCAACATGGCGGCCTATCCGGGCATGTTCCAGGAGCCCGGCTATCCGCACGTGAACCACATCGCCGGCGATGCGCAGTACCACCTGAACATCTTCTCGGCCAACTTCGGCTACGACTTCGCGCCGGACGCGCAGGTCTATGCCACCGTCACCGCCGGCCGCAAGGAGGCGCGCGCGTTCGAGAACTACCGTCTGCCGAGCCGCCTGCCGAAGATCTATCCGACCGGCTTCTCGCCCAAGGAGACGATGAAGGAAGAGGACTTTGCCGTCACCGCCGGCGTCAAGGGCAAGCTGGAAGGCTGGAACCTGGACCTGAGCTCCACCTATGGCCGCGACAAGGCGCGCATCGGCGTGGCCGATTCGGGCAACGTCTCGCTGTTCAACGACACCGGCTACACCCCGACCGTGTTCAGCGCCGGCGCCTTCATCGCCAGCCAGCTGACCACCACGCTGGAAGCCAGCCGCGAGTTCGAGATCGGCTGGGCCAAGCCGCTGAACATCGCCGGCGGTATCGAGCACCGCATCGACAAATACGAGATCCAGGCCGGGGATCCGGCGTCGCGCTACAAGGAAGGCTCGCAGTCGTATCCGGGCTTCTCGCTGACCGACGCCGGCAGCCACCGCCGCACCAACCAGGCGGCCTACATCGACTTCGCCACCAACCCGCTGACCGATTGGACGGTGGACGTGGCCGGCCGCTATGAGCACTTCAGCGATTTCGGCAACGCCAAGGTCGGCAAGGTCACCAGCCGCTACGACTTCTCGCCGGTGGTGGGCGTGCGCGGCACGGTGTCCAACGGCTTCCGCGCGCCGACCCTGGCCGAGGAATACTACTCGGCCACCAACGTCGGCCCGACCACCGCCTTCGTGCAGCTGGCGCCGAATTCGGCCGGCGCCAAGCTGGTGGGAGTGGATGGCCTGAAGCCGGAGCACTCCAACAACCTGTCGTTCGGCCTGGTGCTCAACCCGGTCAGCAACGTGTCGATGACCCTGGACGTCTACCAGATCAAGATCCGCGACCGCATCGTCGGCTCGGGCGCGCTGTACGGCTCGGGCGGCGCGGTCAACTCGCCGGCGGTGACGGCGGCGATCAAGGCCAATGGCAATGTGCTGGACAGCACCGTCAGCCAGACCGGCATCAACATCTTCTCGAACGCCGTCAACACGCGCAGCCGCGGACTCGAATTCGTCACCACCGTGAATTCCAACTACGGCACCGCCGGCCGCGTCGACTGGTCGATCGCCGCCAACTACAACAAGGTGGAAGTCACCAAGATCAATCAGGCGCCGACCCAGCTCCTGCCGCAGACGCTGCTGGACAAGACCGCGATCTCGGACCTGGAAACCGCCTCGCCCAAGCTGCGCGTGAACCTGGGCGCGCTGTGGAAAGTGGGTAACTGGACCGTCAACCTGCGCGAAGCCATCTACGGCAAGTCGTCGGAATACGGCAGCGAGGACGGCTCGGTGTACCACAAGACCGAGATCTCGACCAAGGCCATCACCGATCTGGAAGTGGGCTACAAGATCAACAACGCGTGGTCGCTGGCGGTGGGCGCGAACAACCTGTTCAACACCTATCCGAACGGCGTGAATCCGGCGCTGCTGGCCGACCAGCGCGCGGCGGGCGACAATGCGGCGGTGACGGTGCTGCCGAACTTCTCGCCGTTCGGCATCAACGGCGGCTACTACTACGCGCGCGCCAACTACAAATTCTAAGCGGGGGCTTAGTTCTTTTCGGCCGCTTCCGGTTCGCCGGAGCGGCCTTTTTTTTATCGCATGGCGTTTGTCGGCGGGCGGGTTTTGCGTGTAGCATGCGATTCCTGACGGTCTGCCCGGACCCGTTCCCGTTGATGGAGCTTCGACACATGCTGAAAAAAATGCGCAGGACTTTGCTGGCGGCCGCGGTGGCCGGCGGCGTCGGCGGGGCGGTTGCCGCGCCCATGACCTTGCAGGACTACCTGGCCCTGAGCGGCCCGGCGCCGACGCTGCACGTGGCGTATGGCGCGGCGCCCTCGCAGTTCGCGGAACTGTTCCAGCCGGCGGGCGCGGGACCGTTCCCGGTGGCGGTGATCATCCACGGCGGCTGCTGGACCAAGGAATTCGGCGGCATCACGCAGATGCGCAACATGGCCGGCGACCTGGCGCGCCAGGGCATCGCCGTATGGAACGTCGAATACCGCCGCTACGACGAGGAGGGCGGCGGCTATCCCGGCATGTACCAGGACGTGGCCAACGCCATGGACCGGCTGCGCGGGCTGGCGCCGGCGCACGCGCTGGATCTGCGGCGCATCGTGCTGGTCGGGCATTCGGCGGGCGGCCACCTGGCGCAATGGGCGGCGTCGCGGGCGAAGCTGCCGCGCAGCAGTCCGCTGTATATGGCCGACCCGCTGCCGGTGCCGGTGGTGATCGCCCTCGGCAGCCTGGCCGACCTGCGCAACGAGCGCGAGCTGATCAAGAGCAGCTGCGACCGCGACATGGCGCAGCTGGCCGGCGTGGCCAGCGCCGAACGGCCCGACATCTACAGCGACACCTCGCCGGCCGAACTGCTGCCGGCCGGCGTGCGCACGGTGCTGATCCACGGCGAGCATGACCACATCTCGCCGACGCGCGTCGGCCAGGACTACGCCCGCCGCGCGCAGGCCGCCGGCGACGCCGCCGAAGTGATCGTCCTGCCCGGCGCCAGCCACTACGACGAAGTGGCCGCCAGCTCGCCGTCCTGGCGCATCGTCTCGGCCCGGATCCGCCACGCAGTCGGGCTGTAGAGCCGGCTCTGACCCCGATCTCAGGCGGGGTATTTGATGGCGTTGAGCGCCATTTTTTCGATGGCGGCGGCGTGCAGGTCGACGTCCAGCTTGTCGGCCAGCTGCACCAGGTAGAGCAGCACGTCGGCCAGCTCGTGGCGGATCGCCTGCCGTTTGGCGTCGTCCAGCTCGGCGTCGGCGCCGCTCGGCAGCCACTGGAAGTGCTCGGCCACTTCGGCCACTTCCACCGACAGCGCCATGGCCAGGTTTTTCGGGGTGTGGAATTGCTCCCAGTCGCGCGCGCGGGCGAACCGCCGCGTGCGCTCGCGCAGGTCGTTCAGGTCGGATGTGTTCATGCCGCTATGGTAGCACCCCGTTTCGGCGTTTCATCCCGGCTTTTCTACCGTTCGTCGCATGCCGGCGGCGGACGGCGGACCGGCTGGCTATAGTGGCAACACTTACTCTCTTCAAGGACCATCCCATGCGCCGCACCATCCTCGCCATCGCCGCTCTTTCCATCCTCGCCGGCTGCGCCGTCATCGTGGTGCCCGATGGCGGCGACGGCAATGTACAGTTCAAGTCCGGCTTCGGCGGCAATGCCGTGCAGGGCAACGGCCAGAACCAGGTCGAGCGGCGCGAGATCGCCACCCTGGACAGCGTCGATATCAATGGCCCGCTGCAGGTCGAGCTGCGCGCCGGCCAGGCCACCTCGCTGCAGGTGGAGGGCGACAGCAATCTGCTGCGGCTGCTGCGCACCGACGCCGCCGGCGGCACGCTGCGGGTCTGGATCGATGGCAGCATCCGCACCAGCAATCCGCTGCGCCTGGTGTACACCACGCCGCAGCTGCACCGCATCCAGTCGAATGGCTCGGGCAATATGGTGGTCAGCGGCCTCAATGGCGAGCCGCTCAGCGTGGCGATGAACGGTTCGCGCTCGGTGCAGCTGGCCGGCCGCGTCAGCCGGCTCGACGTGCGCTTGAACGGTTCCGGCAGTCTGTCGGCCAGCGGGCTGGACAGCGGCGCCACCCAGGCCAGTCTGAACGGCTCGGGCCGGCTCGATCTGGGCCGCCTGCACGGCGACAGCCTGAATCTGGAGGTGCATGGCTCCGGCGGCGTCAACGCCAGCGGCGACGTGCGCACGCTGAACGTGCGCCTGCACGGCTCCGGCAGCGCCGACCTGGCCACGCTGAGCAGCCAGAACGCCGAGCTGGTCAGCAATGGCTCGGGCAGCATTTCGGCCGCCGTGTCGCAGTCGCTGGTGGCCGACGCCAACGGCTCGGGCCGGGTGACGGTGTACGGCAATCCGGCGCAGCGCGCGATCACCGGCAAGCGCGTCACCGTGCTGCAATAAGTCCGACCCGGCGCGCGGTCGGCCGCCAGCGCGCCGCGCTACGGCGGTCGGCCCGGCGCCGACCTAGCGCACCCTGAAGAAGGCCATCGCGCTCTGCAATTGCTCGGCCTGGCTGCTCATTTCCTCGGCGGTGGCGGCCAGCTGTTCGGAGCTGGAGGCATTGGTCTGGGTGGTCTGGCTCAGCTGGCTCATGGCCGCATTGATCTGGCCGGCGCCGGTCGATTGTTCTTCCGAGGCGGCGGTGATTTCCTGCACCAGGTCGGAGGTGCGCTTGATGTTGGGTTGCATGGTGTCCAGCAGCGCGCCGGCCTTTTCCGCCAGATCGACGCTGCCCGAGGCCACCTGTTCGATTTCCTGCGCCGCCACCTGGCTGCGCTCGGCCAGCTTGCGCACTTCCGCCGCCACCACCGCGAAGCCCTTGCCGTGCGCGCCGGCGCGCGCCGCCTCGATCGCCGCGTTCAACGCCAGCAGATTGGTCTGGTAGGCAATGTCGTCGATGATGCTGATCTTCTTGGCGATCTCGCGCATCGCCGTCACCGTCGAGCGCACCGCGCCGGCGCCTTCCGACGCCTCGGCCGACGCCTTGCAGGCGATGTCGTCGGTGACCTTGGCGTTCTCGGTGTTCTGCGCGATCGAGGCCGACATCTGCTCGATCGCGGCGCTGGATTCCTCCGCCGCGGCGGCCTGTTCGCTGGCGCCCTGGGCCAGCGCCTGCGCGGTGGCGCTGACTTCTTCGGAGGCGCTGGCCAGCGCCTCGGCGCCGTCGTTGACTTCGCCGACCACGCGCGACAGGTTGCCGACCATGCTGTGCATGGCCGCCAGCAGGCTGCCGCTGTCGCCCGGTTTCAATTGCACCTGCACGGTCAGGTCGCCGCGCGCCACGCGGTTGGCGATGTCGGCCG
This sequence comes from Duganella callida, assembly GCF_004614165.1. Classification (GTDB taxonomy): domain Bacteria; phylum Pseudomonadota; class Gammaproteobacteria; order Burkholderiales; family Burkholderiaceae_D; genus Rugamonas; species Rugamonas callida. The sequence continues at coordinate 35,691 of NZ_SPVG01000097.1, read as the reverse complement.
CGTAATCGGGCTCGCCGCCCAGCTGCTTGAGCAGGGCGCGCGTGGTGAAGGTGGCGATCAGCGCCACCACGATCAGGGTGACCACGGCAATGACGATGGCGTTGCGCGCGGCCGCCTGTTTGGCCACCACCGCGCGCTCGGCGCCCTGCTTGCCGAGCGCGACGTTGTAATCGAAGTGTTCGTCGATGGCGGCCTGCATCACCTGGATGTCCGGCCGCGCCGCTTCCAGCGCGACGCGCGCCTTGTCGTTGTGGTTGGCGCGCGACTCGACCAGCACGGCGTCGATCTGCGGCAGCACGCGCGCCCACGATTGCTTTTCCTTGTCGAGGATGGCCTTGTCCTTGTCGTCCGACACCAGTTCCTCGTACTGCTTCAGGTACTGGTCGACCAGCTTGCGCATTTCGGCCACGCCGCTGTCCATCTCGGCCACGCGCTTGTCGTCGGTGTTGAGCACGTGCTGGTTGACGCGGATGCGCATGCGCAGCATGGCGTCGCGCAAGCGGTCGATGGTGACCAGGCTGGGCACGGTGTTGACGGTGGAGTAGCTGGCCGCATCGTAGACTTCCTCCATCTGCCGCTGGGCCAGCGTGGCCAGCAGCACGATGCCCAGCAGCGCGGCCGCTGCCAGCGACCCCATTTTTTGCGCGACGCTCAGTCTCATTGCAATCGTCTCCCTGGTGAAGGTACGGTGCTGCAATTCGATACTAACCGCATTCGCACCCGCTGTCACCGGGTGTGGTTGACTATCAGTCGCCGGCCTTGACGTTGCCGATGCCGGACACGGATTTGTTGACAGTCTTCGGATGGCCGTAGTAGGTCAGCCCGCCGATGCCCTTGGCCACCGCGTTCAGCAGCTCGGTGGCGTACACGCTGACATTGCCGACGCCTTCGAAGTTGACGTCGACGCGCTCGGCGCGCAGCTTGCTGGTGTCGACCTCGCCCACGCCCTTGGCGCTCAGGCGCAGATACTTGACCTTGCCGTTGGCTTCCAGGTGGCCGGCACCGAGGTAGCTGATGTCGATGCGGTCGGTGTTGACCTTGTTGAGGATGGTCTCGCCGGCGCCTTCCACCTTGACCCGGCTCAGCGACGGCAACGTGATGGCGATGCGCGGCGCGCCCTTGGACGAGGAAAAGGTCTTTTCCGGCAGCGTCACCTGCAGCTCATTGTCGATCACCTCGGTCCTGAGCGCGGCCACGAACTTGTCCTCGCCGCTGACCACCACCGACTGCGCCTTGCCGACTTCCACCGTCATCGCAAACGCGCCCTTGGCGTTGATGGCGATGAAGGCGGGCAGGTTGCGGCTGGATTCGGCCGCGTGGGCGGCCGCGCTCAGCGCGAACAGGGCGGGGATCAGGACGGCGACAGCGGTACGGCGCATGATAATTCCTCGGTAAGTTTGGCAAAAATGACAGCCCGATTTTACTGAACTTGCCCGCCCGCGCCGACAAGTTTGCGACGAACTGCATAAAACCCGGCCGGTGTTGTGCCGGGACTACGCCCGCAGCCGCTCGTACAGCCGCTCGAGGTCGATTTCCTGGATCAGCAGCTGGCCCTGGTTGGCCTTGATCAGCCGCGGCGCCAGCGCCAGCTCGCCGTGGCCCAGCGGCGAGCCGGTCATGTCGGCGGCGTCGAACTGCTGCACCGAGTGCAGGTCGTCCACCAGCAGGCCGATGGTGGCCGTGCCCTGGCGCACCAGCATCACCTGGCTGTTGTCGCTGACCGCGCCGGGCCGGCCGGTGGCCAGCAGCGCCAGGTCGAACACCCAGACGAAGTGCTTGTGGCCGCCGGACAGCGGCACGTCCAGCATGCCCACGCGCGCCGGATGGCCGTTGCCGGCGGTGCGCTGCACCCTGGCGAACGGCACCGCTTCCTGGATGTGCGCCGCGCGCAGCGCCATCAAGGTGCGGCCGGCGTAGAAGATCGCATAGTCGGCGCCGCTGTCGCTGAGGCGCTCGATGCGCACGCCGGCCTGCGGCGGCAGTTCCTCGCGCACCGGGCCGAACGCCTGCAGCAGCACCGCCAGCACCGGCTGCTCGACGCCGTCGGCGGCGCGGAATTCGCGGTAGCCGACCGCGCGGCTGCAGGCGGCGATCACGTACTGGCCGCGGTGCTGCAGGATGCGCGTGACGCTGGCGCTGGCGCCGTCGGCGGCCAGGGCCAGCAGGCCGCCATCGAGCTGCAGCTGGGCGCCGGTGGGGTAGGCGTCGTCGGTGCCGGCCAGCACGCGGCCATCCGGCGCGACGAAATATGCCTGCATGTTGGGCCGGCCGGCGACGCCGCTGTGCAGCATGTTGAGCAGTTCCGGCGCGGCGTCGAACACGATGCCGATGCCGCCCACCACCGTGCCGCTGTGCTCGGGATGACGGATGGCGGCGTGGTAGATGTAGGTGGCCGCGCCGCCGTAGAAGGCCGAGGGGCCGAACGGCTCGGCGTAATGGTCGAGCTCACTGCGCAGCGCGCTGACCCGGCTCAGCGTGTCGCCGGCGATGTACTGGCCGACCAGCTCGTCGCCGCCGGTGCAGGCGACGATGCGGCCGCCGCGGTCGTAGACGAGCAGGCGCGCGTAGACGGTGTACAGGCTGTTGATGTGACGCAGCACGGCGGCGATGGCCGCGTGCGCGGCGTCGGACGGTTGCGCCAGCCCGCGCCGCAGCTGGGCCGACAGCGCCCACCAGCGGCAATCGTTGGCGCGCTCGTACAGATTGCGGTCCAGCATGTCCACCAGCAGCTGCGCGGTCAGGCCCGCTTCGCTGAGGCTGGAGGCCAGCACGGTCTGGTACAAATCCTGGATCGAGTGCGAGAACAGGGCGTCGCTGCGCTCGCCGGTTTCGGTGATCTGGTCGAGCACGGTGTTGAGCTTGCCGGCGTTGCCGTGGTCGTTGGCGGCGCTGGTCACCTTGCCGTTCCAGACGATGCGCTCGATGGTGCGGGTGGTGCGCGTGACCGAACTCATCAACTCATGCAGCGAGGGGCTGAATGCCTCGGCGTGCGACAGCAGGCCGCGCAGCAGCGCCGGCTCCACCGCGTCCAGCGCTGACGCGGCGTGGCCGCGGAACGCCAGGTCGACCGGCATCATCAATTGCGCCTTCCAGCCGGCCGGGCCGGGGTAGCCCTGGTAGCCGGCCGAGCCAAAGGTGCGCACCAGGTATTCGCGGCCGCCGAACATCTGCAGGCGCGTTTCGGCACCGGTGTTGGTCGGCATGCGCACGCCGGCCGGTATCCACAGCGGATCGGCGCTGCTGATCACCTGGTCCTGGGCATCCAGCAGCAGCATGTTGGCGCGCTGCGAGGGATCGCGGTAGGCACGGAAGATGGCGTCCAGTTCCTGCTCGAAGTGGAAGCACAGGCACAGCACGCCGGCCGGGGCGCCGGTCTCCGGATGCAGCATGCGCTGCGAATACACCAGCGCGCGCGCCTTGCCGGGACGCAGGTCGGTGGCGCGGAAGGTCTCGACGTAACCATCCGTGTCCAGCGTCTGCGCCAGCAGCGGGTCGGCGCTGTGGCTGACCGGGCTGGCGCTGTCGTGCTGCACCAGCACCCGGCCGTCCAGGTCCAGCAGCAGGATTTCATCGTAGACCGTGTACTTGTCGCGGTAATCGTGCAGGCGCTGGCGGGCGGCGGCCTGGTCGTGGTCGAGCCCGGCGACGAAGCGGCACAGGTCGGCATCGGTGGCGAGGAAGCCGACATCGGCGGTGCGCTCGAACAGGTTGCGCACCAGCAGGTCGATCGCATAGCGCGCCTGGGTGCCGAGGTCGGCCAGCACGTGGCGCACCTTTTCCTGCACCAGATTGGCCACCAGCGCTTGCTCGAGATGCGCGAAGCCGGTGCGGGTGGCGATCATGGCCGGCAACAGCAAACGCGCTTCGGCCGGGCAGTTCATCTTGGCGGACGACTCGATAAGCCGCCACATCTGATTCAATTCCCGCAGCGAGAGTTCGCAACGGACGACGTCGGGCATGTGGGGTAGGAACATGTCCGCGTCGGCTACTTGGTAAGTGGTCATTACGCGAAGTTGGTCACAAAAATTTAACTAGAAGCAATTAATGTGCCATGAAGACACTACCGCGCAAGGTAAAACGCCATCCGGCGGATGGCGTTTGGACGACTTATTTGTTGCTCAGGCATTCTTTCATGAAGGCTTTGCGCTCGTCGCCTTTCTTGCCGCCGGCGCTGGCGTCGGCGTTACACTTCTTCATTTTTTCCTGCTGGGTCAGTTTCGGCGCCGGTGCGGCCTCGGCCGGCTTGGCGCTCAGGCATTGCTTCATGAAGGCTTTGCGTTCATCGCCTTTTTTGTCGCCGGCGTCGGCGTTACAGGTTTTCATCTTGTTCTGCTGCGCGGTCGGCTCGGCGGCGTGGACGGCGCCGGCGCCCAGCAGGGACAGGATCAGGGTGGCTGCGTACAGTGTTTTCATGGGACTTTCCCGCAAAGTTGGACGTGGAATGACTATACACCAGCAGTCACTCTGAATCGTGAGAATAGTGCAATAATGGCCGTCAGCTCATCTTTATAACGGAGAACTTCATGCGTGTTATCCCGATGTCCCGCCTGCTGGCGGCTATCCTGGCGCTGGCCGCCGCCAGTCTGGCGCAGGCCGCCACCACCGCGCAGGCCGATCTGAAGCCGACCCAGGGCAACAATGTCAACGGCTGGGTGCGTTTCAACCAGCAGGGCGACCAGCTGCAGATCGATGCCGAAGTCACCGGCCTGGCGCCGGGCGTGCACGGCTTCCACCTGCACGAGAAAGGCGATTGCAGCGCGCCGGACGGCAACAGCGCCGGTGGCCACTTCAATCCGGGCGGTCACCAGCATGGCGGCCCGAGCGCGCCGGCCCACCACGGCGGCGACTTCGGCAACCTCACCGCCGACGCCAGCGGCAAGGCCACGCTGCACCTGAGCGTGCCGACCAGCCAGATCTCGCTGAACGACGGCGCGCCCGGCAACGTGGTCGGCCGCGGCGTGATCGTCCACGCCGACGCCGACGACTTCGTCACCCAGCCGACCGGCAACTCGGGCAAGCGCCTGGCCTGCGGCGTGGTGGCGGCCAAGTAATACCGGGTTCAACGCGCATATGCTCAGAACTCCTGCACCGTCGGGCGCAACACGATTTCGTTGATGTCGACGTCGGCCGGCTGCTCGATGGCGTAGGCAATGGCGCGCGCCACCGCGTCGGCCGGAATGGCCAGCTTGTAGAATTCCTTGACGAACTGCGCGCTTTGTTCGTGCGAGCTGCCGTGCTTGAGTTCCGAATCGACCGCGCCGGGTTCGATGGTGGTGGTGCGGATCGCGCCGCCGACCTCGTGGCGCAAGCCTTCCGAAATCGCGCGCACCGCGAACTTGGTGCCGCTGTACACCGTGCCGCCCGGGCTGAACACCTTGATGCCGGCCACCGAGGCGATGTTGATGAAGTGGCCGCTGTTCTGCTGGCGGAACAACGGCAGCGCGGCGGCAATCCCGTACAGCAGACCCTTGACGTTAATGTCGATCATGCGGTCCCACTCGTCGACCTTGACCTGGTCCATCGGCGCGATGGACATCAGGCCGGCGTTGTTGATCAGTACATCGACGCGGCCGTAGGCGGCCACCGCGTGGTCGATCAGCGCCTGCACCTGCGCCTTGTCGGTGACGTCGGTCCGCGCCACGCTGGCCTTGCCGCCGGCGGCACCGATCTCGGCGGCGATCTGTTCCAGTCTGTCGGTGCGGCGCGCGCCCAGCACCACGGCGGCGCCGCGCGCGGCCAGATAGCGCGCGGTGGCTTCACCCAGGCCGCTGCTGGCGCCGGTGATCACGACGACTTTGTTTTCGATGTTGGTGCTCATGGTGGACTCCTCATTGGTTGGTTGACGAGTCCAGTATAGGAAGACCAATCATGCGAATAAATGGAAATGATATGATTTGAGAATTCCATTTTCTGGAATTCAAACATGCTGAACAGACTGGAAATGCTGCGCATCTTCGTGGCGGCGGCGGAGGCGCGCAACTTCAAGGAGGCGGCGGCGCGGCTGGGCATCTCGCCGCAGGCGGTAACGCGCGCGGTGCAGGACCTGGAGGCGGCGCAGGGCGAGCTGCTCTTCCACCGCAACACGCGCGGGGTGCAGATCACCACCTATGGCGAACACCTGGCCGCGCAGGCGCGCGACAGCGTGCAGCGCATCGATGCCTTGTTCCAGCCGGGCACGGAAGCGGCGCGGTCGGAGCAGCCGGAAGGGCTGGTGCGGCTGACCGCGCCGGTGGCGCTGGGACGGCGGCTGATGGTGCCGGTGCTGAACCGCATCGGCCAGCAGTATCCGCGACTGCGCTTCGACATGCAGCTCAGCGACACCCATGCCGACGTGGTGGATGGCCGCATCGACATCGGCGTGCGTTACGGCGCCATGCACGACAGCCGCTACATCGCGCGCAAGGTCGCCTCGCCGCCGTTCCTGACGGTGGGCACGTCGGCGCTGATCGCGCAATACGGCAAGCCGAAGACCATCGAGCAGCTGCACGACTTGCCGACCACCTCGCTGCGCGACCTCAGCACCGGCAAGGCGTGGCCGTGGTACTTTGCCGGCGGCCAGCACATCTCGCCGGTGAACCCGCGCTTCCTCAGCAGCGATTCGGAGGCCGAGTTCGACGCCATCCTGGCCGGGCTCGGCTTCGGCCAGCTGCCCGGCTTCATGGCCGAGGCGCCGATCGCCGAGGGCAGGCTGGTGCCGGTGCTGCAGAAGCAGCAGCCGGACGCCTGGGACATCTACGTCTATCGCCCCCAGCGCGGGCCGGTGCCGGCGCGCATCCGGCTGGTGTACGATCAGTTAGTCGCATGGCTAAGCGGAAAATAAATCTTGATCGTGCTAGCGGTCCAGCCCTTCCCATCTTTCTTGCAATCGGCCGAGCTCGATAATCGCGGGCTCACTGCGGATAGTGAGTTTGAAACCGTCGGGCCAGTCGCCATCCACCAGCAGTTTTTTTGCTGCGATCTGCCTGACCACTGCCAGACGACTCTGGGGCAGCCTCACCGCGTCGATGGCGTGGACGATTCGCTCGCGCGAGATTTTGGTCTCAAAAGTGCGGAACAATTTGCGCATTGCCAAGTGGTCGTGAAGATAGTCTCGTAAGTGCAGCGTTGTGGCCCACAGCAAAACCAGCAGCAACAGCGTACCCATACTTTGGGCGACCACATGCTGTATCGAAACCGGTACCTTTTTAGCTGCCAGAACAACAACTGTAATGAAGCTGAGAATGCCGAACGCAAGAGCAGACATGGTGAGGATGAAGCTGAGTTTTTGTTTCCACGGCCAAGCCAGGAAAGCCCGGCAGGCTCGGAGCAGATACCCTAACAGTAACCAATCCACCGATAACAAGCCCAACATTGTAAGCAATGCTGCGACGCCATTTATATGGTGTGGCGGCAGATAGCCGGATAGCGGCACCAACTGCACTGACACAGCTGATTGGTAGAGAAACTGGAGCCCAGTCAAGACAACCGCCGCAGCGAAAATATGCTGATGGATTCGGAAAATGGCTCCAGCTGGCAGCATCGTTGACTGGTGGATGGGTTTACGTCGGCTCCGAGGAATGAAATGGACGCCCAGCGGGACGATTAATCTGTCCATCAACAGCAGCATTGCAGTCGTGCTGCAAATCAGCATTGTGACGGGCGGGACGAGTGCGCTGCTGAGTGCCAGAGCGCAAATGGAGATTAGCAAATTCCATTTGCGCCAGGTGGCGATGAGGTGTGCCCCCCGTAATGGATCGGACAAGGCCAGCGACAGGAACAAGGCCTTGCGCTCCTGCCAAAATTGTAGCGGAGGCATACTCACCACATAGTCATTGATGCGCTGTTTTAACGAACTGGATAATGCGGGCAAATGGCGGCAGGCGCGAAAGGCGGTCTCTCGTAGCCAGCTGTTGGGACAGGTCATAGCGATTTGCAACACTGGCACCGCGTCTGTATTGCTGAGCAAGCCGGTAGCTTCCAGGCAGATTTTTGCCTGCACCATGTCCTCGTCATTTTTCGCATTTTCGGTAACAAATACGGCGAGCTTGTCAGAGAAACCAACCAAGGCTTGGCGGCGTGACCGGAACGCGTCGGTCAGGAATCGTAGACTATGGATGGCACGCCGGTTTTCCGAGCTGCCGAAATGCAGTGCAATTTCATTCCAACAAAGCTCGGCCAGTTCGCGTGCAATCTTGTCACTACACAGCTGGGCATACAGGACTGTGGCGTCGCGGCCGCGGGCATCGGTCGGAATCGCTTCGAATGGCGGCGGTTCGCTGTGCTCCAGCATGCGCGTGGTGACAAGATATTCCAGGAAACGCCGGTGTACAAAAGCAAAAGAACGCGGCTCTTTGTCTGTGACTCTGGCGATGATGGCCTGACTCAGGATCTCGATGACCTGGTCAAGCTGTGGAATCTGTAATTCCTCACGCAGTACGGCTACCGGAGCCTCCAGGCCAAACGAGCTATTGTCGAATACGAAATATGCAATCCGCTTGGCGCTTTGCAGGACCTGCTCCGTGCTCAATTTATGTTTGCGTACATCCGCTTCCACTTGTGTCAGGCGGGCTGTCAGGTAATGCTGGTAAAGCTGGGCCTGCGTGTCTGGCAGGCACTGATGCGTTTTGACCCATTCTCCCAGCAGCGCCATCATGAAAGGATTGCGGACGATGGGCAGCCAGTCCGGCCGCTCGTGCAAGAGTTGATTTTGAAGCGGGACGGTGAAAGCCGGGTAGTTGCTCATGGCTTCCTGAATGCGTACTTCGGTAAGTGGGCGGATCTCCAGTACCATGTCGGCGCCAAACGGACCGGTAGGGCGGCGGAACATCCTTGACGCCAGCACTCCTCTGGTTTCATCGCCACTGCGGATGAAGTTGGAAAGCAGTAGGGATAGCTGGTTGATCAGCCATGGATCATCTTGGGCCTCCAGTAGTTCGGGGATTTCGTCGAACGAGTCGAAAATAAAAAACAGGCGTCCATGCTCCCACAGTTCCTGAAAATGCCGGTCAACGAAATCGCGCGCGAAATATGTGCACCGTTGCCTGACCTTGGTGGTCACGAAAGTATCCAATTGCTCCAACGTAGGCGGCGACTGTGGCGACCAGCGAAGGCCGACGCCTTGTGCTGGAAGCCATTCGCGCAAGTTGATATAAATTGGAATCCGTTGATCGACTTTGAACTCGGACAGCATATCCAGCGCCAGTTTGCGCAGGGCGACGCTTTTGCCTGCCCCCGGCTCGCCCAGTACCAAAAATGTCTTGGCCTTTTGCTCGTTACGGATGGCGGTTTGTAAATTCAGGATGCGTCTCGGGGCGCGATTGGATGGATTGTCAGAGATTTCCACCTCGGCCTCAAGCTCCACGTAGTCCGGACTCCAATTTACCTGATCTTCTGTGATCTCGAGGTCGCGGTACAGGGCACGGCAAAATGCTTTTAACTGTTTTTCAAAAGTCGGCTCAGGGAAATGCTTTTTCAGTGGCGCGGAAGGCGTGCCAGCGATCGGCGCTTCTTTGAGCCCGATAAAGACCACGGCAACGACGAGCGCACTCAGAATCAGTGGCAGCGGAGCTGGATCACCGGACCATTCTGCCTGTAGTAGCCAAGGGAACTTTGCGACCAGTTCGGGCACGGAGCGCAGAATAGTCAGCAGATTGTTGATGATATGATCCGACAGACTATTTTGCGTCGCCACGGCGAAAAAGCCCAGCACGGTAATTATACGCACCCTGGTTGGCCCCGTCCCGGGTGGACTCAACGCAGGACGAAGAACTAAGAGTACCAGGCCGATAAAGGCGAGAATGGTTAGCGCTTGTCCCGCTGGCATCAGCGCGACCGATGTCACAGCCGTGAGGATGGCGATCATCACAATACCCAGCAGACAATAATAAAACGGCTTCAGATTGGCCATCGTTCCCTCAAATACGCGAAAGTAAGCTTTTTAACAATACACGAGCATTTGTCTTGCGGCAATAAAAAAGCCACCCGAAGGTGGCTTTGTTTGAGCTGGCGCAAACTCAGGCCGCCTTGGCGCCCGCGTCCGGGCGGCCGCAGTAGCGTTCGACGTAGGCCTGGTGGGTCGGCAGCTGCACCACGATGCGGTCGATGCGGCCCTTGATCGAACCGAGGAAGCCTTTCAGTTCCTCGTCGCCCATCAGGTCGGCGGTGGGGTGGTGCGACTTGGGCATGATGCCCTGGCCCAGCATCACCTGGATCCACGAGTTCTCGGCGAATAGTTCGTTCGGCACGCGGAACACGCGGCCGGTTTCGCGGAACAGGTCGATGCGGTGCTGCAGCGATTCGGGGATGCTCATTTCGCGCGAGTCGATCCAGAATTGCGAGTCGGTGCGGTTGTTGACGTGATAGTGCAGGATGATGAAATCGCGGATGTGCTCGATCTCGTGGTTGCACTGGGTGTTGAACTCGTCGATGTCGGCCTGCTGGATGCCGTCCGACGGGAACATCTGCATCAGCCGGATCACGGCGCGCTGGATCAAATGGATGCTGGTCGATTCGATCGGTTCGAGGAAACCGCTGGCCAGGCCGATGGCGATCACGTTGCCTTTCCAGGTCTGCTGGCGCTGGCAGGGTTTGAACTTGATCAGGCGCGGTTCGATCAAGGTGCGGCCCTGGACATTGCGCAGCAGTTGCTGGCGTGCCGCGTCCTCGTCCAGGTGGCGGCTGGAAAACACGATGCCGTTGCCGACCCGGTGCTGCAGCGGGATGCGCCACTGCCAGCCGGCCTGGTGGGCGATGGAGCGCGTCAGCGGCACGGCGTCGCCCACCGACTCGGTCTGGACCGCGATGGCGCGGTCGCAGAACAGCCATTCCGACCAGTCGTCCATCGGCACCCCCATCGCTTCGCCGATCAGCATGCCGCGGAAGCCGGTGCAGTCGATGAACAGGTCGCCTTCGATTTCCTGGCCCGACTCCAGCACCACCGAACGGACGTCGCCGGTGGCGTCCTGCCTGGTGTAGCGCACGATCTTGCCTTCGATGCGCCTGACGTTGCGCGCCTCGCTCAGGCGGCGCAGGTATTTGGCGTAGCGGCCGGCGTCCAGGTGGTAGGCGTAATTCATGCCATTGTTGGGCAGGTGGGCGAAGCGGTTTTCCAGCGACGCCTTCAGTTCCAGGCAGTAGTCGCCGTAGTCGCCGGCCAGGCCGCGCTGCACGCCCTTGTGCCAGAAGTGCTGGAAGCCGGCGGTCCAGTGGTCGGTGCCGGTGACGCCGAACGAGTGGATGTAATCCTCGCGCACATTGCGCCAGCCTTCGAAGCTGATGCCCAGCTTGAAGGTGGCCTGGGTCTCGGCCATGAATTCCTGCTCGTTGATCTCCAGCACGTTGTGGAAGTTCATCAGGGTCGGAATCGTCGCTTCGCCGACGCCGACGGTGCCGATCTCCTCCGATTCGATCAGGGTGATCTCGAGCACCTTGCTCAGCACCTTGGAGATGCCGGCGGCGGCCATCCAGCCGGCGGTGCCGCCGCCGCAGATGACGACGCGACGTACGGGTTGACGGTTATTCGGGTCACGCATGGCGTAGTCTCCTTATTCCTTATTATCGGTTGAGTCTTTGCAGCAGCAGCGCACGCAGGGCGCGCGCGCCGTCCGCCGTCAGCGGGCCCAGCGCGCCGCGCGCGGCCGGCGGGATATGCGCGGCCGTTTCTTCGCCGGCCTCGAAAATGTAGTGGTTGAAGATGTCCTGCCAGACCTTGCGCTGCGCCGGCGGCAGGTCGCGCATGGTGAGGATGGCGGTCATCAGGGCCGTGGTCGGCGTATCCATGTAGTCGGGCGACTGCCGCCACCAGTAGTTGATCAGCACATTGAACGGCGACAGCGCCTCGATGTGGTGCCACCACATGCTGGGGATGAAGATGGCGTCCCCCGGCGCCAGCTCGGCGCTCTGTGCGTGGCGCATGGCTTCGGCGAAGCGCGGGAACTTGTCCAGGTCCGGCTGGTGGAAATCGACCAGGCTGATGGCCTGGCCGGCCGGCGTGAAATCGATCGGGCCGATGTACAGGTTCGGCAGCTGTTCCGGCGGGAACAGCGTGAAGCGGCGGCGCCCGCCTGCCACCACCGCGACGTTGTCGGGCAGGTCGTAGTGGGCGGCGATGCGGGTGCGGTTGCCGATCCAGATGCTGGCCAGGGCGTCGCGCGCTCCGAGGTCGAGGTCGTTGTGCTGGCGGAAGCCGGGCAGACAGGTGTCGATGGTGGTCGAGCCGACGTACACGGTCGGCGCCGGATGCATGTCGCGCTTGGCCTGGATTTCGTCCAGCACGGCGTTCAGCTTGGCGCGCACCGGCTGGAAGTTGAAGCCGTTCAGTTGCTCGTTGTAGAAGAAGCGGCCGGCCGAGTCCGGCGCACCGAGCATGGCGCCGACGGTGGCGCCCTGGTAGTAGCGGCGCAGGTAGGCGTCGCCGGCCTGGTCGGATTCCAGGCTGGCGCGCACCATCGGCCAGTCCGCCGCCAGGCCGCGCAGGACCAGCGGCGTGGTGGAGGTCAGGATCTCGTCGCCGAGCGTGGTCGGCGTGAGGCCATGGACTTCGCGGATGGCTTCAGGCGAGGCTAGCATTCTTGCGGTCGATCAGCATGCGGAAGTTGGACAGCGAGGCGATCACCAGGTAGATCGCCTGCAGGTGGCCGGCGGCGTGCAGCTTGGCCACCGCCTCGCCCGACAGCGCCTGCAGGCGGTCTTCGTTGATGGTGTAAAAGCCGATCAGACGGTTCTGCGAGCCGTCGTTCAGCTCGACGTCGAGCACGAAGCTTTCCAGCAGTTCGTGTTCGAGCAGCGCCGACAGGAAGCCGCCCATGCCCTGCATGCCCTGGTGGATGGCCGACAGCAGCGAGTTGACGCGTTCCAGGTATTCCGTGTTGCCGCCGTGCGGCAGGAACACCTCCTGGCCCTGGTCGCGGCTGACGCGCGGGTGGTCGAGGTCGACATTGATCATCAGTTCCTCGCCGCTGACGCCGATCAGGAAGGGCTGGCGCTCCAGCATCATCGGCACGTACGGCGCATCCCAGCGCTCGCCCTGGAGGAACAGGTTTTCCGCTTCGTGGAAGCCGAACAGCGCGATCGGTTCGAAGCCCAGGCCGTCGGTGGTCTTGCGGAACACGATGGGGAAGCATGCCTGCACGTCGCGGAACTCGGACGGGAAGGTGGTCACCGCCATCACCTGGTCGCCGTACCGGGCGCCGCGGGCGGTGATGATGCGCATGTCTTTGTGTTCGATGTTGTTCAGTAAAACCGGAGTAGGCATTTGTCTCTTTCTATATCTTCTGCAAGCCGTGCTGTTTTATGTGATGGATGAGCGTGCGGTTGTCCGGCAGCGCGCCCAGCATTTTTCGGGTGAGTGATGCAGCTTCGCGGAAATAGCCGTCCGCGATGGCGGCGTCCCGCGGCCTGGACGCGCGGCTGAATTCGCTGCGGAAGCCCATGCCGTACAGGATGTACTGATAGCTTGCCCAGGGGAACACTTCTTCGATGCGGTTGAAGTCGTTGCGCGAGGGCGCGCGGTGGCGCCACAGGGTCAGCAGTTCGGCCAGGCGCTCGGGCGTCTCGGCCGTATTGTCGCGCCAGTAGGCGCTGTCGCGGCGCCGGCTCAGCGTGTAGTGCAGCTTGAGGAAGTCGATCACCCGTTCCCAGCGGTAGGTGAAGGCTTCGTTGAAGCGCCGGGCGACGATGTCCATGGCGGCGCGGTCGGCCGGCAGTTCGTCGCACACCATGCTGGCCGACATTTCCACCAGCGCCAGGGCCGACGCTTCCAGCGGCTCGATGAAGCCGGCCGACAGGCCGATCGCCACGCAGTTGCGGTGCCAGAACCGTGCACGGTAGCCGGGGCTGAAACTGAGCTTGCGCGGCTGGGGGATGTCGGTCTGGCCGCTGGTCTGCGCGATGTAGGCGCGCAGTTCCGCCTCGGCCTGATCGTCGCTGATATAGCCGCTGGCGTAGACGTGGCCCACGCCGCGCCGGGTCGGCAGGCCGATGTCCCAGATCCAGCCGGCGCTTTGCGCGGTGGACGAGGTCTGCGAGGCGATCGGGTAATCGGCGGCCGGGTAGGGCACCTGCACCGCCAGCGCGGAATCGTTGTACAGCACGTGCTTCTGCGAAATCAGCGGCACGCCGTAGTGCTGGCCCAGCAGCAGCGCTTGCATGCCGGTGCAGTCGATGAACAGGTCGCCTTCGAGCGCGCCGTGTTCGCGGGTCTGCAGCGCGGCGATGTCGCCATTGTCGTGCGACCGGATCGCCAGCACGTGGTCCGGCACGTACTGCACGCCCAGCTTTTCCAGGCAGTGCTTGCGCAGGAACACGCCGAACTTGCCGGCATCGAGGTGGTAACCGTAGTTGGCCACCGAGGCGTATTCCGGCGTCGCCGGCTGCTTGGGCGCGCGCCCCTGCACGCACAAATGCGGCTGGTAGCTGACCAGGTCGGCGAACGGGATATGCGGATGCTGGGCCTGCCACTGGGCGGGCAGGTCGACTTCGCTGTAGCCCTGCGGCATGGAGAACGGGTGGAAATAATAGTCCTGCGCGCCGCCATCGACCCAGCGGTTGAAGCGCGAGCCCTGCTTGAAGGCGGCGTCGCACTCGCGGAAGAAATCGGACTCGGACACGCCGATGCGGCGCAGCGTGTCACGCATGCTGGGCCAGGTGCCTTCGCCGACGCCGATGGGCGGCACGTCGGGCGATTCGATCAGCGTGACCTGCACGCCGGCGCGTTGCTCCGCCGCCATCAGCCCGGCCGTCAGCCAGCCGGCGGAGCCGCCGCCCACGATCACGATACGCCGCACCATAGTCCGCCTTATTACGTAATGAGTTGCAGGAAGTTTAACCGATCCGAACAAAAAAAGCCGCTGATAAACAGCGGCTTGGCGTGGTGTGGCTACAACGTTCTTAGAACTTGTAGCGCGCGCCTATCATGTAACGCGGACCGGCTTGCGTCACCGATTCCAGCTGTTGCTTGGTGCGGCTGTGCACGCGCTGGATTTCGTCGGTCAGGTTGATGCCCTCGAACTGGAAGCTCAGCTTGTCGTTGTAGTTGTAGCTGATGCTCAGGTCCAGCTGGCCGTACGGTTCGACGTATTGCGGGTTCGGTCCGGCGCCGTCGAAGGTCGACGACAGGAACTCGCCGCGCCAGTTGTAGGCCAGGCGTCCGGTCCACTTCTTGTTCTCGAAGATGCCGACCACGTTGTACGAGTTGGACAGGCCGACCAGCGCGAACTGTTCGCCCACCGCGTTGTTGTCGTAACGCAGGCCCGAATGCACATAGGTGTAGTTGGTCGAGATGCCGAAGCCGCTGTTGCCGAACATGTGCTGCAGGTTGATCTCGGCGCCGTTCAGGCTGGCCTTCTTCTGGTTGGAGAAGGAGGTGATCTGGAACTGCGCGACCGGATCGCTCGGCTGGCCGACGATGCTGCCGTTGACGTCGCCGTTCACGCCCGGCGGGGTCACGCCCGGTGCGGTCGGGTGGTTGGTGAAGATATAGTTGCGAATACAGGTGGTGTCGGTATTCGCGCACGACTTGGCGATCGCTTCGTTCCACAGCGCGCCGCCGACCGGCGTGTGCAGGTTGAACGGGGTGGCGATGATGCGCGACTGGCCGGCGTAGTTTTCCAGGTTCTTCTTGAACAGGCCCAGCGAGACGAAGTTCTGTTCGCCGTAGTACCACTCGTAGGACAGGTCGAAGTTTTTCGACTTGACCGGCTTCAGCGCCGGGTTGCCCTGCGAGCCGGTGCCGCCGTCGGTGCGCACCAGCGAGTTCAGCGTGGTGCCGCCCTGGATCTGGTCCCAGCGCGGCCGGCCGATGGTTTCGCCGTAGCTGAAGCGCAGCTTCTGGTTCGGCGTCAGGTCGACGTCGGAGTCGAAGCTCGGCAGCAGGTTGTGGTAGCGGCCGGTGAGGGTGGTGAAGGTCGGGTCGCCGAAGGTGATCGGGAACTCGTTCTGCGACACCCAGGTGATCTTGGTGGCGGCCGGCACCAGCGCGGTCGAGACCACGTCGGTTTTTTCGTAGCGCACGCCGAACGCGGTGTGGATCGGCAGGACGGTATCCCAGTCGGTGTTGAACTGCAGGTAGAGCGCCTTGGACTTCTCTTCGGTGCGGGCGTCGTTGTCGAAGTAATTCTTCGGCAGATACATGTTCGGCAGGCCGGAGGCGGCGGCCGCCGCCTGGCGCACCTGGTTGAAGTTAAACGTGTAGAACTGGTTGAACAGCGCCGAGCTGTTGCTGCCGTCGATCTTGTCGAAGTACTGGCGCAGCGTGTCCTGGTGCCACAGGCTGCTCGGGTAGTCGGACGGCTTGGTGGCGCCGCCCCAGGTGTCGCGCTGGTTGTTGGAGAAGGCCGAGCGGTTGTCCACCTTGGTGTAGTTGAGGCCGAATTTCAGCTCGGACGCTTCCAGCACTTTCCAGGCGCCCTTGGTCTGGAACTGCTCGACTTCGCCGCGCATATAGGAGTTGGTGAACACCGAGCCGGTGACTTGCTGCGGCTTGCCGACAAAGTCGGCGCCGTCGATGCTCAGCACCGGGAAGTCGTGGCTGAAGTCGGCCGTGGTGTTGCCGCGGCTGAAGCTGGCGGTGCCCAGGGTGTTGCTGGAGCCGAAGGGGCTGTCGGCGCCCGATTCGGCGGTCGAGTGGTGCGCGTCCAGTTCCAGGCGCAGGGTGTTGGTCGGCTTCCACACGGCGTTGAAGCCCAGCGATTTGTTCTGCGTCTTGGTGGCGAAGTCGGCCGCGCCCATGGCGATGTCGCTGTTGGACACGAATTCCTTGTACATCAGCGGGCTCGATGGCGAGCCCTGGGTCCACGCGCTGCTCGACGGGCCGAAGTTGAACCAGGCCGAGATATCGTTGCGCTTGGTCTGGATCTTGTTCTCGGAATAGGTGTAGTCCAGCGTGGTGACCAGGGTGTCGACCGGCTTGTACTGCAAGGTCAGCTGGGCGTTGGTACGCTGGCGCTTGACGCCGTTGAAGTTGTAGTTCAGGTTTTGCGGCACCGAGTACAGCTGCGAACCGGTCGGGCGGTTGGTGATGGTGCACTGCGGGCAATCGGCGCTCGGACCTTGCGGGATGGTGCCCCAGTTGTTTTCGTCGCCGCGGAACGGGCCCTTCCAGCCGTTGCTGACGGCGGCGTTGTTGTAGCCCAGGTTGCGTTCCTGGTAGCTGCCGGTCAGGGCGATACCGAAGGTGTTGTTGGCGAAGGTGTTCGAGTAGATGCCCGACACTTCCGGCGTCAGCGACTTGCTGGCCTGGACGTCTTTCGGCAGGGTGTCGTTGGAGGTGTCATACACGCCCTTGGCGCCGATGCTGGCGTGCAGGCCGGGGCGGTCGAGCGGCTTGGCGGTCATCACGTTGATGGTGGCGCCGATGCCGCCGGTGGCGTTCTCGGCGCGGCTGGTCTTGTAGACCTGCAGCTGCGAGATCGCTTCCGACGCCAGGTTGGCAAAGTCGAAGGCGCGGCCATTCAGATCGCCCAGGTTGGAGGTCGGCATCTGGCGGCCGTTCAGCAGCACCAGGTTGAAGTCGGGGCCGACGCCGCGCACGGTGATCTTCGAGCCTTCGCCGATCGAGCGGTCGATCGACACGCCGGAAATGCGCTGCAGCGATTCGGCCAGGTTGGTGTCGGGGAATTTGCCGATGTCTTCGGCGACGATGCCGTCGACCACGCCGTCGGAATTGCGCTTCAGGTTCATGGACGAGGCCAGCGACTGGCGCAGGCCGGTGACCACGATGCTTTGCACCGGCTGATCTTCGCCGGCCGCCGCGACCCTGGGCGTCTCCTGGGCGTAGCCCTGGGTGGCCGCCGCGCAAGCGCTGGCCACGGCCAGGCTCATTAAAGTGTGTCGTGTCTTGGGATATTGCATGTTATCTCCTGTTTTTATATAAACAACTCCGCCTCGCTACCGCATCTGAAAATTCTGGAAAGCTTTCCAAATGTGTGATGAATATAGCATTGGCCAAAAATCAAAGTCAATTCGCAGCGCAGCAGTTTGGCCTCTCATGCATGTGTTTTCATGCCGAGTGCGGCAAATTGGCAACGTTTCCAAACCCTCACAGGGTTTGACAACGTTATCAGGCGGTGCCATGATCTGGTAACGTTTCCATCAGAGAGACCCCGGATGACACTACGCACCTGCTTGACCCTGGCGGCGCTGCTGGCGGCGCACACCGCCGGTTCGGCCGCCGAACCGGCCGAATCCGCTTACCGCTGGCCACACGGCGCCCGCGCCGCCGTCAGTCTGGCCTACGACGACGCGCTCGACTCCCAGCTCGACCACGCGATTCCGACCCTGGACAAATACGGGCTGAAGGGCAGTTTCTATTTGCAGCTGTCGAATCCGGCGGTCGACAAGCGGCTGGCCGACTGGCGCCGCGCGGCGTCCCATGGCCACGAGCTCGGCAACCACAGCCTGTTCCACCAGTGTTCGGCCAAGGCGGCGGGGCACGACTGGGTGCAGCGCCAGCGCGACCTCGACACCACCACAGCCGAGCAGATGCAGGACCAGGTGCGCGTCGCCAACACCATGCTGTACGCCATCGACGGCAAGCGCGAGCGCACCTACACCGTGCCGTGCGGCGACGTGCTGGCGGGCGGCGTCAATTATCTGCCCGGCCTGCGCGACGCCTTTGTCGCCATCAAGGTCGGCGGCACGGCGGTCACGCCCGCCATGCGCGGCCTGGATCCGTATGCGGTCGGCGTGTACGCGCCGGAAGGGCTGAGCGGCCAGCAGCTGATCGCGCTGGTGGAGCAGGCCGCGCGCCAGGGCACCATGGTCAACTTCACTTTCCACGGCGTCGGCGGCGATTATCTGACCACCAGCGCGGCGGCGCACGAGGAGCTGGTAAGTTATCTGGCCGCGCACCGCGACCGCTACTGGACCGACACCTTCCTCAACATCATGACCTATGTGAAAACGCATGGCGACCATTAAGGACGTGGCCAGGCTGGCTGGCGTGGGACTGGGCACGGCGTCGCGCGTGGTCAGCGGCAAGGGCTCGGTGTCGCCGGCTACCCTGGCCAAGGTCAGGGCCGCCATCGACGAGCTGGGCTTCCGGCCGTCGCACGCGGCGCGCACCCTGCTGTCCGGCAGCAGCCAGATGATCGGCGTGTACATCCCGGTGCTGAGCGGTACGTTTTACACGCCCATCCTGCAGATCATCGACAACGAACTGCGCGCCTCCGGCCTGCACATGGTGGTGGCCTTCGGCGCCGGCCTGGGCGGTGCGCGCCAGCAGGCGATCGAGGGCATGGCCTTCCTTGTCGAGCGCGGTTGTGACGGCCTGATCCTGATGAGCAACGTGCTGCTGGAGGAAGACCTGGCGGCGCTGGGGCCGCGGCCCAAGCCGGTGGTGGTGCTGAACCACCAGTTCGACAGCATTGCCGCCCAGTGTTTCACGGTCGATCACCAGCTGGGCGGCAAGATCGCCGCGCGCACGCTGCTCGACCACGGCCACCGGCGGATCGCCGTGGTGGCCGGCCCGGCCAGCCTGCCGGACAGCGTCTCGCGCGTGAACGGCTTCATGCGCGAGATGCAGGCGGCCGGCATCGCCGACAGCCAGCTGTGGGTGGTGGAGAAGGACTTTTCGCCGGCCGGCGGCTGGTCGGCCGCCAAGGAGCTGATGGAATCGGGACGGCGCTGCAGCGCCATGTTCTGCGCCAACGATGAGATGGCGGTGGGCGCGCTGTCGTATTTTCAGGAGGCCGGCATCCGCGTGCCGCATGAAATCTCGGTGATCGGCTACGACGACACGCCCAGCGCGGAATTTTCGGCGCCGCGCCTGAGCACGGTGCACATGCCGTGGCGCGAGATGACGCTGAACGGTGTCAGCGACCTGCTGAACCGCTGTTACGACCTGGGGCGGCCGGTCACGCGCAGCTACCCGGTGACGATGACCCTGCGCGCCTCGCTGGCCCGGGCGGACGGCGGCTGAACGGGCGCCGGTCCAGGCCACGCTGTGCGGGTGCCCGGCCGTCAACCGCCGCGATCATGTTCAAGCCGGCCGCAAAGCGTCAGCCGCGCACAGGCCGGCGTCCCGTGCGCGGCGGGCCTTCATTTGATGGCTTCGGCCAGGCCGGGCGCGAACTCGGCGCCGTGCTTCACCTGCGCGGTGGAAGCCTTGACCGCATTGCCGATCGCTTCCGCGCGGCCGCCCAGGCACTGCGCCAGGAAGTTTTCGGTCACCGCGTTGAAGGCGATGTTGTTGACCGGACGTGCGAAACCGTGGCCCTCGTCGGGGAACACCACGTAGGTTACCGGGATCTTCCTGGCCGCCATGGCGTCGACGATCTGTTCCGATTCGCGCACGTTGACGCGTGGATCGTTGGCGCCCTGGCCGATCAGCAGCGGCCGCCGGATCTTGTCGGCGTAGTTGAGCGGCGAACGTTCCTTCAGCAGCGCGCGGCCATCCTCGGTGGTCGGGTCGCCCATGCGCTTGTAAAACTGCTGCTTGCCGGCTTCCCAGTACGGCGGAATGGTCTGCAGCAGCGTGAACAGGTTGGAGGGGCCGACGATGTCGACGCCACAGGCAAACGTGGTCGGGGTGAAGGTGACGCCGGCCAGCGTGGCGTAACCGCCATACGAGCCGCCCATGATGGCCACCTTGTCGCCGGTGGTGACGCCGTTCCTGATCGCCCATTGCACCGCGTCGATCAGGTCGTCATGCATCTTGCGGCCCCATTGCAGGTCGCCGGCCGAGATGAAGTTCTTGCCGAAGCCGGTCGAGCCGCGGTAGTTCACTGACAGCACCGCGTAGCCGCGATTGGCCAGCCACTGGTGGTAGCTGTTGTAGCCGTAGCGGTCGCGTGCCCACGGACCACCGTGGACGAACAGCACCATCGGCACCGGCTTGCCGGCCTTGCCGCTGCCGGTCGGGTCCACGGTTTTCGGCAGCGTCAGGTAGGACACCAGCGTCAGGCCGTCGCGCGATTTGATTTCCACCGGTTGCATGGCCGCCAGCGGCGCGCCTTCCAGCTCGGGGCGGCTGACGTAGAGCCGGGTCAGCTTTTTGGCCTTGCGGTCGTATAGCCAGGTCGCGTCGGGCGCGGTGACGGCGTCCACCGCCACCAGCCATTTGTCGTCGGCCTCGGTGCGCGAGGTGATGACGAACTGGCCTTTGGTGTTGTTCTTCAGGAAGGCCAGGTCATCCTTGATGTCATCCGACAGCGGCACGTATTCCTGGGTCAGGTAATCGATGCTGTAGGCCTGCACCCGGCCGGTCTTCTTGTCCTGCAGGGTGCCGCCGATGTCGGCGCGCTGGTCTTCGGCCAGCACAGTCATCTTGCCGCTGGCGACATCCTGCGCCACCAGTGCCGAGGTGTTGCGCTGGCGCGAGTCGGTCCAGTACAGGGTGCTGCCGTCGGTGGTGAAGGCCCAGGGCGAGGTGGTCTGCGAATCCTCCAGGCCGACCTCGACCAGCGGCGTGCTTTCCACCTTGCCATCGTTCATGCGGTAGTAGCTGACGCCGCCGTCGGCGCGCGATTTTTCGGCGATGCGCAGCTTGAGCTGGTCGTCGGCCAGGAAGCCGCCGTAGCCATCGTTCTGCTGCACCAGCGTCAGCTTGCCGGTCGCCAGCTCCAGGCTGTACACATCGTGCCAGCGCGGATCGCGGTTGTTGATGCCGACCAGGATGCGGTCCTTGATCTTGCTGCTGATCTGCAGCACCTGGGCGCGGGTCTTCTCGAACGGCGTGTAATTGGTCTGCTTGCCGCTGGCGACGTCGACGCCATACAGCAGGAAGTTTTCATCGCCGCCCTTGTCCTGGATGAACAGCACCACTTTAGAATCGGGCGACCAGAAATTGCTGCGGATGGGGCGGACTTTTTCATCGGTCAGCGGTTTCGCCTGCGACGGATGGTCGGCCGGCGCCACCCACACGTTCAACACCCCGTCGCGCGGCGCGATCCAGGACAGCCACTTGCCGTCGGGGCTGAGGCGGGCTGCGGCCTTGGTCGGATTGCCGAAGATTTTCGCGCGCTCGATCAGCGGTACGTCGGTGGCGGGCGTCTGGGCATGGGCAGGGAGTGCGGCGGCAAGCAGGACAGCGGACAGGACGTAGCGCATCATTGGGCCTCTTGAAAGAATGGAAAGCATGACGATCTTATATCCATCTTCAGGCCGATGGAAAAAAATGCGACGGACTGCAGGAAATCCGGAATGAGTGGAGAATAGGCGTTTTGCTTTTGCCACGGAGAACACGATGTCCCACGCGCTGTCTGGATTTTTCATCAACGACAAATGGCCGGCCCAGCATCCCGAGCGCCTGCAGCTGTACTCGATGGCCACGCCGAACGGCGTCAAGGTGTCGATCATGCTGGAGGAAATCGGCCTGCCGTACGAAGCCCACAAGATTCCGCTGAACGACGAGGGCGTGACCACGCCGCACTTCCTGTCGCTGAATCCGAACAACAAGATCCCGGCCATCATCGATCCCGACGGACCGGACGGCAAGCCGCTGCCGCTGTTCGAATCGGGCGCGATCCTGGTCTACCTGGCCGAGAAAACCGGCAAGCTGATCCCGGCCGACGCCGCCGGCCGCTATGAGACCCTGCAGTGGGTGATGTTCCAGATGGGCGGCATCGGCCCGATGTTCGGCCAGGTCGGCTTCTTCCACCGCTTCGCCGGCAAGGAATACGAGGACAAGCGCCCGCTCAACCGTTACGTCAACGAAGCCAGGCGGTTGCTGGGCGTGCTGGAAAAACGCCTGGAAGGCCGCGCGTGGATCATGGGCGAGCAGTACACCATCGCCGACATCGCCATCTTCCCGTGGGTGCGCAACCTGGTCGGTTTCTACGAGGCGGCGCCGCTGGTCGGCTTCGAGAACTTCCCCAACGTGGCGCGCGTGCTGGCCAACTTCGTCGCCCGTCCGGCGGTGGAAAAAGGTCTGGTCACGCCGGCGTAATCAGGCCGCCGCGCCGGCCTTGCGGAAGGCGCCCGGCGTGATCGCCATCTCGCGCCGGAACACGCGGTTGAAGGCGGCCGCCGATTCGTAGCCGACCTGGCGCGCCACTTCGGACAGCGCCAGGTTGTCCTGCCGCAGCAGGCGGCGCGCGCGGTACATGCGCCACCGGGTCAGGTAGTCGAGCGGCGTCTGGCCCACCACCTCCTTGAAGCGGGCAGCAAAGCTGGAGCGCGACATGCCGGCCGCGCGCGCCAGCGTTTCCACCGTCCAGTCCTGCGCCGGATCGCCATGCATGGCTTCCAGCGCCTTGGCCAGCTGGCGGTCGGCCAGTGCGGCCAGCCAGCCGCGGCTCGCCGCGCCGCAGGCCAGCTGGGTGTAGGCGCGGATCGCGTGCACGAACAGCAGTTCGAACAGGCGGCCGATCACCGCTTCCGAGCCCAGTCCGGGCGATTCCGTTTCCAGCGCCAGCATTTCCAGCACCGACTGGAAGGCCAGGCTGCGCTGGGCGTCCAGCTTCAGGTACAGCAGCGCCGGCAGAGCCGCCAGCAGCGGTTGCGCCGCCAGCGCGTCGATCTCGAAGGCGCCGCCGATGAAGGTGGTAAGGGCGCCGTCGCCGCCGATTTTGATGCGGTTATCCACCCGCAGCTTTTCCACGTCCACGCAATCGATCAGGGCCGAATCCTCGTGATCGACCAGGCGGAACGGCGTGCCGTCCAGCATGATGAACAGGTCGCCGCTGCGCAAGCCCAGCGGCTGCGCCTGACCATCGACGCTCAGCAGGGCCGAGCCGCGCAGCACCATTACGAAATTGATGCCCGGTTCGCCCGGCGATTTCACGCCCCACGGCGCGGTGGCGTCCAGCCGGGTGTAGCTGGCGCGGCGGATGTGCAGGCCGCTGAGAATATCAGTTAAGGGATCCATCTATATGATTGATTTGGACGAGTAGACAATAAATTTGGATTTATGGCGATTGATAGTCTGATCTGCTGTGCCTATTATAGACCCATCAGATCATAAGGAAACATCATGCAGCAATTTCCCGTCCGCGTCGGCCTGATCGGCGTGCATCCCGAAAAAGGTTGGGCCGCCACCGCCCACATTCCGGCCCTGCAGGCGCTGCCGGACTACCGCATCACCGCGCTCAGCCACCACGAGCCGGCGACGGCGCAGGCCGCCGCACAGAAATTCGGCGTGCCCCACGCGCTGGCCTCGGCCGAGGAACTGGTGCGCCACCCCGAGGTCGATCTGGTGGTGGTGACGGTCAAGGTGCCGCAACACCATGCGCTGGTCACTCAGGCGATCGCCGCCGGCAAGGCGGTGTTTTCGGAATGGCCGCTGGGCGTCAGTCTGGCCGAAGCGGAAGCGCTGCGCGACCTGGCGCGCGAGCGCGGCGTGGCCACCGCCATCGGCCTGCAGACGCGTGCCGCGCCACCGTTCGTGCGCCTGCGCGAACTGATTGCCGAGGGCTATGTGGGCCGCGTGCTGTCGGTGTCGGTGCTTGGTTCGGGCATCCTGTGGGGCGCCACGATGCCGGAAAGTTATCGCTACACGCTGGACCGTGCCAATGGCGCCGCCATGCTGAACGTGCCGTTCGCGCATACGCTGGATGGCGTGCTGCACGCGGTCGGCAGCGGCGTGGCTTCGCTGTCAGGCATGCAGGGCAATGCGCGCAAGACGGTGCGCATCGAGGAGTCGGGCGATGAGCAGCCCTACACGGTGGCTGACCAGGTGCTGCTGGCGGCCCAGTTGGAGAACGGTGCGGCGCTGTCGGCGCATTTCCGCGGCGGCCTGTCGCGTGGCACCAATTTCCACGTCGAGATCAACGGCAGCGAGGGCGACCTGGTGCTGACCAGTCCGGTTGGCTATGTGGGCATCGGCGGCTTCGAATTGCGCGGTGCACGCCTGGACGGCAGCTTGCAGGTACTGGCGTTGCCGGCCGCGGCGATCGAAGGGCCGGCACAGCCGGTGGCGGCCGCATATGCCCGGCTGGCCTCGGACC
Source organism: Duganella callida (assembly GCF_004614165.1). GTDB lineage: Bacteria > Pseudomonadota > Gammaproteobacteria > Burkholderiales > Burkholderiaceae_D > Rugamonas > Rugamonas callida. Next base: position 10,831 of record NZ_SPVG01000097.1, on the reverse strand, counting down.
TGCTGCATGGCACGCGCTTGAGCCCGACCTTTGACGATGCGGTGGCCCTGCACCGCCTGCTCGCCCGCATCGAACAGCGCAGCGCGGTGCTGGCGTGAGGTTGTTGACCAAGCATTCCAATATGAGGTATGCTGGTCGCATGGCCAGACCAAAAGAATTCGATCAGGACACCGCGCTCGAAGCCGCGCTTGGCGTGTTTCGCGAGCACGGCTACGCCGCCACGTCCGCCGGCATGCTGACCGAGGCGATGAACATCGGCCGCCAGAGCCTGTATGACACGTTCGGCGACAAGTGGCAGCTGTACCGCGCCGCCGTGCAGCGCTACGGCGACGCCGAATCGCGCGCCCATCTGGCCGCGCTGGCCACCGGCCCGAAAGCCATCGACGGCCTGCGCGCGATGATGGCGCGGGTGGTGGCGGAGGCGCACATGCCGTGCCTGGGGCTGGGATCGCTCACCGAGTTCGGCGTCAGCCGCGAGGAACTGAACCAGCTGCACGCCGCCACCGGCCGTGTGCTGAGCAAGGCGATTGCCGCCCGCATCGCCGAGGCGCAGCGGCAGGGCGACGTCCCTTCCGCGGTGAATGCCCAGCATGCGGCGGCCTTCTTGCTGGCCAACGTGGCCGGCATCCGCATGGCCGCGCGTGGCGGCGCCGAGGATGCCGAACTGCACGCGCTGGCCCGTTTTGCCCTTCAGGCTCTGCATTGAGCCTTTTTTTTCACCAATTATGGAATGATCATTCAAATAAAGGAGCTATGATGAAAGCAGTTGTGATGAACGCGGTGGGCGATGCCGGTGTGCTGGAATACGTCGAGCGTCCCGAGCCGGCGCCGCGGGCCGGCGAGGTGCTGGTGGAGGTGGCGGTGGCCGGCGTCAACTTCATGGACATCGGCATCCGCCAGGGCATGTCCTGGAACGAGACGCCGAATCCGAAAATCCTCGGTGCCGAGGGCATGGGCCGGGTGGTGGCGCTGGGCGCGGGCGTCAGCGGCTTCGAGGTCGGCCAGCGCGTGGCGTGGGTGTATGCGCCGGGCAGCTATGCGCAGCGCATCGCCGTTCCGGCCGGCGCGCTGGTGGCGGTGCCCGACTTTATCGACGACCAGACCGCCGCCGCCAGCATGATGCAGGGCCTGACCGCCAAGCACTTCGCCACCGATTTTTACCGCACGCAGCCGGGCGACATCGCCTTCGTGCACGCGGCGGCGGGCGGCGTCGGCCTGCTGCTGACGCAGATCACCAAGCTGTACGGCGGCAAAGTCATCGGCCGCGTGTCGTCGCAGGACAAGGTAGCGGCGGCCAAGGCGGCCGGCGCCGACCACGTGATCGTCGATGCCGAAGGCAAGTTTGCCGAGCAGGCATTGCGGTTGACCGACGGCGCGGGCGTGCACGTGGTGTATGACGGCTCGGGACCCTCGACCTTCCAGGGTTCGCTGGACGTGTTGCGGCGTTCCGGCACCTTCTGCTGGTACGGTCCGGTGCTGGGCGGCCCCGGCGCGCTTAACATCATGAGCCTGCCGAAGAGCATCAAGCTCGGTTACGCCGTGTACGCCAATTTGATCCCCACACCGGAACTGCTGCGCCATCACGCCGGGCAGCTGTTCGACTGGATCGCCGAGGGCAAGCTGAAGATCAACATCGGCGCGGTCTATCCGCTGGCGGACGCGGTGCGCGCGCACACCGACATGGCCAGCCGCGCCACCACCGGCAAGCTGTTGCTGCTGCCGTAAGACGGCGCGTTGTCCTACACGGCAGCCTGCTCCAGCGGGAGGGGCGCCTCTCCCAAAGGCTCAGCTACACTGGGTGGATGAAACACATCACACTCCGCCAGATCCGCATTTTCGAAAGTGTGGCGCGGCACCTGAGCTTTTCGCGCGCGGCCGAGGATCTGCATCTGACCCAACCGGCGGTATCGATGCAGATCAAGCAGGTCGAGGAGCTGGCCGGCGTGCCGCTGTTCGCGCACCATGGCAAGCGCATCGCGCTGACCGACGGCGGCCACCTGGTGCTGCGCCATTGCCAGGTGATCCTGGCCGACCTGAACCATGCCGAGCAGTCGCTGGCCGATCTGATAAGCGGCGGCACCCAGCATCTGCGGGTCGGCGTGATCACTTCCGGCAGCCGCTTCTTCCCGCACCTGATCAACGCTTTCCTGCATGACCGCGGCGACGTCGAACTGGAGATGAAAGTCAGCCCGCGCGACCAGCTGATCGCCATGCTGCGCAGCGAGCAGATCGATCTGGCGGTGATGGTGCGCGCGCCCGAGATGCCGCATGTGGCGGCGCAACCGTTTGCCGAGCATCCGTTCGTGCTGGTGGCCGCGCCGGCGCATGCGTTGGTCGGCGCGCGCGCCATCGCCCGCGGCCGTCTCGGCGCCGAGTGCCTGATCGTGCGCGAAAACGGCACCGACACCCGCCACGCCGCCAACGAAGCTTTCCTGCACCGCGCCGCGCCGCCGCGCGTGATGGAGCTGGGCGCCGGCGAAGCGGTGAAGCAGGCGGTGATGGCCGGTATGGGGATCAGCCTGTTGTCGGCGCACGATGTCGAGGACGAGTTGCGCGACGGCCGCCTGCGCCAGCTGGACGTGCAGGGTTTTCCGCTGATACGCCACTGGCATGCGGTGTACTGCAGCGACCGGCCGCTGCCGCCGGTGGCGCGCGCGTTCCAGCAGTTTCTGCTGGGCGAGACGGCGGCCCACATTGTTTCAGGCCAGCGCCTGCCAGATCAAGGCCGCGTTCAGCAGCACGATGGCGGCGGTGGCCGCTGAGGCCGTCCAGGTCAGCTTGCGGCAGGCGGCAAAGCGCCCCATCACCGACGGCCGCGCCGACAGCACCACCAGCGCGATCAGCGGCAGCGGCAACAGAATGCTGAGCACGACCTGGCTGCCGAGCATGGCCCGCATCGGATCGGTGACCAGGCACACCAGCACCGCCGGCACCATGGTGATCAGCCGCCGCGCCAGCAGCGGCACGCGGAAGCCGACAAAGCCCTGCATGATGTGTTGGCCGGCCATGGTGCCGACCACCGAACTGGAAATGCCGGACGCCAGCAGCGACACCAGGAACAGGCCGGCCGCGCCCGCGCCCAGCGCCGGCGCCAGCGTGCGGTAGGCGGCCGCGATGTCGGCCAGTCCCGGCGCGGTGCGGCTGAAGGCCCGGGCCGACATCGCCACCATGGCCATGTTGACCAGCGCGGCCAGGCCCAGCGCCAGCACCACTTCGCGATTGGACCAGCGCAGCAGCCGGCGCCGCTGGGCATCGTTGACGGCCGGCGCGCGCTGCCCGGTCAGGCCCGAGTGCAGATAAATCGAGTGCGGCATGATGGTGGCGCCGACGATGCCGACCGCCAGCATCAGCGCATCGTGGCCGTGCAGCTGCGGCACCACGCTGTGGAACAGCGCCGCCGGCCAGTCGGGCGGCGCGATCAGCAACTCGGCGAGGTAGCTGAGGCCGATCACCGCCACCAGCGCGCCGATGGCGATTTCCAGCGGCCGCAAACCGTGCCGGTCCAGCGACAGGATCAGGACAGTGAGCATGCCGGTGATCAGCAAGCCCCAGCCCAGCGCCAGGTGAAACAGCAGCGAAATGCCGAGCGCGCCGCCCATGAATTCGGCCAGATCGGTGGCGATGGCGGCGATCTCCGCGCCCAGCCACATGCCGATCACCACCGGCCGCGAGAATTGCGCGCGGCACAGTTCCGCCAGGCTGTGGCCGGTGACGATGCCGAGCTTGGCCGACATGGCCTGGAACAGCATCGCCACCAGGCTGGACAGCAGCACCACCCACAGCAGCTGGTAGCCGTAGCGCGAACCGGCCTCGATATTGGTGGCGAAGTTGCCGGGATCCATGTAGGCCACCGAGGCGATCACGGCCGGACCGGCGAAGGCTAGCAGCGAACGGGCGGGGCGCGGCGACGCGGGCGGGACGGGCAGAGCGGTGGCGGCGGTGGCGGTCATGGTGACTTCCTTTCAGAATGGGGCGCCGCATGGCGGGGGCGGGGCCATGCGGCGGGGCGGTGGCACCGGCGCTCAGGCCAGCACGTCGCGGCGGTCCTTGAGCTTGTGGATCACGTCGAGGGTGGCGTCGTCCACGCGCAGGTGTTCGCGCACCAGCTGGCGCGGGGTGTTGGCCAGCCATTGCGACAGCGTGATTTCCGAAAAATGGTCGGACTTGAACAATTCCAGGAACACCAGGTCGGTGCTGCCGGTGTTCTTGATGTAGTGGCCGAGATTTTTCTCGACGTAGCCGACATCGCCGGGATTGAAATTGACCGTCTGCGCCGCCGGTCCGCTGTTGAACACGGTCATGGCGCCGCTGCCCTGGATGAAGTACTGCCACTCGTCGGCATCCGGGTGCCAGTGCATTTCGCGCAGGCCGCCGGGACGCAGCGTCACCATCGCCGCCGCCACCGTTTTCGACACCGGGAAATTGCGGCTGTCGACGATGCGCACCTCGCCGCCGGGCTGGCGCACGGTGGGCGCCATCGCGCCCATGCGGAAGATGAACGGATGATCGGGCCGGCCGCCGGACGAGGCCACATAGGCCTGGTCGGCCGCCAGCGGCCCGGCCTGGGCGCCCTGGTAGATCCACAGCTGTTCCAGCGGGATGTTCCTGAACTTGTCGGCCGGCACGCCGAAGTTTTGCGCCAGGATGGCCGGCGGCGTGTGCGCCATCCACTCGGACACCATCAGCGTGTTGAATTCGCCGGCGGCGCCGTTGTCGAAGGCCAGCACGAATTCGCCGCCGTTGCTGCCCAGCCCTTGCAGCGAGTGCGGCAGGCCGGGCGGGAAATACCAGATGTCGCCGGCGCGCACGTCGGACACTTCGGCGCGGCCCTGGCTGTCGATGGTGGTGATGCGCACCTCGCCGCTGACCATGATGGCCCACTCGGCCTGTTGGTGCCAGTGCAGCTCGCGCACGCCGCCCGGACCGAGCCGCATGTTGACGCCGGCGATGTCCTTGGAAATCGGGAACGCCTTGGTGGTCACTTCGCGCGCCCAGCCGCCGTCCTGGATGCGCTTGTGCGCCAGGTTGAACGAGGCCCACGGGATGGCCATGCCGCCGACGTCGGTGGCCGGCGGATTGGCGAAGTCCGGCAGCACGTCGCGCAGCTGCGGGTTCTGTGGTCCCGGCTCGGCGTTGGCGATGGCCGAGGAATTGATCGCGCCCTGCGGCGGGCGGTCCGGATTGCCGAATTCGGCGGCCTTGGCGGCGGCGGCGGCGCCGAAAGCCACGGCCCCGGCGGCGGCGCCGGCCAGGACGCTGCGACGTTTCAAGTCAGTCATGTTGGATCTCCTTTAAGTGCCGGGTGCGCCCAGGCACCCGATGCAGCCATGGTAGGACCGGGCGGCGCGCGTGGATATTCAGTAATTCTTTGGCGGCAGCATAAGCCGCGCTGATGCTGTGATCGCGCGCTATGGCAAGCGGTTGGACCTCACCGGCGCAGTGCGTCGGCTACCTGGCATTTGTGCCCGGCGCTGCTGACCTTGTGCGGCACCTGTTTATGGATCGCCAATAACCTCATCGCCGGCGCGGTCGGTGGCGCCGCGCTGGAAGTGCTGGCCTGTGTCAATCCGGCGACGATTGCGCGCATGGCGTGGCTGCGCGCGGCCTGATCGCGCGTTGGTGCTTGCCCTGCGGCAACCCCGTGCGGTATCGTGTCAGCTCTGAATCTTGCCGGAGGTAGTCATGACATCGCACGCCATTCCCGAGTCCATTGCCAGCGCGCTCAACGACTGGGTGCGGCAAGTGGCCGAGGACAGCGCGGCGCCGGCGCGCGACGCGCTGGCCCAGTCCACGGCCGAGCTGGACGCCCTGAAAGCCGAACTGGCCGGCATGACCGCCGCGCGCGACGAAGCGCTGGCGCTGGCGGCCCAGCGCGCCGAGGACATCGACCAACTGAACGCCGAACTGCGCAACGCCCGCACCATCGCCACCGACGCCCTGGTCGGCAAGGCCAAGGACCAGCTGGCGATCGAAGGCAAAGACGCCCAGCTGGCCGACCTGCGCGCCCAGCTGGAGCGCAACGTGGCCGAATCGGCCCGCCTGTCGGACGCGCGGTTGGCGGCCGAGATGGAACTGGTGGGCGCCGTCACCGCGCGCGACAACTACGCCGCCGAAATCCGCGACCTGCGCGAGCGCATGGCGCGCTGAGAAATCCGGGGTCAGTTCTGCCAATCGCACACAAGCCCAGCCGTAGCACGCGCTACGGCTGGGCTTGTGTGCGATTGGCAGAACTGACCCCGGAGCTCGCGTCCGCCAGCGTCTGATCAGCGTCAAGCGGCGCTGTGGTTTTTTCACATTCTTTAACAATTCACGAGCTTAACGGTGACGGATATGGTAGGGTGATGTTGTAAGCAATGCAATTTTCATCGCGCGCTCATCACCTGAATCCACCACCATGCCGGCCGCCAACAACCTGTCTGGACGCAGTCTGTTCAGTTTTCTGCTCGTCGGCGGCGGCAGCACCGCCCTGCACTACGGGCTGGCCCTGCTGCTGGTGTATGGCGCCGGCCTGCGGGTGGTGACGGCCTCGACGCTGGGCTATGCCGTGAGCGCCCTGGTCAATTACTGGCTGAACGCGCGCGTGACTTTCCGCACCCGCGCCGGCAGCCGCGCCGCGGCGCTGCGATTTGCCGCCATGGCGCTGATGGGCTGGCTGTTGAATTACGTTTTGCTCAGTACGCTGATGGCCATGGGCGTGCCGGCGGCGCCGGCGCAAATCTTGACTACTATAGGTGTGATCGTATGGAACTACCTGGTCAGCGCGCTCTGGACGTTTCGCCCGTAGACGACGTCAGCGTTCCCCCCGTGGTCAGCCTGGTGCTGCCCTGTTACAACGAGCAGGAAGTGTTGCCCGAGACCACGCGGCGCCTGCTGGCGCTGCTGCGGGAATGGATCGCCGGCGGCCAGATGGCGCCCGGCAGCAGCATTTATTACGTCGACGACGGCAGCCGCGACCAGACCTGGGCCCTGATCGCCGGCTACGCGGCGACGCATGAGGAAGTCGGCGGAATCAAGCTCAGCCGCAATCGCGGCCACCAGAACGCGCTGCTGTGCGGCCTGCTGACCGCGCCCGGCGATGTACTGATCAGTCTGGACGCGGATCTGCAGGACGACCTCGGCGCCATTCCGCAGATGGTGTGCCAGTACCGCGCCGGCAGCGAGATCGTGTTCGGCGTGCGCAGCAGCCGCGCCTGCGATACCTGGTTCAAGCGCGTCAGCGCGGAAGGCTATTACCGGCTGCTGGCCCTGCTGGGCGTGCAGGTGGTGTTCAACCACGCCGATTACCGCCTGCTGTCGCGGCGCGCGGTGGAAACCCTGCGGACCTACGAGGAAACCCATTTGTTCCTGCGCGGACTGGTGATGCAGCTCGGCTATCAGACCTCGGTGGTGGAATTCGAGCGGGCGGAGCGGTTCGCCGGCGAGTCCAAGTATCCGCTGCGGAAAATGCTGGGGCTGGCCTGGCAGGGCGTCACCTCGTTTACCGCGTATCCGCTGCGCATCATCACCGGTGCCGGCGTGGTGGTGTCGGTCGGCAGCATGGGTCTGGCGGCCTGGGCCTTGTTCACGCGCCTGTTCACCGACCATGCCTTGCCGGGCTGGGCCTCGGTGGTGCTGCCGATGTATTTCCTCGGCGGGGTGCAGCTGCTCAGCCTGGGCGTGATCGGCGAATACCTGGCCAAAGTCTACGAGGCGTCGAAGAAACGGCCGCGCTTCCACGTCGACCGCGTGGTCGGCGCCGGCTTCAAGCGCCGGGTGGGCGCATGAGCCTGGCGCGGCGCTGGCGTGCGGCGGCGGCGCTGGCGGCGATCGCGGCGCTGGCGCTGTACTACTTTCACAGCGCGCCCACCGACGGCGATTTCTGGTGGTACGACGCGTCGCGCCATGCGATGAACGGCGTGTTCCTGCGCGACTTCCTGCTCGATGGCGGCCTGCGCGACCCGTTCCAGTTCGCCCGCGATTACTACCAGCGCTATCCGGCGGTGAATGTCGGCTTTTATCCGCCCTTGTTTTATCTGAGCGCGGTGCCGCTGCTGGTGCTGCTGGGGGCCAGCCACGCGGTGGCGCAGGCCATGGTCAGCCTGTATGCGCTGCTGGCCGGCGCCATGGCCTGGTTGCTGCTGCGCCGCCAGTTGGGGCCGCTGACGGCCGGGGCGGCGGTGCTGGCGCTGCTGAGCCTGGCACCGTTCGCGCTGTGGTCGCGCCAGGTGCAGCTCGATGTGCCGGCCATCGCGGTGTTGCTTGCAAGCAGCTGGGCGCTGACGCGTTATACGGAACAGGGCGGCCGCAAGTGGTTGTACTTGAGCGCGGTACTGCTGGGCTGCGCGATGCTGACCCGGGTGCAGGCGGTGTTTGCGGTGCCGGTGATGGGGTACTTTCTGTTCCTGCACCGCCAGCCGGCGCCGGCGCCGCTGCGCCAGCGGCTGATCGCGCTGGCGCTGATGGGCTGTGTGGCGGCGCCGGCGGTACTGATGGCGGCCTATTTCGCCAGGGTCAACCAGACGCTGGCCACGGCGGTGCCTGGCATGCCGGGCTTGTGGACGTTCGAAAACTGGACCTGGTATGTCCGCTGTCTGCCGCAGCAGTTCGGCTGGCCGTGCATCGCGCTGGTGCTGGCGGGGCTGGCCGGCATCGTCCGCGCCGCGTGGCAGCGCCGGCTGCCGCCGCCGGCGCTGGTGCTGCTGGCGTTCACGGTCTGCGCCTGGGTGTTTTTCACCGTGGTGTCCAACAAGGACAGCCGTTTCAACCTGCCCGGCATCGCCTTCCTGTTTCTGACGGCGGCGTACGGATTGTCGCTGCTGGGGGCGCGGCTGGCGTCGCTGGCGCTGCCGGCGCTGGCGCTGTGGCAACTGGTGCAGCTGGCGCTGATGCCGCCGGTGCCCTTCGTGGCCGGTTTCAAGCAGGCGGCGCAGGTGGCGGCGCAGCTGACCCCGGCGCGGCGCAATGTGCTGATCTCGGCCCACCGTGACGGCAGTTTCATCTTCGACCTGCGTACCGCCACCACGCGCGCCGACATCGGCGTGCGGCGCGCCGACAAGCTGCTGGTGGAAATCGCCATCATGCGCGGCATCGGCATCCGGGACAGCGGCCTGGGCAAGCCGGAAATTGTGCGCCTGCTCGAACGTAACCGGATCGACACCATCGTGGCCCAGCCCGGCTACCTGGCGGACCAGCCGGCCATGGACGCATTCGAATCGATGCTGCGGGATGGCACGCCGTTCCGGCTGGTGCGGGTGATCCCCATGTCCGGTAAGCTGGACAAGCCGGAAAAGGAATTGCTGGTCTACAGCCGCAGTGCGCGCTAGTCGGGGACGTCCGCCCGCGCCAGCCAATCGCGCGGGCTGAGCCCCGTGCGGCGGCGGAACGCGCGCGCCAGCGCCGACGGGCTTTCATAACCCACCTGCGCCGCCACGGCCGATATCGGCGCACCTTCGCGCAGGCGTTTTTGCGCCAGGGTGATGCGCCAGCCGGTCAGGTAGTCGGCCGGCGTCTGGCCGACCAGCTGCTTGAAGCGGGCGGCAAAGCTGGCGCGCGACATGGCCGCCAGCCGCGCCAGTTCCGGCACGCTGCAGGTCTGTTCCGGCTGGCGGTGGATGGCGTCCAGCGCGCGCGCGATGCGGGCGTCGGCCAGGCCGGCCAGGCCGCCCGGCAGCAGCGTGGCCTGGCGCAGCAGATGACGCAGCAGCTGGATCACCAGCAGCTCGAACAGGCGGTCGGTGGCGGCCAGGCGACCGTAGGCGTCGCCCGCCGCCTCGCGGAACAGCCAGTCGAGGATGTCGGCCAGCATCGGCGCCTGCGCCAGCGGCACCGCCAGGTACGGCGGCAGCGCCGCCTTCAGCGGATTGCCGAGACCGCCCGTGTAGTGCAGTCTGGCGCAGACCAGTTCGGCCTTGTCCTGGCGGCGGGCGATCACGCTGTGCGCGCAGGGACCGGGGAAGAACACCAGCGTCGGCTGCTCCAGCCGCAGCTGGCCGCCGTCGCCGAGGGCGATGGTCAGGCGCCCCTGGCGCAGCAGGTGCAGGTGGCCGTGCGCGGCGTCGTCGTCGAAGGCGGTCACGCTGCAATAGCTGCCGCTGTGGAAGGTGCTGGCGCGCATGCCGGTCTGGGCGAGCAGGGCGGAAGTGAGGTCCATGCAAATATCGTGATGGGCTGGCGTTTCGGTTGCAAAAAACAGCGATTGCGCATCCAAAACGCCGACAAGGACGGCTATCGTACACCGTATGAAAAAATTTATCTCAACCCTCATTTTTGCCGGAGCCGTCACCATGACCCATGCTCAGACCACCGGACTGGAGACCATCGCCAGCCGTTATACCGTCGCCGAAACCGCGCAGCGCATCGCCGCGCTGGCTGAGGCGCGCCACATGCTGATCTTCGCCCGCATCGATTTTGCCGCCGACGCGCGCCGCGCCGGCCTGGAGATGCAGGATTCGCAGATGGTGGTGTTCGGCAATCCCAAGGGCGGCACACCCGTGATGCAGGCCAACCCGACTGCCGCCATCGACCTGCCGCTGAAGGCGCTGGCCTGGCGCGACGCGGCCGGCGCGGTCTGGGTCAGCTACAACGCGCCGTCGTATCTGGCGGCACGCCACCAGATCAGCCCGGAACTGGCCAAGCCATTGGAAGGCATTGTCGCCCTGGTGCGCGATGCGGCGCAGGGAGAATGAGAGGCGGGCAGCAGGTGCAGCCAAGGATGACGGCAAAACGCCACCGCTGAGGGTGGCGTTTTGCGTTTAGAACTCTTCCCAGTCGTCGGCCGCTGGCGGCGGCGTCCTGGCGCGCAGCGCGGGCGCGGGCTTGGCCGCGCTCAGCTGGGGCCGCGCCGATGCCGGCG
>NZ_SPVG01000211.1 GCF_004614165.1 Duganella callida | reverse complement strand
CACGGGCTCTGCTGTAGGCGTCGCCTACAGCAGAGCCCGTGTGCGATTGGCAGAACTGACCCCGGATTGTCACAACCGCGCCCCTTGCCGCGTCTAGGTCTTGACTCTGCCATTAGCGGCAGGCTGGCAGACTACGTTCAAGGAGTAAGCAATGCGCATCGGAGCCCTCGCCAGGGCGGCCGCGGTCAGCGTCCGCACCTTGCGCCACTATGAATCCCAGGGGTTGATTGCCGCCCAACGCGGCGCAAACGGCTACCGCGAATTCAGTACCGCCACCATCGAGCAGGTGCGCTGGATACGCGAGCTGCTCGATTGCGGCTTCAGCACACGCCAGATCGCCGGCATGATGCATTGCCTGCAACGGGACAGCTGGGATGCCGCCGCCTGCGAAGCCGGTTATGCCCTGCATCAGCGCAAGCTCGCCGAGCTGGATCAGATGATCAGCGTGCTGCAGGAACGCCGCGTCCGTCTGGCCGAGCGCCTGGCGCATTTTTACTCTGCATGATCCATCTGAACCGAAAGGCACTACTATGCAGAGCTTCAAAGACCAAGTCATCCTGATCACCGGCGGCGCGGCCGGCATCGGCCAGGCCGCCGCCCTCCGCTTCGCCGAAGCCGGCGCGCGCGTGGTCGTCACCGGCCGCCGCGAACCGCCCCTGCGCGATTTGGCGGCGCATCAGCCGCTGATCGATTACGTGATCGCCGACGCCGCCGATGCCGACGACGCGCGCGCCACCATCGCCACCGTCATCGAACGCTGGGGCCGGCTCGACCTGCTGGTGAACAATGCCGGTGCCGGCGCGCTGCTGCCATTGGCCGATGCCGGCGCCGAGCAGGTGCGCAACATCTTTGCGGTCAACGTGATCGGCCCGTCGTTGCTGGCGACCGCCGCCCTGCCGCATCTGCGCGCCAGCCGCGGCGCCATCATCAACATCTCGTCGACGTTCGGCCACAAGGCCGGCGCCGGCCTGTCCCACTATGCGGCCAGCAAGGCCGCACTGGAACACCTGACACGCTGCTGGGCGCTGGAACTGGCGCCGGCCGGCGTGCGCGTCAACGCCGTCGCCGCCGGCCCGACCGAAACCGCGTTCCTGGCCGAACGCATGCAGCTGACGCCGGAGCAGATCGCCGCCGTCAAGCAGCAGGAGCGCGAACGCATTCCGCTCGGCCGGCGCGGCGAGCCGGACGATGTGGCCCAGGCCATCGTGTGGCTGGCCTCGTCCGGTGCGCACTGGATCACCGGCCAGATCCTCACCGCTGACGGCGGCCTCAACATCGCCTGAACATCCGCCCCGGACAAGCTCGGCGCGCCAGTCGCTGTCATTGGCATCAACAGTGCGGCCGATAACTCCGCTACACGCCCTCGCCGGCCAGGTAGTTGTTCTTGACGCGCACGTAGTGCTCGGCCGAATACTTGAGGTAGGCGATCTCTTCCGGCGTCAGCTCGCGGATGCGGCGCACCGGGCTGCCGACGTACAGGTAGCCGCTTTGCAGTACCTTGCCTGGCGGGACCAAGCTGCCGGCGCCGACCATGACCCGGTCCTGCACCACCACGTCGTCCATGATGGTGCTGCCCATGCCGATCAGGCACTCGTTGCCGATGGTGCAGCCGTGCAGCATGGCCTGGTGGCCGATGGTCACATAATTGCCGATGATCAGCGGCGAGCCGTCCGGCTTGGCCGCGTTGCGGTGCGAGACGTGGCCCATGGCGAAGTCCTGCACGTTGGTGCAGTCGCCGATGACGATGCGGTTGACGTCGCCGCGCAGCACGGTGTTGCACCAGATCGAGCAATCCTTGCCGATGGTGACATCGCCGATCACGGTGGCGGTGGCGTGCAGGTACAGGCCCTCGCCCATCACGGGAAAGGTATTCAGGTAGGCAGAAACGGGCATTAAGTATCCTTGGTTACGCCGGCCAGCGGATCTGGCGCGCGAGATGCGTCATTATATGGCGCGATACGTGCTGTCGCCGTGCGGCGCGGCGGCGAAGGCCGGCAAGGTCTCGGCCTGGCGCGAGAATCCGCTCAGCAGCGGATAGCTGGCAACGGAGAAGGCGTCGGGCACCATCTGTTCGATGAAGTGCCAGCCGACGGCCGCCATCAGCGCGCCCGGGTCCATGCGCGGTGCCAGCGCGGGCGGATCGGCGCGCAACTCCGCTTCCAGCGCGTCGAGCGCGGCCAGCAATTGCAGCTTGACGCGCTCCATCCATGGCTCGTGCAGCTTTTCGGCCGGCCGCACCATGTGCTCGTAGACGATCTGCACCGCCTTGTCGGTCGCCGCCAGCGCCAAACCTTGTACGTGGAGCGAGCGCAGCAACGCGGCGGGTGCGGCCGGCGTCAGACGACGCGCCGGCGCCGCCAGCGCCTCGGCATACTGCAGGATCAGGGTGGAATCCATCAGCACCGTGCCATCGTCCGCCACCAGCGTCGGCGCCTTGACCACCGGATTAATCTGGCGGAACTGGTCGAAGGTGCGGAACACCGACAGCGACTGGTGCTCGAACGGCAGCTCCAGCAGTTGCAGCGACACCGCAACGCGGCGCACATAAGGGGAATCCAGCATGCCTATCAGTTTCATGTCTGCTCCTGGTTCGGGTTCAGCGCCCACAAGGCCGCGGCGCGGGCGTGGATGCCGGTGGTGTCGAACAGCGGCACGGCGGCGTCCTGCTGGCCGACCAGCAGCGAGATTTCCGTGCAGCCCAAAATGATGGCCTGCGCGCCCTGTTCCACCAGCCCGGCGATGATGCGGCGGTAGTCGTCGCGCGAGGCGTCGACGATGCGGCCCAGGCACAGTTCATCGTAAATGATGCGGTGGACGATATCGCGCTCGGCCGCCTCCGGCACCAGCACCTGCAAGCCGTGCCGTTCGCGCAGGCGCTCCTTGTAGAACGCCTGCTCCATGGTGAAACGGGTGCCGAGCAGGCCGACCTTGCCGATGCCGGCGCGCTTGATTTCCTGCGCGGTCGGATCGGCGATGTGGAACAGCGGGATATCGACCGCCGCTTCGATCGCCGGCGCCACCTTGTGCATGGTATTCGTGCACAGCACGATGAAGTCGGCGCCGGCCGCCCGCAACGCACGCGCCGCATCGGCCATCATGGCGCCGGCCGCGTCCCAGTCGCCGGCATGCTGCAAACGCTCGACCTCGTGAAAATCGACGCTGTACAACACCAGCCGCGCCGAATGCAGTCCGCCCAGCCGCTGCTTGATGGTTTCGTTGATCTGACGGTAATAAGGCACCGTCGATTCCCAGCTCATGCCGCCTATCAGTCCAATGGTTTTCAAGCCCGCTCCTTTTCGCTGCCCCGGCAGCCATTTTAGGGGCAAACGGCGCTCGATGGCACGCAGGTGGACGCGTGCAGATCACCAGGCGGCGGCGCGCGGCGCGGACGATAGGCCGGCGCCAGCTGCCGGTACTGCTGCTTGCGGCGGAATTCCGCGTCGCGCTGCTGCCAGCTGACGCCGGCCGGCAGCAGCGGCGCCGGCGCGCCGTTCGGCTTGAGCTCGGAGACCGGCGCGGCGCCGGCCTCGAATTTATTGTCGGTGTAATGCACCACGCCCTTGGCGTCCACCCATTTGTAGACCTGGGCCTGGCACAGCAGGGGGAGCAGCAAGAGGACGGCTGACAGTTTCGGCATGGTCGGGGCCCGTGTAAGCGACCCGCCGATTGTATAAAAATTTCTCCTCGGAAAACTATTGAATTGTCACTAAGATTGCATCAGCACCGTGGCGCCGCGCGCGACGGCGCGCACCACTTGCATCACATCCCAGTTCGTCAGGCGCACGCAGCCGTGTGACTGCGTCTTGCCGATCTTGCCCGGCTCGGGGGTGCCGTGGATGCCGTAGTGGTCGATGCTGAGGTCGATCCAGGCCAGGCCCACCGGATTGTTCGGCCCGGCCGCGATACGGGCCTTGGTGTCGCCGGCCTTGGCGTCCCAGAACAGCCTGGGGTTGTAGCGGTACTCGGGATTGGTGGCGACGGCGCGCACCTGCCAGCGGCCTTCCGGCAACGGATCGTGCCTGCTGCCGGTACTGGCCGGGAACTGCGCGAACGGCATGCCGCCCGCATCGAGCAGGGTCAGCGTGCCCTCTTTCGCATCGACCAGAATCGCATGGGCTTTCGGCAGCGGCTTGATGCTGGCCACGTTGGGCACCAGCAGCTGCTCGCCCGCGCGCTTCAGCGTTTTGCCGGGGTTCAGCCGGCGCAGCAGTTCGGGGCTGCAGTGGAAGCGCTCGCCCAGCGCCTCGGCCAGGCTGGCGTAGCCGAGCGCGCCCAGCTTCGCTTTGCCGGCCATGTCGGCCGGGACTTGGGCATAGGGGCCGGCCACATCCTTGTCGGTGATGGTGTAGACGTTCAGCACCGGCGCATCGTCGCGCTCCAGTGCCTGCCAGGTGGCCGCATCGACCACGCCGGTGACGGGCAGCTGTTGCAGTTTCTGGAAGCCGCGGATCGCCTGGCGCAGATTGCCGCCGTAAGCCCCGTCCATCTCGCCGGGGGAAAAGTGGGCGCGGTCCAGCAGCACTTGCGCGCGCAGGACGTTGGGACCGCTGGCATGGGCCTGCACCGGCCTGGCGCGCTGCGCCGCATTCAGGGTATCGGCTGCCGATAACGCCGGCTCGGCGGCATACGCGCCGGCCGACGCCAGCGTCACTGCAAGGAATAAAGCTCTCAAACCAGACTCGGATAAAACCAGGGAGCTTATTCTAGCTTACCGGCTCGGCGGTGGCGGTTCCGTTCAGTTGCTGGCCGACTTCCCAGCTGTGACCGGCCGGATCGACGAAATTGATGGTGCGCAGCCCCCAGGGCCGGTCCAGCGGGCCGTGAAACGCCACGCCGCGCTGGCGCAGGTGCGCGCAGACCGCGTCGACATCGGCCACCCAGATGCTGAGCTGGAAACGCGAACCGGCATCGCGCGGCGCCACCGCGCCGGGAGCGACGATGTCCGCCGCGTTGGCCACCTTGAGCAGGTTGACCAGCAGGTGCTCGAACTGCACCACCGCGCAATTGTCATCCTCGTACACGACCGGCACGCCGAACACCGCGCAATAAAACGCCCGGGACGCGGGCAAGTCTTCGACAAACAGGCTGATCGCGCTGATGTGTTTGAGCGTCATGGTCACTCCCGGACATAGGTCAGGGAATTGTACACATCAATCAGTCTTGCGGTATTTCTGCATGACGTAGCCGAGGCGGCCACGGTTGTGGTCCAGCCAGGTCCACAGCGCCTCGCTTTCGCGCGGATGCGCGTGATAGAAACCGTCGTTGAACGCCAGCCAGACGCGGATGTTCAGCAGCGCCTGCGGCAGCTGCACCACCTCGCCCTTGTACCTGGCCAGCGTTTCCTTCAGGTGGGCCGGCGCCACCGCCGCCACCACCACGCCATCGACGCGGCCCAGCTTGAGCTTTTCGATGTTGCGGTCGAGGTCGCGGCCACCGTCGTCCAGGGTCAGGCCCATCTCGCGCAGGCGCGGCGCGTAGCTGTTGCCTTGCGGGATACCCAGCATCTTGCCCTTGAAATACTGCATGGGATTGGTGCTGGCCGGCAGCTTGTCCTTGGTGCGCACCAGCACCAGCACCTGATTGTGCAGCGCGCGCTCGAGGTCGATGTTGCCGACCTTGTCACGCGGCAGCGCGATCTCGGCCGGGTAATAGCTCATCTCGCCCAGCGGCGCCAGGTCGATGTCGCCGTTGGCCAGCGCCAGCTTGAGGCGCGCCGCCGGCAGCCGCACCCACACCGGGGTGCAGCCGAAACCGGCGCCGATCACCGCATCGCGGATCAGGTCCACCGCCGCACCGGGCGGATCGGGCACCTTGTCGCCGTCGCCCAGCCAGTACGGCGGCCGGTTCTGGTCCATATAGCCCACGCGCAGCGGAATGCAGCCGCCGGCGCGGGCCGGCAAACAGATCGACAACAGCAACATGGACACAAAAAATAAACGCATGCCGCCGATTATAAGCCTTACCCAGCCCACTTCCGCCCATCGCCCATTGCAATGAGGCAATTTCCCAACACCGCGGGCCGCCATCCCGGCCGGCCCTGATCAAGCTGTCAACCTAGCGTGTGCCGGGCGGCAATTGACGCCCGGTGATGTAGGTGTAACTGCCCGGCGTGCGGGCCCAGATGGTGTCGAAGCTTTCCACCTGGATCAGCGTCGCGCCCAGGCGCAGGCTACCATTGCTGTACTCGATGCCGCCCATGTAGTGCTTGCCCGGCGTCAGACCCGACCAGGTATAGGTGGCCGAGGCCGGACGATAGGCAAACACCGTCGACGGCGCCAGCACCTTCAGGTTGCCGGTACTGGTCGGCCCCGACCCGATCAGCCAGCTCGACAGCTTGGCGGTGGCGCTGCCATTGACCGGCGAGCGCGCCACCACGCAGACGATATAATCGCCCGGTTCCGGATCGGCCGTCTGCAAGTCTTCGTTGGACGAATACAGGCTGACACTGCCGTACAGCAGGTTGCCTTTGCCGTCCAGCAGCAGCAGGTTGAGGTCGTCCGCCGAACCGCCGCTGGTGTCCTCATCGTACAGCGAGAACCGGGCGCCGACCGTGCCGGCCGGAATGGTCACGCGCTTGTAGCTGACGCTGGCATTGCCGCCGGCCGCGCATTCCGCCACGCCGTAGTCGGTCGAGGTATTCTGCGCCAGCGTGTAGGTATCCTGCGTGGCCTCACGCAAGCCCGCCGCCTTCACCGTCAGCTTGCCGCTGAAGGCGGGCGTGATGCCGACCGTCTTGTTGCCCGAGCTGCCTTCCGAATAGTAGAGCGGCTGGGCGGTGAACAGGGAGGTCCGCGCGGTCAGCGGGCTGCGCACGTGATGGCTGCCGTCGCTCCACTCCAGCTGGCCGAACGACCAGGCGTTGTTGGCCGCCGTGGCGCGCTTCAGCGTGACGCTGTACTCGGCGCTGGCGCCGGGCGCCAGGGTCAGCGACGCCGGCGACACGCTGACCGTAAAGCCGGGCACGCTGGCGCTGGCGGTGTAAGTCGACTGCGTGGCGCTGACGTTGGTCACGCGGCGCTTGAGCGTCAGGGTGTCCGGCACATTGCCCGCCGTCAGCGACGCCAGGTTGAGGTCGTAGTCCTTGACACTGCCGACGCTGGCGCACACCTCGGCCGCGACGTTGTAGGAGCCGATGCCGCACAGGAAGCGCTGATAGTCGGTCGCGCCCAGTTCATACACCAGGCCGGGATCGGCGGCCGGCGTCGGCGCCACGTGGCCGGCGCCCTGGCCGAAGGCGTTCATGCCGTTGAAATCGGCCGGCAGGCCGTCATCGACAGTGGGCGTGGCCGTGGTCATCAGCGCCGACTTGATGGCGGCCGGCGACCAGTCGGGATGGCGCTGTTTGAGCAGCGCCGCCAGACCGGACACATGCGGCGTCGCCATCGACGTGCCGCTGGCGTAGCTCCAGGCCACGGTGGTGACAGCGGCGCCGTTCTGGATGGCGTCGTGCTGTTCCTGCGTCAAGTCCGGTGCGAAACCGGCCAGCACGTTGACGCCGGGCGCGGTCAGGTCCGGCTTGAGGATGCTGGCCAGCGCCATGTTCGGGCCGCGGCTGGAGAAGCTGGCCATTTTGGGCGACCCCTCCGGATTCGGGAACAGGCCAAACGCGCTGATGCCGATCCGCAGCGACGGTTGGGCCAGCACGGCCGCGCGGATGGCGGCGCCGTCCTGCACCGATACGTGCACGCTCGGCACCGCGTGCGGGTCGATGGTAATGCCGTTGCCATCGTCGACCAGCACCATGCCGACGCCGCCGGCCTCCAGCACCGCCTTGCTCTTGTCGACGCGGGCGCTGTTGCCGCGCTGGCAAATCACCACTTTACCGGCCGTCAGCGCCGGGTCCAGCGCGCCATTGCTGCTGGCGCCGTAGGTGATGCGATCGGCCTCGGTGTAGCACAGGCGGCGCGCGTCGCGGTCCGGACCGGCCAGGTTTTCATACGGAATACTGCCGGCGTTCTCGGCCAGGATAACCGGCGCGGCCGCCAGCGGCGTCGGGTTGACCGAAGCGCCGACGTACTTGGCGCCGGTGCTGAGCAGCGCCTGCGCGCCGGACAGGCGGTCGGTGGTGGACGCGCCGACCGACGTCAGCCATGGCGACGGATGGTTCACCGAATTGCCCGGACCGGCATTGCCGGCCGCCACCGAGACGAACACCCCGGCGTTGGTGGCGCCGAGGAAGGCTTGCTCGACGATTTCGTCCACGCTGTCGGTGATGCCGCTGATCGAATAGCTGAGCACATCGACGCCGTCGAACACCGCCTGCTCGATGGCGGCGACGGCCGAGGTGCTGGAACAGCCATTGATGCCGACCGGGCTGTCCGACGCCGCACGGGTAAAGCAGATCTTGTAGGCGGCCACGCGCGCGCGCGGCGCCATGCCGCTGACCTGCCCCACCGGCGCGCCGGCGATATTGGCGGCCACGCCGTTGTTGCCGGCGGCGGTCGAGGCGGTATGCGTACCGTGCCCCCCCTTGCCGTATTGGCCGGCGGTCGAATCGCGCGGCGAATCGAACTCGGTCCAGTGCTGCTCCATGCCCTCGTCTTTGAGGAAGTTGTAATAGCGCGCGCCGATCAGCTTGTTGTTGCAGGCGCCCGGATTGAAACCATAGCCGTACTGGCAAAAGCCGCGCCAGCGCGCCGGCGGCGCATCGTAGACCAGCGTGCCGGAGGGGTCGTGCGTGGGGGCGCCGTTGGCGTCCACGCGGTCGGCGAACGACGGGTTTTCCGGCCAGATGCCGGTATCGATGACGCCGATGATAATGTTTTCACCGGCATGCTCCTTGCCGCCCAACTGGCTCCACAGCCCGCCTGGCCGGTCCAGTCCCAGGTAGGTCGGCGTGTAGCTGGTGGCCGGCGCGAAATAGGTGTCCGGCCGCACCGCCAGCACGCCATCGGTGTGCTTGAGCGCGAGCGCCTCGGCGTCGGTCAGGCGCGCCACGAAGCCGTTGTACACCAGCTTGAAATCATGCACCAGCGCGCCGGCCGGCAAGCCGGCGGTGACGGCGCTGCGGCGCTGTTGCAGATACTGCAGGTAGTTTTGCACCGCCACCGATTCGGGGTTGATCAAGGTGCCGGCCGGTGGTTTGGTGGCGGCCAGACCATTGACGCCACCGGTATAGGACGCGGCCGGCTTGTCGCTAAGCTGGACGATGTAGGTGTGACGCGCTGCCTGAACCGCCGGGGCAGTCTGCGCCGCTTGATTTGCCTGGACGGCGTGCCCGGCGAAAACGCCGGCCAGCAGCAGCGCCAGGGGCAGCAGGCGCGGCCTCATGCTGGCTCTCCCTGGCGACGACGGCGCGCGCCCAGCAGGGCAGCGCCAGCGGCCAGCATGGCCCAGGTCTGCGGTTCCGGCACGGCGGACAACATTACGTTGTCGATGGCGAATTGCGCCAGGCCGTAGCTGTCGGCGCCGTTGAGGCAGTTCATCGCGGCATCGAAAGCGCAGGCGCTGATATTCAGACTGGTGATCTGCAGGCCGGCAAAACTGCTGTCCAGGGTCCAGGTGTCGAACACGAAATTACCGTCCAAAAACTGGCCGGGGAAATTCAGGCTGCGCGTGACCGGGCTGGCGGCGCCTGCCACGGTCGCGCTCAGCACCAGTTGGCCGTAGCTGAGGTTGGGCAGGTCGTACATCGGCGCCACGAACGCGAAGTCCAGCGAGGACAGGCTGAAGGCTTTGCCGTCGGCACGCGCCAGAGTCACCGAGCTGTCGTTCAGGCCGGCGTAGTAGTGGGTGGAATTAAAGAAGCTGCCCGGGCAGGTGACAATGTTGCACGCCAGCCGGTCCGAATGGTCGACGATCACGCCAGCGGCGCCGGGCTCATAATCGGGCAGGCTTTGGGCGTAGACGCTGTCGGCGACGCTGGCCACATAGGCGCCGACGGCAAACTGATCGCGTCCGGCGTAGGCGGTGTCGCCCGCGCTCAGCACGGGACTGACGAGATTGGTATGCGATTCGAAATCGATGGTGTCCGCCAGCACCGGCGCTGCTGCCAGCACCATGCCGCAAGCCAACAGTGCCCGCCGCAAACGGCGCAGAGAAGTCAACGGGTGATTCATTTCAAGCTCTCCCTTATGTATAAAATATCATCATTACCTCGCTTTCATGATAGCGGTAACAAAGGCAGGAAATCACCCGTTTAAATTCGGATTATCGCGGCGGCTGCAGAATTTAATTCTATTTTTACAATGAAAAATCAACAAGATCATGCAATTTAAATCGTTGTTTTTGCACACATTTATTTAAATTAATAAATTTTCCCATACGGAATTTAACATAAATAAATATATTTCATGCTTAAAGCAAATACCGTGTATTTCGTCGGCAAATACACGGAAATGATAGCGATATCAAAACCGTGCCGCATTGCGCGGAGCGACAGCTGCCGGATTTATTGCTGGGGCGGGGTAGCGGGACGGGGCGCCAGTGGCGCCAGGGGAGCGGCTTTATCCTTGCCGACGATCTGAATGAAGATCTCGTTTTGCTTGATCATGTTGAGCTCGTAGCGAGCCCGTTCCTCGACGGCGCCGGTGCCGTCTTTCAAGTCGCGCACTTCGGAATCGAGTTTGGCGTTACGCGCCAGCAGTTCCGCGTTGCGCTTGTGCGCCACGTCGACCTGTGCCTCGAAATCCTTGACGCGCAGCCAGCCGCCCTTCCCCAGCCACAAAGGGTACTGGATCAGCAGCAGCAGGAATGCGAGGGCGAGGGTAATCAGACGCATGGGGCGACAGCGGCCGGAACGGGAACGACTCCGGCCGCGCTGGCTTGATTACTTCAGGTTGTAGAACGCGTCACGGCCCGGGTAGGAAGCGATGTCGCCCAGATCCTCTTCGATGCGCAGCAGCTGGTTGTACTTGGCCATGCGGTCCGAGCGCGACATCGAGCCGGTCTTGATCTGCAGGGCGTTGGTACCGACAGCGATGTCGGCGATGGTCGAATCCTCGGTTTCGCCGGAACGGTGCGAGATCACGGCGGTGTAGCCGGCGCGCTTGGCCATTTCGATGGCGGCGAAGGTTTCGGTCAGGGTGCCGATCTGGTTGATCTTGATCAGGATCGAGTTGGCGATGCCTTTCGAGATGCCTTCCTTCAGGATCTTGGTGTTGGTGACGTACAGGTCGTCGCCCACCAGCTGCACCTTCTTGCCCAGTTCCTTGGTCAGGATGGCCCAGCCTTCCCAGTCGCCCTCGTGCATCGCGTCTTCGATCGAGATGATCGGGTACTTGTCGCACCAGGTGGCCAGCAGATTGGTGAACTCGGTCGCCGTCAGCGACAGGCCCTCGCCTTCCAGCTCGTACTTGCCGTCCTTGTAGAACTCGGAGGCAGCGCAGTCCAGGCCGATGGCGATCTGGGTGCCCGGCTCGTAGCCGGCCTGCTCGATCGCTTCGATGATCAGCTTGATCGCTTCTTCATGGTTGGCCAGCGACGGCGCAAAACCGCCTTCATCGCCGACGGCGGTGTTCAGGCCGCGCTTGTGCAGGATCTTCTTCAGGGTGTGGAACACTTCCGCGCCGTAGCGGATGGCTTCCTTGAACGATGGTGCGCCGACCGGAATGATCATGAATTCCTGGATGTCCAGGTTGTTGTCGGCGTGGGCGCCGCCGTTGATCACGTTCATCATCGGCACCGGCAGCTGCATCGCGCCGGAGCCGCCGAAGTAGCGGTACAGCGGCAGGCCGGCTTCTTCCGCGGCGGCCTTGGCCACCGCCATCGACACCGCCAGCATGGCGTTGGCGCCCAGGCGCGACTTGTTTTCGGTGCCGTCCAGATCGATCAGAGTGCGGTCCAGGAAAGCCTGCTCATTGGCGTCCAGGCCCATGATGGCTTCCGAGATTTCGGTGTTGATGTTTTCGCAGGCTTTCAGCACGCCCTTGCCGAAGTAGCGTTTCGGATCGCCGTCGCGCAGTTCGATCGCTTCGCGCGAACCGGTCGAGGCGCCCGACGGCACCGCGGCGCGGCCCATCACGCCCGATTCCAGCAGCACGTCGCATTCGACGGTGGGATTGCCGCGCGAATCCAGTACTTCACGGCCGATGATGTCAACAATAGCACTCATGTCATTCTCCAAAGTTAGACGAGACGATGTCGCTCCGCGTTCTGATGCGCGTTGCGGGACGAAATAACGGGAATTGTACCCGGTGCAGGCAAGCTTGCTAAAACTTTCACACCGGGTATGTTGCTTTAGTTGAAGCTGTTCTCCAGGAAACCAGCTTTTTTGGTGACGCGGTCCAGTTCGATCAGAACGGACAGCAAGTCCTTCATGCGGCCCAGCGGCACGGCGTTGGGGCCGTCCGACAGGGCTTCCGCGGGATTGGGATGGGTTTCCATGAACAGGCCGTCGACGCCGACCGCCACCGCCGCGCGCGACAGCACCGGCACCATCTCGCGCATGCCGCCCGAGGAAGTGCCGTTGCCGCCCGGCAGCTGCACCGAGTGGGTCGCATCGAACACCACCGGCGCGCCGGTTTCGCGCATGATGGACAGCGAGCGCATGTCGGACACCAGGTTGTTGTAGCCGAACGAGGCGCCGCGTTCGCAGGCCATGAAGTTGTCTTCGTTCAGGCCGGCTTCCTTGGCGGCGGCACGGGCCTTGTCGATCACGTTCTTCATGTCGTGCGGGGCCAGGAACTGGCCCTTCTTGATGTTGACCGGCAGGCCGGACTGCGCGCAGGCGACGATGAAGTCGGTCTGGCGGCACAGGAAGGCCGGGGTCTGCAGCACGTCCACCACTTTCGACGCCACTGCGATGTCTTCGATGGTGTGCACGTCGGTCAGCACCGGCACGCCCAGCTCGCGCTTGACGGCGGCCAGGATTTCCAGGCCCTGCTCGCGGCCGGGACCGCGGTAGGACTTGCCCGACGAACGGTTGGCCTTGTCGAACGAAGCCTTGAAGATGAACGGGATGCCCAGCGCGCTGGTCATTTCCTTCAGCGCGCCGGCGGTGTCGAACGCCATCTGGCGCGACTCGACCACGCAGTTGCCCGAGATCAGGAAGAACGGCTTATCGAGGCCGACATCGAATCCGCACAGTTTCATGCTGCCTCTCCTTGCAGTGCATCGGCACCGCCCGCGGCCTTGTGGGCCAGCGCTGCCTTGATATAGGACGTGAACAGCGGGTGGCCGTCACGCGGGGTGGATTTGAATTCAGGGTGGTACTGCACGCCCATGTACCACGGGTGGGCGTTGTCGCCGCTGCGCGGCAGCTCCATGATTTCGCACAGGTCTTCGGTCGGCGTACGCGCCGCCACCACCAGGCCGGCCGCTTCCACGCGCGGCAGGTAGTGGTTGTTGGCTTCGTAGCGGTGACGGTGACGCTCGGTCACCACCGCGCCGTAGATTTCCGAGGCCAGCGTGCCCGGCTTGATGGCGCAGGTCTGCGCGCCCAGGCGCATGGTGCCGCCCAGGTCGGAGTTCTCGTCGCGCTTCTCGACCTTGCCGTCCTGGCCCTGCCATTCGTCGATCAGCGCCACCACCGGTTGCGCGGTGTTCAGGTCGAACTCGGTCGAATTGGCTTCGGTCAGGCCGGCCTTGTGGCGCGCGTATTCGATCAGCGCCACCTGCATGCCCAGGCAGATGCCGAGGTAAGGAATCTTGTTTTCACGGGCGAACTGGGCGGCCAGGATCTTGCCTTCCACGCCGCGCTTGCCGAAACCGCCCGGCACCAGGATGGCGTCGTACTTGGCCAGGCTGGCGCAGCCGGTGGTTTCGATTTCTTCCGAGTCGATATACTCGATGTTGACCCTGGATTCGGTGTGGATGCCGGCGTGGCGCAGCGCTTCGGTCAGCGACTTGTACGACTCGGTCAGCTCCACATACTTGCCCACCATGCCGATAGACACTTCGTTCTTCGGATGTTCCAGCGTGTGGATCAGCTTGCTCCACATGGACAGATCGGCCGGGGCCGGGTTGATGTCCAGCGCTTCGCAGATGATCGCGTCCAGGCCCTGGTCGTGCAGCATCTGCGGCACCTTGTAGATGGTGTCCACGTCCCACACCGAGATCACGGCCTGCTCTTCGATGTTGGAGAACAGCGAAATCTTGGCGCGCTCGTCGTCCGGGATGCGGCGGTCGGCGCGGCACAGCAGCGCGTTCGGCGAGATGCCGATTTCGCGCAGTTTCTGTACCGAGTGCTGGGTCGGTTTGGTCTTCAGCTCGCCGGCCGAGGCGATGTAGGGCACCAGGGTCAGGTGCACGAAGGCCGAGTTCTTGCGGCCGGCGCGCAGACTCAGCTGACGTGCGGCTTCCAGGAACGGCAGCGACTCGATGTCGCCGACGGTGCCGCCGATTTCGCACAGGGCCACATCGTAGCCTTCCGCGCCACGCCGGATGTAATCCTGGATTTCATTGGTGATGTGCGGGATCACCTGCACCGTCTTGCCCAGGTACTCGCCGCGGCGTTCCTTGCGGATCACCGATTCGTAGATCTGGCCGGTGGTGAAGTTGTTCACCTTGCGCATGCGCGTGCTGATGAAACGCTCGTAGTGACCGAGGTCGAGGTCGGTCTCGGCGCCGTCATCGGTGACGAACACTTCACCGTGTTGCATTGGAGACATGGTGCCCGGGTCGACGTTGATGTACGGGTCGAGCTTGAGCATGGTGACTTTGAGGCCGCGCGATTCGAGGATCGCAGCGAGGGAAGCAGCGGCGATCCCTTTACCCAGGGAAGACACGACGCCGCCGGTGACGAAGACAAATTTGGTCATTGCGGAAGGTGCCGAACGGCACATGCGGGAAATTGAAATTATATCCTAAAACCGCCGATTCTTCACCTTCTGCCCGGCAAAGCGCGCCGTCTGACCGCTTTGGCAAGCTTGCCGGAGGGTGCATCAGCGTACAGACCAGCTGACAAACCGAGAGCAAAATGATAACTCATTGATTACGGGAGGTATCATGAGCTACGAAGATCGCGACCAATACGGCATGTACGTGGACCGCGGCCACAAGGGCCCGGGTCCGGAACTGATGGGCGCCGACACCCTGATCGGCGACCACGTGCACAATCTGCAGAACGAACACCTGGGCACCATCAAGGAAATCATGCTGGACATGCGCACCGGCCAGATCGCCTACGCGGTGATGGCGTCGGGCGGCGTGCTGACCATGGGCGAAAAACTGTTTGCCGTGCCATGGGAGGCGCTGACCCTGGACACCGTCAACAAGCGCTTCACGCTGAACATCGACAAGGAGCGCATCGAGGCGGCGCCAGGTTTCGACAAGGACGACTGGCCGGACATGGCCAACCAGACCTGGGCCAGCCAGGTGCACAGCTACTACGGCACCGGCGGCAGTCTCGGCGGCACGGGCACGGGAGCACGGTGATGTTGGCCGCCATCCTCGTGCTGGTCGGCGTCGCCGGCCTGGCTGCTCACTGGTTGTACCGTAACTTCCTGCGCCGCCCCGAGCGGCTGCAGGATGGCATGCCCGTCATGCTCAGCGGTTGGGCCGACGGGCACGAATCGATGGTGGCGGTCCACTTGCGACGACGTTCGTCGCGTCATTAACAGAAATCGCGGCTCACGGTCGGCAACCTGCCCAGCAGGTGCGACATGTCGACCAGCCGCTTGGCCACCAGGTGGCGCACCTTGCCCTCTTCCTGCCACACCCCATACACCCCCAGCAGCGGCGCGCTCAGCACTTCGCGCCGCTGCTGTTCCAGCAACGTCGGCCAGATGATCACGTTGACGCTGCCGGTTTCATCTTCCAGCGTCATGAAAATCACGCCCTTGGCGGTGCCGGGCCGCTGCCGCACCGTGACCATGCCGCAGGCGCGCGCCACCATGCCGCTGGTGTAGGTGTTGAGCGTGGTCGCCGGCATGAAGCGATGCTGGAACAGCGCCGGCCGCAGCAGCGCCACCGGATGCCGGCGCAGCGTCAGGCCGTGCGAGCGGTAATCGCCGAGGATGTCCTCGCCTTCGCTGGGCGCCCGCAATGCGGGTGTTTCCTCGTCGGGCATGGTGGGACGCAGCAAATCCTGGTCCGGCACCGCGCCGACCGCCTGCCACAAGGCCTGGCGCCGATGCCCGGCCAAGCGGCTCAGCGCGTTGCCGCCGGCCAGCACCTGCAGCGCGTGGCGGTCGAGGTCGGCGCGCCGCGCCAGGTCGGCAACGCTGGCGAACGGCTGCTGCTGGCGCGCCGCTTCGATGCGCTTGGCGACGTCCTCGCGCATGCCCTTCAGCATCGTCAGGCCGAGCCGCACCGCCGGCTGCCGCAGCTTGCCGGTTTCCTCTTCCAGCGTGGATTCCCAGTCGCTGACGGTGACATCGATCGCGCGCACCACCACGCCATGCCGTTTCGCGTCCTGCACCAGCTGCGAGGGACTGTAGAAGCCCATCGGCTGGCTGTTCAACAGCGCGCACAGGAAAGCCGCCGGCTCATGGCGCTTGATCCACGAGCTGTTGTAGGTCAGCAGGGCGAAGCTGGCGGAGTGCGATTCGGGAAAGCCGTATTCGCCGAAGCCCTTGATCTGCTCGCAGATGGCCAGGGCAAAATCCTCCTCATAGCCACGCTCGATCATGCCGTCGACGATGCGGTCCTTGTACTTGTCGACGCCGCCCTTGCGCTTCCAGGCCGCCATGGCGCGCCGCAGATCGTCGGCCTCGCCCTCGGTAAAGCCGGCCGCGATCATGGCGATCTGCATCACCTGCTCCTGGAAGATCGGCACGCCCAGCGTACGCTTCAGGGCGACTTCCAGACCGGGCGGACAATCGATCTTGGTGGGGTCCACGCGCCGCTGCAGATAAGGATGCACCATGCCGCCCTGGATCGGCCCCGGCCGCACGATCGCCACCTCGATCACCAGGTCGTAAAACTCCCTGGGCCGCAGGCGCGGCAGCATGCTCATCTGCGCGCGCGATTCGATCTGGAACACCCCGATGGTGTCGGCCTCGCACATCATGTCGTAGGTCGCGGGGTCTTCTTTGGGGATGTCATGCATGGCGAACGGCCGGCCGTAGCGCACGCTCAGCAGGTCCAGCGAGCGGCGCAACGCCGACAGCATGCCCAGCGCCAGCACGTCCACCTTCATCAGCCCGAGTTCTTCGAGATCGTCCTTGTCCCACTGGATCACATAGCGGTTTTCCATGGTGGCCGCCTCGATCGGCACCAGCCGCGTCAGCTTCTCGTGCGAGATCACGAAGCCGCCCGGATGCTGCGACAGGTGGCGCGGATTGTTCAGCAGGGCAAACGCCAGCGCCGCCCATTGCTGGGACAATTGCGCCGCCGGATCGAGACCGCATTCCTGCAGCCGCGCCAGCAGATCGTGGCGACTGTCGAACCAGCGGTGCGACTTGCAGACCTTGTCGACCACGGCCAGGTCCACGCCCAGCGCCTTGCCGCTGTCACGCAGCGCACTGCGCGGCCGATAGCAGATCACCACCGCCGCCAGGGCCGCCCGGTCATGGCCGTACTTCTCGTAGATGTACTGAATCACCTCTTCGCGCCGCTGGTGCTCGAAATCGACGTCGATGTCGGGCGGCTCGTTGCGCTCGCGCGAGATGAAGCGGCCGGTCAGCAGATTGCCGCGCTCGGGATCGACGGCGGTGATGCCCAGGCAATAGCAGACCGCCGAGTTGGCGGCCGAGCCGCGTCCCTGACACAGGATATCCCTGGAGCGCGCGAAGCGCACGATGTCGTACACGGTCAGAAAATATGACTCGTACTCCAGTGCCGCAATCAGCGTCAGCTCTTTCTCGACCTGGTCCCGGACTTTCGGCGACGCGCCGCCCGGCCAGAAACGCAGAATGCCGAGCTCCACTTCCTGTCGCAGATAGCTGCCCGGCGTGTGGCCGGGCGGTATCAGCTCGCTCGGATAGTGATAGCGCAGTTCGGTCAAATTGAAGGTGCACAGTTGCGCGATGCGCACCGTCTCCGCCAGCGCCGACGCCGGATACAGGTTGGCCAGCAGCACACGCGGGCGCAGGTGCTGCTCGGCGTTCTGCGCCAGCGCGTAGCCGCACTCGCCCACCGGCCGGCCGACGCGGATGGCGGTCATCGTATCCTGCAGCGGCTTGCGCGAACGCACATGCATGCACACATGACCGACCGCCACCACCGGCATGCGGTGCTGGGTCGCCACTTCGGCAATGCTGAGGCGGTGCGCCTCATCGAAAGAACGCAGCAGCAGATTCAGGCCCATCCATGAGCGGCCTGGAAACGTGGCTTCCATCCACGCCGCCTGCAGGTGCAGCCGGTCCACATCCTCGGCCTGGTGGGCGGGGTAATCCGGCAGCAGGATCAGCAGGCAGTCCGGCAATCCGCGCAGGTGGGCGAAGGCGGGCGGCGGCGCGGCCAGGTCGTCCGGCCGCAACAGGTAACGCCCCTTTTCGACGCGGTTGCGGCCTATCGTGATCAGTTCGCACAAATTGCCGTAACCATTCTTGTTGGTGGCCAGCGCCACCAGCGACAGGGCCGCGCTGCCATCCGGATTGCTCAGCTTGAAATAGCTGCCGATGATCAGCGGCAAGCCCGCCTTCTTCGCCTCCCCATGCGCGCGCACCACGCCGGCCAGCGAACACTCATCGGTAATGGCCAGCGCCGCATAATTGAGCTGTGCCGCGCGCGCCACCAATTCTTCCGCATGGGAGGCGCCCTGCAGAAACGAAAAATTGGATAGACAGAACAGCTCGGCATACGCCGGCAATTCCGTTGATGGCGGAGGGGTGCTCATGGTTGATACTGTTTATATATACAGTATTTTACCCTATTCGCGTTGGGTCAGGCTATTGCCGCAAGACAATCATTTCCTTGATAGCGTCGATGACCGCTTGCGGTGTAGCGGTCTGCATCTGGTGGTCGGAGTCGACAAACACCGTTTTGGCCTGCGGGTACAGCGCTTTGACGAAAGCGACGGTTTGCGGGTCCTTGTTGACGACGCCGAAATCGACGGGGATGGCAGTGGCGCCCCTGGGCTGGTTGACCAGGCGAATCAGGGGCTTATCGTCGATCGAGCCTTGCGCCAGCACTTGTTCGCTGGTTTCGTCAATACTGTTGATTTCCTTGCGCACCATGCTCGAAAAGAACAGGCGGGCGCCGACACGGGTCAACAGGGGGAAGTCTTCCTGCTTCTTGATCACGCGTGGGTACAATGAATCGACCAGTACGATGCCACTGACCTCTTCTGGATGGCGCTTGGCAAACAACTGCATGTACAGGCCGCCCAGCGAATGGCCAACCAGGATGTAGGGCGGCCTCAGCCCCTGTTGACGCAGCTGCGCGCGCAGTTGCTCGACGATGGTCAGGCCGTCGCGCGGCGCGTCGGTTTCGGCGCTCTTGCCGTAGCCGGGACGGTTGTAGGCGAACACCGAGGCTTGCGGCGCAATGGCGTCGATCACCTTGTCCCACTTGTCGACAGTGGCGCGCGAACCGTTTTCAAATACCACCACCGCCTTGGCCGCCGGATTCTTTACGCTGATCATTTCGACCGCGCGGCCATCGATCAGCTCCGTTGTGACGGTGGCCGCCAGCGCCTGTCCGGCGCACCACAGTCCAGCCATCACCGCTACGCTACGCATTATCATGACGTCTTTCCCTGATGAAAAAGACATTTTTGCATCGCCGCGCCGTCAGCCAGTGCACGATGCGACAGACCGCCCATTTAATGGCCCAGAATGCAAAAAATGGACGACTCGCCGTGCATCCGCGGCACGGCGTGCGCCCTGCCGGCTACCTACGGAATTGCTGAACGATAGGGTACTGATCGGCGGAAATGCCGAATTCCGTAGCACTACGTAAGGGTTTCCCTTAGTGTGAAGCATGGATGCAACACTAAATAATGTTCGCACGCAAAATTGTTAGAAAAACACCTGTCTATATAACCAATTTGAATAAAATCAAGTTTTCCGGGAGTAGACAATGATCAACAACAAAATCTTACATAAAGCCGTTCTGCTCAGCCTGTACGGCGCCAGCGCGCTGACCGTAATGGCGGACGCGGCCGCGCAATCCGATCTGCAATCGGTGAGCATCGTCGGCTCGCGCCGCGCGACCAGCTCGGCCACCGATACCGTGGTGCCGGTGGACGTGATCCCCCTGAGCAAAGTCTCCGAGTCGGGTGGCCAGTTCGACCTGGCGCAGACGCTGACCTATATTTCACCGTCGTTCAACTCGACCCGCCAGACCGGCTCCGACGGCGCCGACCTGGTCGATTCGGCCGCGCTGCGCGGCCTCGGTTCCGACCAGACCCTGGTGCTGGTCAACGGCAAGCGCCGCCACACCACCGCGCTGGTCAACCTGTTCGGCGCGCGCAACCGGGGCAACACCGGCACCGACATGAACGCCATCCCCATGATGGCAATCAAGGATGTGCAGGTGCTGCGCGACGGCGCCGCCGCCCAGTACGGCTCGGACGCGATCGCCGGCGTGATGGACATCGGCCTGAAAAAATCCAAGGGCTGCGAAGCGGTGGCCGGCTACAGTCAGTACAGCGCCGGCGACGGCAAGAATTACCTGGCCTCGGCCTACTGCGGCTTCGACATCGGCAATGGCGGCGTGCTGGGCGTCACCGGCGAATACCTGGACCGCGGCCGCTCCAACCGCGCCGGCCCCGACAATCCACGCACCATCGGCGACAGCAAGACCGAAAACCAGACCCTGTACCTCAACGGCGAACTGCCGACCGTCGGCAGCGGCCGGCTGTACCTGACCGCCGGCGTGCAAAGCCGCGACGCCTCGTCGGGCGCCTGGTCGCGCGGCGGCATCGGCAGCGACGACATCCCGTCGCGCAACTCGGCCGCCATGTATCCGGATGGCTTCGTGCCATTCATCAATGCGCAGATCGACGACCGTTACGCCACCATCGGCCACCGCAACCAGGTCGGCGAATGGAATATGGACGTGTCGCAGACCTACGGCTACAACAAGATGATCTACGACATCAGCCACACGCTGAACGCGTCGATCGCCAACAAGGACTTGCTGGCCGGCGGCAAGGGCATCAGCCCCGACCACTTCAACGCCGGCGGCTTCTCCTTCGAGCAGCTGACCACCAACCTGGACTTTAACCGCTACTTCGACGGCGTGTTCGGCGCGGGCGGCCTGAACGTCGCGTTCGGCGGCGAGTACCGCCACGAGAACTACAAGATCTACGCCGGCGAACCGGGCTCCTACGTCGACGCCGATGGCGTCGGCATCGGCGGCAACGCCGGCAGCCAGGGCTTCCCCGGCTTCCAGCCGGCCGACCAGGTCGACGCCAACCGCCACAGTCTGGCCGCCTACCTCGATCTGGAAGCCGACCTGACCGACACCGTCAAGGCCCAGGGCGCGGTGCGCTACGAGAAATACAGCGACTTCGGCTCGACCACCACCGGCAAGCTGGCCGGCAGCTGGCGCGTGGCGCCGACAGTGCTGCTGCGCGGTTCGGCCTCGACCGGCTTCCGCGCGCCGTCGCTGCAGCAGATGTATTTCTCCTCCACCTTCACCGACTTCATCAGCGGCGTGCCGACCGACGTGGTGCTGGCGCCGAACAACAGCGCGGTCACCAACCTGGCCGGCATTCCCAAGCTGAAGGAAGAGAAATCCACCAGCTACACGCTGGGCACGACCTGGACGCCGACCCAGGCGATCTCGGTCACCGCCGACCTGTACCAGATCAAGATCAAGGACCGCATCGTGCTGTCCGGCCGCTTCGACGACAGCAACTATCCCGACCTGGCGGCCAAGCTGGCGACGCTGGGCGTGGGCCAGGCGCAGTTCTTCGTCAACTCGGTCGACACCAAGACCAAGGGCCTGGACCTGACTGCCTCGCACAAGACCAGTTTCGGCGCGGACAAGTTGAACACTTACCTGGCCATGAACGTCAGCAAGACCGAAGTGACCGGCATCCATGCGCCGGCTTCGCTGAAGGGCTATGAGGACGTGCTGCTGTCGGAGAAGGAACGCCTGTACATCGAACAGGGCGCGCCGCGCTCGAAGGCGACGCTGGGCTTCGACTACATCCACGGCGACTGGGAAGGCGACCTGAAGATCATCCACTTCGGTCCGCAGACGCTGGGCACCTACAGCGGCACCGCCGCCGGCGTGCCGAACCAGCACTATGAGGCCAAGACCTCGGCCGACCTGAGCCTGACCTACACCATCAACAAGAACATGAAGTTCACGTTTGGCGGCAACAACATCTTC
Organism: Duganella callida; assembly: GCF_004614165.1. GTDB lineage: Bacteria > Pseudomonadota > Gammaproteobacteria > Burkholderiales > Burkholderiaceae_D > Rugamonas > Rugamonas callida. The sequence continues at coordinate 24,866 of NZ_SPVG01000211.1, read as the reverse complement.
AACGTCAAGCCGACCAGCCAGAATCCGGACGAGACCGACAATGGCTTCAAGTACGAATCGGTGCAGTTCGGTCTGAACGGCGCGTCCTACTTCGGCCGCCTGTACGTCAAGTTCTAAAGCCTGCTGCCCTCAAGGAACGGCGTCCGCGGACGCCGTTCTTTTACGTTTTCTTACATCTCCCTAACTCAATCCAACTCGGGGGCGTTCTACACTGCCGTGGTCTTGAACGGAGTGTCCCATGCGCCACGCATTCACCCTGATGTTGTTCCTGTCCCTGCTGCAAGGCGCGCTGGCGTACGCGGCACTGGGCAGTTCTCCGTCCGACTTCGGCGGCGGCAAACAGATCCGGCAGGCCGCGCGCAGTCTGGCCGCCGCCGACACCGGCGCCGTCTACACCATCAGCCAGGCGACACTGGACAGCGGCACCGTGGTGCGCGAATACGTCGACGCCAACGGCGTGGTGTTTGCCGTCAGCTGGAACGGTCCCACCCTGCCCGACCTGCGCACCTTGCTCGGCGATAAATTCACTGTGATGACCAGCAATGCCGCCAAGCGGCCCAAGGCCGGCCATTCGCAACTGGCGGTGAACCAGGCGGACGTGGTGATCGTCTCCAACGGCCATATGCGCGCGTTCACCGGGCGGGCCTGGATACCCGGCGCGCTGCCGGCCGGCTTCGACACCGGCACCATGGAATAAGGAACTGCATGAACATGGCCCAATTGACGCGTCTGCTGTCGGGCAGGATGACGCACGGCGCTCGGGCGGCTGCGCCGGAGCCGGTCCGCACGGTCGTGCGAGAGGCAGAGCCGCGGCCAGCGCTCGCGGTCATGCTGGCGATGCTGGTCGCGGCCGTGCTGTCGGCGTGCGGTGGCGGCTCGACCAATGGCGGCAGCTCGTCGACCGGCGTCAGCGAAGGCATGACGGCGGCCGTGCCGGTGGTCAGCATCAGCGCCACGCCGACCGCCACCACCACCGGTCAGGTGATCACGCTGAGCTGGAGCGTCAGCAATCCGCCGGCCGGCGGTTGCACCGCATCGGGCGCGTGGAGCGGCAGCGTGGCCAGCAGCGGCACCCAGGCCGTCAGCGCCGGCGATGCCGGCACGGCCAGCTACACCCTGACTTGCGGCAGCGTCAGCAACACCGCCACGGTGACGGTGGCCACGCCGCCGCCCACGCCCACGGTCAGCCTGACGTTCGCGCCGGCCAACATCAGCACCGCCCAAAGCACCACGCTGAGCTGGTCATCGGCCAACGCCACTGTCTGCAACGCCAGCGGCGGCTGGAGCGGCGCCAGGAGCACTTCCGGCGCGGTCACCGTCACGCCCACCGATGCCGGCAACTTTACCTACAGCTTGAGCTGCAGCGGCGACGGCGGCACCGCCACGGCCAGCGCCGCGCTCAGCGTCACCGCCGCGCTCAGCAACAGCACCGCCATCGTGGTCGACAACGGTCCGAGCGGCGTCAGCGGCGCGATCAATGTGCCGTACGTGAGCGTGACCGTGTGCCGCCCCGGCAGCAGCGTGTGCCAGACGGTCGACCACGTGCTGCTCGACACCGGCTCCTACGGCCTGCGCCTGCTGGCCAGCCAGCTCAGTTCGACGCTGGCCTTGCCGGCGGTGAGCACGGCCAGCGGCGCCGACGCCGGCGAATGCGGCAAGTTCATCAGCGGCTATACCTGGGGCGCGGTGCGCCAGGCCGACGTCAAGATGGCGGACGAGGTGGCCGCCGGCATCTCCATCCAGGTGATCGGCGACCGCGGCGCCAGCTATGCCGGCACGCCAGCCAGCTGCAGCAGCGCCGGCAGCAACCTCGGCACGCTGGCCGCGCTGGGCGCCAAGGGCATCCTCGGCGTCGGCATGTTCAAGCAGGATTGCGGCGCGTCCTGCGTCAACACGGCGGTCGGCGGCATCTATTACGCCTGCGCCAGCGGCAACTGCACCGCCAGCACCATGCCGCTGGCGCAGCAGATCGGCAATCCGGTAGCGTCGTTCAGCACCAACAACAACGGCGTGCTGATCGCCCTGCCGGCGGTGGGAACGGCCGGCCTGACGTCGGTCAGCGGCACGCTGATTTTCGGCGTCAACACGCAGAGCAACAACACCATCGGCAGCGCAACCATCTACCAGGCCAACAGCGGCGGCGACTTCAGCACCACCTACCAAGGCAAGACGTACAGCGCCAGCTTCATCGACAGCGGCTCCAACGGCTACTTCTTCAGCGACAGCAGCATCCGTCAGTGCTCCGGCGGCGATTTCTACTGTCCGGCGGCGCCGCTGGCGCTGAGCGCCACCAACACCGCCGCCGACGGCAGCGTCAGCGGCGCGGTCAGTTTCAGCCTGGTCAACCTGGTGGCGCTGGACTCGACCATCAGTGCGGCGCAGGTGGGCGGCACGGCCGGCGGCAGCTATTTCGACTGGGGCCTGCCGTTCTTCTATGGCCGCCGCGTGTTCGTCGTCATGGAAGACGCCACCACCGGCGGCAAGACCGGCCCCTACTGGGCCTACTGATTGATACAAACGGATCAACGCGCTGTCATGTAGCCGTCACGTAAAGTAGTTAAAGTCGCAACCTTGAATTCCCATTCTTCGAGGTTGCGATGAAATTGAATCTGGTAATGCTGGCCGCGCTCACCGCGGCCGGCCTGGTAGCATGCGGCGGCGATAACAATCCGGTCACCGCCACGCCGCCCGCCGCGCCGGCGATCCCGGAAGGCACCACCGTCACCCTGGCCCTGTTGGAAACCACCGACATCCACGCCAACGTGATGAGCTACAACTACTACTCGCTGTCCGAAGACACCAGCCTGGGCCTGGAGCGCACCGCCACCCTGGTCAACGCCGCGCGCCAGGAAAACCCCAACAACGTGCTGCTCGACGACGGCGACGTGATCCAGGGCACGCTGCTGGGCGACATGCAGGCCGTGACCAAGCCGATCGCCTGCAGCGACACGCTGGCCGTGCACAAGGCCATGAACGCCATGAAGTTCGACGGCGGCGGCTTCGGCAACCACGAATTCAACTACGGCCTGCCGTTCCTGAGCCAGATCACCAACACCGACTTCGGCATCCCCGGCGTCACCAAACCGGGCGGCACTTGCGGCGCGCCGGCCTTCCCGCTGGTGCTGACCAACGTCACCGGCGTGGCCAGCGGCAAGCCCATCGTCCAGCCCTACACCCTGCTGCCCAAGACCTTCTCGGCCGTCAAGCCCGATGGGACCAAGCTGGACGTGAAACTGAACATCGGCATCATGAGCTTCGTGCCGCCGCAGATCCTGGAATGGGACCAGAAAAACCTGGCCGGCAAGGTCGCCGTCACTGGCGTGCAGGAGGCGGCCAAGCAGTACGTGCCCGAACTGCGCAGCAAGGGCGCCGACCTGGTGGTGGCGCTGTCGCACGGCGGTCTCGACCCGAGCAGCTACAGCCCGAAAATGGAAAACGGTTCCTACCACCTGACCAGCACCGGCATTGACGCGCTGCTGATCGGCCACTCGCACCTGATCTTCCCGAAAGGCAAAGAGACCGGCGCCGCCGCGCTCGACCCGTCGTTCGCCGCCTTCCCGGCCAGCGCCAACATCGACGCCGTCAACGGCTTCGTCAACGGCGTGCCGACCGTGATGGCGCAGAGCTGGGGCCGCCGCCTGGGCATCATCAAGATGACGCTGGCCTACACCAATGGCAAGTGGGTGGTGCAGAACGGCAAGACCACGGTGGAATCGCGCGGTTTCAAGTACACCGACGGCAGCACCAACGTCGCCGCCGACGCCGCCATCGCGCCGCTGGTCGCCAGCGAGCACGCCGCCACCATCGCCTACGCCAAGCAGCCGCTGGGCGTAACCACCGATTTCGAAATGTCGTCCTACTTCTCGCTGGTGGGCGATGTGACCGCGATCCAGCTGGTCAACCAGGCGCAGCTGGCGTACGTGAAGAACTTCATCGCCACCAGCACCGATGCCACCCTGGCCAGCTACAAGAACATCCCGGTGATCTCGTGCAGCGCGCCGTTCAAGGCCGGCCGCAACGGTCCATCCGACTTCACCGACGTGGCGCCGGGGGCTTCCTCGAGCGCGCCGGTCGGCCTGCAAGTGCGTAATCCGGGCGACCTGTACCTGTACTCGAACAACAACCTGCAGGCGGTCAAGATCAAGGGATCCGACCTGAAGGCATGGCTGGAAACCGCGGCCAAGCAGTTCGGTCAGATCGACCCGGGCAAGACCACCGAGCAGGACCTGGTGCCGTCGTACGGCACTATCTACAACTACGACGTGTTCTACGCCGAGAACAATGCGCTGACCTACCAGATCGACGTCACCAAGCCGGGCGGCAGCCGCATCGTCAACCTGAGCTACAACGGCAAGCCCGTGGCCGATACGGATGACTTTATCGTCGCCACCAACGACTACCGCGCGGGCGGCGGCGGCGCCGTGCCGGGCATCGACGGCAGCAAGACCATCATCAAGTCGCCGGACGCCAACCAGACCGTGGTCAGCAATTACCTGGCGGCGCAGGGCGCGGCGACCGGCAAGGTCACGCTGGCCGGCAATGGCAGCGCGCGCAGCTGGAGCTTCGTCAAGACCACCACCGCCGGTCCGGTGATCCTGCGTTCGGCGCCCGGCCACCTGGCGCTGGCCAAGAGCGCCGGCCTGAGCGCCGTCACCGCCGAAGGCGGCCTGGATGCGAGCGGCTTCGCCAAGTACGCCATCGACTTGAGCAAATAAGCAGGGGCACGCCATGCGCATCCACCACTCCGCCGGCATGGCCCTGGTCGTCGTGACCTCGGCCTTGCTGTTCGGCTGCCAGATCCAGCGGGAAGCGCCGAGCTCGGCGCAGATCGAAGTGCTGGGCATGAAAGCCCGGCAGGAAGCCGACGCCCACGCCGAGCGCAAGCTGATGGACTGGGCCGGGCAACACCTGCCGGTGGCACAGCGCGAGCTGGCCATCCTGTATCAGGCCCGTCCCAAACAGCGCGACGCCGCGCTCGCGTTGTTCGAGCTGGCGGCGCGCGGCGGCGACCGCGAAGCCGCGTTCCAGGCCGGCGAGATGCTGCGGGTCGGCGTGGCCGGCGTACCGGCCGCGCCGGCAGCCGCAGCGCCGTGGTACGACATGGCGGCCCGTCAGCAGCACGCCAAGGCATCGCTGATGCTGGGCCTGCTGTACAAGAATGGCGAAGGGGTGCCGCGCGATCCGGTCCGGGCCGCGCATTGGCTGGAACAAGCCAGCCAGCTGGGCAACCCGCATGCGATGTTCCTGCTGTCCTACCTCTACAACGACGGCATCGGCGTCGTCCGCGACCGTGCCAAGGGCCGCGCCTGGCTGGAGGAAGCGGCCGAGCACGAGTATCCGCCCGCCATCCAGGAACTGGCGATGACGGTGCAGCGCGGCGATGACCTTACCCGAAAGGATGAGCAAAGAGCCTCTCACTTGATGATGGAAGCCAGCGAACATCGGCGGAATAATTGGAACCGGTTCTGAACCGGTCGCCACGCGAACGGCCTACGGGCCGTTTTTAAAAGGAATTACTGACGCATACGATTTAATCTGATACGATTATTAAATTCTTGAGGAGCTCTGCCATGAAATCTCTGCTGCTATCCCTGCTGTTTGCCGCCACTGGCCTGGCCCGGGCGGCCGCCCCCGCCGCCTCGCCGATCTATGGTGTAACGCTGCCCGAAGGCTACCGCCAATGGCAATTCATTGCCCCGGCCCACGAAACGGCGCCGCTGGACGAATTGCGCGTGGTGGTGGGCAATCCGGTCGCCATGGCCGCGATCGAAAAAAACCAGCTGCCTTTCCCCGACGGCACGGTACTGGTCAAGCTGGCCTGGAAACACGTGCAGTCGGCGGAATCGCCGCCCGCCTATGTGCCGGGCAAGGCCACCACGGTGCAGGTGATGGTCAAGGATTCCAGGAAATATGCGGCGACCGGCGGCTGGGGTTTCGGCCGCTTCATCGACGGCAAGCCCGCAGATGAAGCCCAGCATCAGACTTGCTGGGGCTGTCACCAGGCGCTGGTCAAGAACCACGACTTCGTCTTCACGCGGCTGGCTCCGTAAACAACGTGGCGCAACGCACAGACGGTGGGGGGAGCGGCTTCTAGACTGGGCTCGTACGTCCATCAGCCACGTAAGGAGCCGACATGAGAACCACTTCCCACACGCCCGCCAAAGTAGGCAAAGCCATCCCGACCGAAACCGATCCGCAGGATGCGATCACCCTGCTGACGGAGGACCATGAACAGGTGAAATCGCTGTTCGAGCAATACGAACAACTGGGCGATCGCGCCAATGTCAGCAAGCACAAGCTGGCGATGCAGATCTGCGAAGAGCTGATCAGGCACACCATGATCGAGGAAGAAATCTTCTATCCGGCTGTACGCAAAGCCATCAAGGACGACGACATCATGGACGAGTCGCTGGTCGAACACGCTTCCGCCAAAGACCTGATTGCGCAGATCCAGGAAATGGAACCGACCGACGACCTGTTCGACGCCAAGGTCAAAGTGCTGTCGGAAATGATCGACCACCACGTCGAAGAAGAAGAAACCGACATGTTCCCGAAAGTCCGCAAAACCAAGCTGGACCTGATGGAACTGGGCGAAGCCATGGCCGCGCGCAAGGAAACCATCGAACTGCCGCCGCAGTAAAATCGGGGGACTCTACAGCCCGGCGATTTCGCGCTGCATGTTGGCGATGGCGCGCTCGTTGTACTGGTCGGCGAAGTAGGCGTCGCGGAACAGCTGGCCCGCTTCGGCCTTGCGGCTCAGGTGCGCCAGCGCGCCGCTGCGCTGGCGACGATATTCGTCGTCCGGCAGGTGGAGGTATTCCTGCCGGATCGCGCGCGCGTAGTTATGGTAGACCTCGTCGTCCTGGCCGAGGATGGCCAGATCCACACACAGCAAAATATCTTTCAGGCGATGGGTGATGCTGGCTTCCTGGAAGTGGTCGGTCGCACGTATCAGCTCGGCCGCGTCGCTCATTTCCTGCCCCAGGTGGCTGCCCAGCCATAGTTGCGCGCTGGCTTCTTCGTTGGTCGGCGCGCCGGCATCGCGGTTGTGGCCATATTCCGCGTCGTGGAACCAGAACGCCTGTTTGATGATGTCGACGTCGGCCGCGTCGGGCCGGGTGTTGGCGGCCCAGACGCGGATTTCGCACAGGCCGTGCACCAGGTGGTCGAGGTTGTGGTAATGGCGCGCCGCGCCGCCATACGCGGTCTCGCCGGTCAGGCGGGCGAACCAGTCGTCGGCGTGGGCGATGGCGGTGGCGTCGCGGTGTTCGTAGTCCCACAGGGTTTCCCACTCGCGCCGCAGCCAGCTCAGCACCCAGGCGTGGTAGGCCGGTCCCGGCACGAATTTCTTCATGATCCAGTTCCAGCCGATCGGCCCTTCCAGCGCTTTCACGAACGAGGAGCTGACCGAACCCAGGTCGCGCGGCGGCATCACGAACACGGTCTTGGCGCCCTGCAGCACGTCGACGTTGGTCTGCTGGATCAGGTTTTCGTAGTCGAAGTCGGCGGTGGTGCGGATGCCGCGGATCAGGCAGTGCACGCCCTGCTTCTTGGCCGCGCGCGCCGTGTAGTCGCCGCGCACGATCACCACCGAGACGTTATCCCAGCCCTGCTCGGCGCAACTGAGCGCGATGATGCTCTTGCGCTCCTCGGCCGTGAACTTGGGCTTCTTGGCCGGATTCTCGGACAGGAATACCACCACCTCGTCCGCCAGCGAACGCGCTTCGTTGATCACCCACATATGACCGTTGGTGATCGGGTCCAGCGTTCCCGAAAATCCGATTTTCTTCATGCACCACTCCCACGCCATGTAAAAACGGCATTTTAGACTGGAGTGGGCTTTACAGTCTCGGGAAAATCGACGCTGATCTTCAGCCCCCCCAGCCGCTCGGACTGGTCGAGCTTGAGGGTGGCATGGTGGCGCTCGGCAATCGACTGCACGATGGCCATGCCCAGACCGCTGCCGCCGGCCGGGCTGCCGGGCACGCGGTAGAAGCGGCTGAACACCCGTTCGCGCTCTTCCGGCGGGATGCCGGGACCGGAATCTTCCACGCTCAGCACGATGCGCGCCGGGGCGTTTTTTGTGGCGCCCACGCTACGGCGCAAGTCGATATCGACGGTGCCGCCGGCCGGCGTGTACTTGATGGCGTTGTCGACCAGATTGCGCAGCAGGATCAGCAGCGCGTCCTGCTGGCCGGCCAGCACCACCTCGTCGGCATGATTCAGGCCCAGGTCGATCTGGCGCGCCTGGGCCAGGCCGTTCATGTCGCCGAGCACGCGCTTGACCAGGTCGCTGAGATTGACCGGCTCCAGCTTGACTTCCTCGACGCCGCCCTCCTGCCGCGCCAGCACCAGCAGTTGCTCGACCAGCCGCGTGGCGCGCTCGATGCCGGCCGTGACGCGCGAGACGGCCACGCTGCGCGCGGCGGCATCCTGCGCCCGCTCCAGGCTCAGCACCTGCAATTTCAGGGCCGCCAGCGGCGTGCGCAACTCGTGCGCGGCATCGGCCACGAAGTGCTGCTGCGCCTCGAACGCCGTGCGCACGCGCACGAACAGCAGGTTCAGTTCCTGCACCAGCGGCAGCACCTCGTCCGGCAGGTCGTTTTCCGACACCGGCGACAAATCGTCGGCCTGGCGCGCCGCCACCTGCCGCTTGACGCGCGACACCGGCGCCAGCGAGCCGGACACCACCCACCACACCACCAGCATCAGCACCGGCGCCATGACGGCGATCGGTCCGACGGTGCGCAGCGCCAGCGTGCCGGCCATGCGCTGGCGCACCGCCATGTCCTGGGCGATCTGTACGGTCTGGTTGGAAGTCTGCACCGAGAACACGCGGTAGGTGGTCTTGTTGACCCGCACGTTGGAAAAGCCCAGCACCGCCCGTTGCGGCAGCGCCGCGCGCGACAGCGAGCGGAATACCTGGGCACCGTCCGGGGTCCAGACCTGCACCACCAGGTCATCGTTTTCCGGATCGGCCGCGGTGTCGGCGGCCTTGTTGGTCAGCGTGGCGCTGGAACGCAGCGACATCGCCATCTGCTGCATGTGGTAGTCGAAGATCTGGTCGGCGTCGCTGAGCGCGCTGCGGTAGGCGATGGTGGCCTGCGCCAGAGCCGCCATGGTGATGGCGGCCAGCAAAAACCATAGCAGGCGGCCGCGCAGGGAGTGCGTCACCACCGGCACGCGCGGCAGCGACGGGACCTTCACCTTCATAGTTTGGGCACCATGTAGCCCAGGCCGCGCACGTTCTGTATCAGTTCCGCGCCGAGTTTCTTGCGCAGGCCGTGGATGTAGACTTCGACCGCGTTGCTGTTGACCTCATCCTTCCAGCTGTACAGCTTTTCTTCCAGCTGGTGGCGCGACAGCACGATGCCGGGACGCGCGATCAGCGCTTCCAGCACCGCCCATTCGCGCGCCGACAGGCTGACCGGCTTGCCGTCGGCGATCACTTCGCGCGTCTGCGGATTGACGGTGACGTTGCCGTGTTCGAAGATCGGTTCGGCGCGGCCGGCCGAGCGGCGCAGCAAGGCGCGGATACGCGCCAGCAGTTCGTCGAGGTCGTAGGGTTTGAGCACGTAATCGTCGGCGCCGGCGTCGAGGCCGGCGATGCGCTGTTCCTTGGCGTCGCGCGCGGTGGCGATCAGCACCGGGGTCAGTTCCTTGCGCGCGCGCATCGAGCGCAGCACGTCCAGGCCGTCCTTGCGCGGCAGGCCCAGGTCCAGCAGCACCAGGTCGTAGGTCTGGGTCTGCAGCGCGGTGTCGGCCATCGCGCCGTCCTTGACCCAGTCCACCGCGTAGTGCTCGGCCCGCAGCAGGTCGAGCACCACTTCACCGATCATCGTGTCGTCTTCTACCAGCAGAAGTCGCATATTGTTCCCTTTCTGTTTTTGTTCAGCGTTCTGCCGGCCAGCAGATTACCCCAGGCGGACCGGTATGAAGATTTTATCGTCGCCACGCTGGATCAGCAATGCCACCGACTTGGAAGACTTGCCGACCACCTCGCGCACCTGATCGATGCTGTTGACCGGACGGCCGTTCACCGACAGCAGCACGTCGCCCGGCTGCACGCCGGCATCGGCCGCGGCGCCGCCGGCGTCCTGGATCAGCAGGCCGCTGGCGATGCCGGAATCGCGGCGCTCGGCCGGGTCCAGCGGCCGCAGCGACAGACCGAGACGCATCTTGGCGCTGGCCTGATCGACCGGCGCATCGGCCCTGGCGACCTTGTCGCTGGCATTGCCCAGGGTGGCCGTGATCTGCACCGGCTTGCCCTGACGCCAGACTTCCAGGTTGATCTTCTCGCCCGGCGCCGACAGACTGATCACCGACGGCAGGTCGGCAGAGCTGATGACCTTCTGGCCGTTCAGCGAGCGGATCACGTCGCCGGCTTTCAGGCCGGCCTTGTCGGCCGGGCCGCCGCGTTCCACATTCGACACCAGCGCGCCTTCGGGCGTCGCCAGGTTGAAGGAATCGGCAAAGCTCTGGTTGACTTCCTGCACCGTCACGCCCAGCTTGGCGTGCACCACCTTGCCGGTGGAGACGATCTGGTTCTTGATCTTGTTCGCCACGTCGATCGGGATGGCGAACGACAAGCCCTGGTAGCCGCCGGTCTGGCTGTAGATCTGCGAATTGATGCCGACCACTTCGCCGCGCGTGTTGAACAGCGGGCCGCCCGAGTTGCCGGGATTGACCGCGACGTCGGTCTGGATGAACGGCACATTACCATCGGGCAGCGAGCGGCCCTTGGCGCTGACCACGCCGGCGGTCACGGTGTTATCGAGGCCGTATGGCGAGCCGATCGCCAGCACCCATTCACCCACTTTCAGGTCGTTGTCGCGCGCCAGCGGCACCACCGGCAGATTCTTGGCGTCGATCTTCAGCACGGCGACGTCGCTCTGCGGGTCGGAGCCCAGCACCTTGGCGCGGAATTCACGGCGGTCGGTCAGCTTGACCACCACCTCGCTGGCATCGCGCACCACGTGCGCATTGGTCAGGATGATGCCGTCCGAGCTGATGATGAAGCCGGAGCCCAGGCCATGGGTCGGCACCGAACGCTGCTGGCCGCGCTGCTGGCCCTGGAAGCGGCGGAAGAATTCATAGAACGGATCGTCGCCGAACGGGTCGTTGCCACGCGCCTGCGGACCATCGCCTTCGTAGGCGGTCTTGGTGCTGCCGGTGACGTTGATGTTGACCACCGCCGGGCCATTATGGGCGACGATGGTGCTGAAGTCCGGCAGCGTGATGCCAGGCGCGCCAACCGGGACCGGCGCCGGCGCCGCGGCGGTTGCGGGCGCAACGGCGGCGGCGGGGACGGTGGCGGCTGCGACAGCGGCATTCTGCTTGACTGCGACTGCACCGCCGACGCCGATCACGCCCAGCACGGCGACTGCGACAGCGGCCTGTTTGAGAGTCGATTTGGACATAACGGTTCTCCTGGATGAATAAGGATTTTAGATGTATCCAATATGAAGGATCAAACTTAGACCCTGCTTAACTTTGGGGGCAGCCAGGTGTGGCGCCACAACGCACAAATGGCCGGATCACCGGCCATTTGTGGTACTGCTGTCAGACGCGCTTAAGCGGCGGCGCGTTGTTCCAGCGCGGTCACGTTGTCCGCGCCGTCGATGACGATTTTACGTGGCTTCAACGCCTCCGGAATCTCACGCACCAGTTCGATGGTAAGCATGCCGTTGTCGAAGCTGGCGCCGGTCACCTTGACGTGGTTGGCCAGCTGGAAGCGCTGTTCGAAATCACGCGAAGCGATACCGCGGTGCAGGAAGGTGCGCTCGGTGGTCTCTTTCTGCTTGCGGCCGACCACGGTCAGCGAATCGCGCTCGAAGGTGATGTCGATTTCCGAACGGTTGAAGCCAGCCAGCGCCATGACGATGCGGTATTGGTCTTCCGAAACCAGTTCGATGTTGTAAGGAGGATAGCTGGGAGCGGAGTCGCTGCGGGCGGCGTCATTCAGCATTTGTGCCAGACGGTCGAAGCCGATAGCGGAACGGTACAGGGGGGTCAGGTCGAAAGTACGCATGATAAATATCCTTGTCAAAATAAGCGATATGGGTTGTGAGTGTCGGGAGCATCCCCGTCTCGCGGTCCCCGTCTGGGCAACCGCTGAGTCCTATATAAGTCGGCCCAAAAAGGTTTCAAGAGGTCTTTTTTCAAATTTTTTCGATTTCCTTCGTGCTACACTCGTTTCCTTTTTCAAACCGGTTTTTGATCATGTTACTGACCCGTGCCGTACTTGCCGCCGTGCTGGCTACCGCCTTCAGCGCCCAGGCCGCCTCCGATACGCCCTACCCGGGCACCATCGTCCTGAAAGTAGATGCATCCAACACCGCGCAGAATATCTTCCGCGTGCGCGAGACCATCCCGGCCAAGCCCGGCAAGCTGACCCTGCTGTATCCGCAGTGGATCCCCGGCAATCACGGTCCCAGCGGCGCGCTCAACCAGTTCGCCGGCCTGAAGGTGACGGCCAACGGCCAGCCGCTGCAATGGGTGCGCGACATGGTCAACGTCTACGCCTTCCACCTGGAGGTGCCGAAAGGCGCCGCCAGCGTCGAGGTCGAGTTCGAATACCTGTCGCCGGTGGAGGCCAACCAGGGCCGCGCCACCATGACCAACGACATCGTCGGCGTGCAGTGGCAATCGGTGACGCTGTACCCGGCCGGCTACAACAGCCGCAAGATCACGGTGCAGCCGAACCTGAAGGTGCCGGCCGGCTGGCAGTACGGCAGCGCGCTGGAACAGCAGGCGCGCACCGGCGACGACGTCGCCTTCAAGCCGCTGGACCTGGAAACCCTGATCGACTCGCCGCTGTTCGCCGGCCGCTATTTCCGCCAGATCGACCTCGATCCGGGCGCGAAGATCCCGGTGCGCCTGAACGTGGTGGCCGACTCGGCCGAGCAGCTGGAGGCGACGCCGGAGCAGATCGCGCCGCACCGCGAGATGGTGCGGCAAGCGTATAAGCTGTTTAACTCGCAGCACTACAAGCATTACGATTTCCTGTTCGCCATCAGCGACGAATTCGGCGGCATCGGCCGCGAGCACCACCAGTCCAGCGAGAACGGCGTCAAGCTTGGTTACTTCGCCGAGTGGAACAAGTACGAAGCGCGGCGCGAGCTGCTGTCGCACGAATTCACCCACTCGTGGAACGGCAAGTTCCGCCGCCCGGCCGGCCAGAACGTGCCCGACTTCAACACCCCGCTGCAAAACGAACTGCTGTGGGTGTACGAAGGCCAGACCCAGTACTGGGGCCAGGTGCTGGCCGCGCGCGCGGGCCTGATCAAGCCGGAACATACGCGCGACCTGATCGCCGCCACCGCCGCCCGCTACGACAACGTCAAGGGCCGCGAATGGCGCGCGGTGCAGGACACCGTCAACGATCCTATCGTCAACGCCCGCCGGCCGCAGGGCTGGAACAACTGGCAGCGCGCCGAGGATTACTACTCGGAAGGTGAACTGATCTGGCTGGACGCCGACACCAAGATCCGCGAACTGTCAGGCGAGAAAAAATCGCTGAACGATTTCGCCCGCAGCTTCTTCGGCGTCGACGACGGCGCCTACGTCGCCAAGCACTACACCTTCGACGACGTGGTGAAGGCGCTCAACGCGGTGCAGCCCTACGACTGGGCGCAGTTCCTGCGCAGCCGCCTGGACGGCCACGGCCCGGGCGCACCGCTGGACGGCCTGGCACGCGCCGGCTGGAAGCTGGTGTACACCGACAAGCCGACCGATTTCCTCAAGGCGCAGGAAGACCTGAGCAAGTCGGCCAACTTCCAGTATTCGCTGGGCTTCTCGGTGGGCGCGGACGGCAAGCTGGAAGCGTTCCAGTGGGAAGGCGTGGGCTTCAAGGCCGGCCTGTCCGGCGGCGCGCAACTGCTGGCGGTGAACGGCCGCGCCTACAAGCCGGAACTGCTGCGCGCGGCGGTGACGGCGGCCAAGGGCGGCAAGGAGCCGATCAACCTGCTGGTCAAAAAAGGCAATCTGTACCAGACCTATGCGCTCGACTATCACGACGGCCTGAAGTATCCGCGCCTGGAACGCATCGCCGGCACGCCGGACCGGCTGGAAGCGATCCTGCAACCACTGAAGTAATCCCACATCAAAGCCGAGCGCGGCAGACAGCGTAACGTGGTCCACAGGCCGGGATGCTCCCGGCCTGTTTTTCAAGGAGCACGATCATGATCACGCTGCACACCTGGACCACCCCGAACGGCCGCAAGATTTCCATCATGCTGGAAGAACTCGGGATTCCCTACCTCATCAAGACCGTCAACCTGATCCAGGGCGAGCAGTTTTCCCCGGCCTACCAGGCGATCTCGCCGACCAACAAAATCCCGGTGCTGAGCGATAGCGGAATCGACGGCAGAACCATCACGGTATTCGAAAGTGGCGCCATCCTGCAGTATCTGGCCGAGAAAACCGGTCAACTGCTACCCGACCATGGCGCCGACCGCTACCAGGTGCTGGAATGGCTGCACTGGCAGACCGCCAGCCTGGGCCCGGTGCTGAGCCAGCTGGTGGCCGAGTCCACCAATACCCACCTGGCCGACGAGGCCGATCGCCTGCTGGGTGTGATGGATCGCCAGCTGACCCGCTACACCTACATGGCCAACGAGGAATACAGCATCGCCGACATCGCCTGTTACCCGTGGGTGGCGGCGCTGCGCCACGCACCGGCGCTGGGCAGCAGGCCGCATCTGCGGCGCTGGATCAACACGCTGTCGTCGCGCGCGGCCGTGCAGCGCGGCATGGCCTTGCCACGTTTAAACTGAACGCGCCTCCGGCAGCAAACGCGGTACCCTAGCCGCACTAGACTGGAGGATCGCGATGCTGACACTGCACACCTGGACCACGCCGAACGGCCGCAAAATTCCCATCATGCTGGAGGAGCTGGGGCTGGAATACGATATTCTGGCGGTCGACATCGGCAAGGGCGAACAATTCACGCCCGAGTTTCTGGCCATGTCGCCCAACAACAAGATCCCGGCCCTGGAACACGTCGACGCCGACGGCAACAAGTTGACCATCTTTGAAAGCGGCGCGATCTTGCAGTATCTGGCCGAGAAAACCGGGCAACTGCTGCCGGCCGCCGGTCCCGCGCGCTACCAGGTGCTGGAATGGCTGCATTGGCAGATCGGCGGGCTGGGGCCGATGTTCGGCCAGCTCGGCTTCTTCGCCTTGCGCTCGGAGGAAAAATCGCCGCTGGCGATCGACCGCTTCGTCGAAGAAGCCGACCGCCTGATGGGCGTGATGGACAAGCAGCTGTCGAAACATCCCTACATCGCCGGCGCGCAGTACAGCATCGCCGACATAGCCTGCTACCCGTGGGCGGTGGCCGCGCGCGACAAGCTCAAGCCGGCCGTCGGCGACAAGCTGGCCGACAAGCCGCATCTGAACCGCTGGCTGGACATGATAGGCGCGCGCCCCGCCGTCCAGCGCGGCATGGCCTTGCCGAAAGTCGACTAGAACGGTTATGCTGAGTCCATGAACAAAGACACCGATATCCAGCTCAGCGGCCCGTTCAAGGCCACCGACGGCGCCGGCCGCGCCCACGACGTCAAGGCGATCCGCATTTTCGATGAAGGCTACGGCGCCATCGACGTGTATGTCGACTTCAAGGCGCCGATCAGCGGACTGCACAAGGACAAGGCCCTGATCGCGGCCGTGGTGGCGCAACTGCGCACGGTCGGCTACAAGGGGCCGGAGCTGGCGCCCGGCGATCCGGTCTTGCAGGAAAGCCGGCTGCTGGTGCTGGAAGCGCCCGACGAATTCAATACCTTTGCCGCCGGCAAGGGCTGGAAAGACCTGTCGGAAGATTTCTAAAATACATAGCGCCCGGCCCAGGCGGCGATGAGGTTGGCGACGTAGACCGCATCCTCGCGCCGGGTCAGCAAGTGGTCGGCGCTGTCCAGCGAAATAAAACTCTTCGGATGCCTGGCCGCCATGAAAATATCCATGGCGTTGTTGATGCTGACCGTGTCGTCGCCCGGCGCGTGCATCAACAGCAGCGCGCGCTGCAGGCCGGCGATCTTTTGCTTCAGGTTGTGGCTGCCCGCATCCTCGACAAACTGCTGCCGGATGCGGAATGGCCGCCCGGCCAGCTGCACCAGCGCTTCGCCTTCGCGCGCGATCTCATCCAGATGCTGGCCGAACAGGCCGACCACGGAGGCGGTATCGCTGGGCGCGGCGATCGTCACCACCGCTTTGACTTCCGGCATCTCGCACGCCGCCGCCAGCGCCGCCGCGCCGCCCAGGCTGTGGCCGATCAGCAGACGCGGCGCCTGAAACTGCTGGCGCAGGAAATCGGCGGCCGCCACCAGGTCCGCCAGGTTGGACGAGAAATTGGTGTTGGCGAACTCGCCCTCGCTGGCGCCCAGGCCGGTGAAATCGAAACGCAGCACGGCGATGCCATGTTCGGTCAGCGCCTGCGCCACCCGGCTCGCGGCAAACACATCCTTGCCGCAGGTGAAGCAGTGGGCGAACAGCGCATACGCCTTGATCTCGCCCGCCGGCTGGTCCAGCCGCGCCGCCAGCTTATCGCCGTGGGCGCCGATAAATTCTTGTCGATGTGAATGCATGGCCTGTCCTGGTGATGGAATCAGGCATCATTTAACCAAACTTCCGGGCGGCTGTGTCGCCACCTCTCCCAAATGCTGGGTCAGCGCGGCTTCCGACAGCGCGCCCATGTGCTGGTACACCAGCTTGCCGGAGGCGTCGAACATCAGGGTGGTCGGATAGCCCATCACCTGGAAATCGCGGGCCACGGCCTGCTGCGGGTCGAGCAGCACATTTTTCAGCGATAGCCGGGCAATGGTGAGGAATTCGACCACCGTATCCAGCGGCTCGGCCTGGTTCACGAAGACGAAATTCACGTCCGGCCGTTGCGCCTGTACCGCCGCCATGGCCGGCATTTCCTTCTGGCAGGGTGGGCACCAGGTGGCCCAGAAATTGATTACCGTCGGCTTGCCGCGGAAGTCGCCGATGGTCACCGGGCGGCCTTGCAGGTCCTGCAGCACCTGGGACGGCATGCTGCCCTGTGTCGCGGTGCGGGCAAACAGCGCCAGCGAGCCGGCGATCCAGACCACGCTGGCCGCGCCCACCGTCCACAGCATGGCCTTGCGGATCGCGCGCGTGCGGTGGATCTGCGCCAGCGCATAGACCCAGGCGGCGATCACGCCGGCCTCGGCATCCCAGCCGCCGTCGCGGATGTCGAGGATGGTCAGCGGGCTGCTCAGATACAGCGAGCGATAACGCCAGACGAAGAACAGCCGCGCCGCCGCCAGTGCGATCAACAGCATCCAGGTGATGGTGGCTTCGATCTTGCGCTCGCTACGGCGGTCGAAATACCGGGCCATGGCCAGGCAGACGAGCGCCGTCAACAACACCAGCAGGGCGGTGTACGGCACCAGTAAAGGTCCTAGTTTCATTTCTCAATCGCATAAAGTCTAAGCAGGGCATGATAAAGACCTTTCTTTTAAAGAAACTTAAACTCAGCCGAACAAGCCTTGCAAGTACCAGCGCGGCTCGCGCTCATCCTGCTGGCCGCTGCGCTCGCGGTACAACCAGTAAAACGCGCGGTCCTCGCCCTCCGCCATGTAGTAGTCGCGGGCCAGCGTCTGGCTCCACCAGCCGGCCTCGACGCGCTCGCCGGTGGAACAGATGCGCAGCGGCGAACCGTAATAGGGCCGGTGGTCGCGCAGTACCAGCGGAATCGGCCTGGCCAGCAGCCACGCCGGCCGCGGCAGACTGCCCACCTGCGGCGGCAATTGCGCGCGCGCGTCGGCCGGACGGATTCTTTCCTGGATGCTGGCCCAGTGGTTGGCCTGCTCGGGACGGTAATCGGCGCGCGGCACAGCCTGCAGCACATTCTCCGCCCCCAGCCGGGCGGTCAGCAGCTCCAGCACACGCTGCCAGTCCTCCTTGCTGCCGCCCGGTTCGGGAAACAGCGACTCACTGGGCGGCGCCATCGGCCGCACCTGCGGCGCCTCCAGCGCCAGCCCGATCACCGGCGCCTCCAGCACCTGCTTGGCCAGGCGCTCTTTCAGCAGCCGCAGCAGATGGGTGTCGCGCCAGGTCGGCTCGCCCAGCACCACCTCGATCACGGTCGGCGCCCGCGCCACCCGGCCGCGCTCATGCTCCAGCAACAACTGGATACGTTCCACCGCCAGCTGATGCGCGCTCAGCCAGCCGGTCAGCTGCAGCAGCAGCCGCTGGGCGCCGTACAGCAGCGCGTCGGCCTGCTCCACGCGGTCGAACAGTTCCATCCTGGCGCGGAAACTGGCCGGCGCCTCCAGCCAGGTGTGCAGTTCCGGCCGGGCGCCATGGGCATCGTCCAGCATGTCCAGCACAGCGCGGCCACAACGGCGCTGCAGGCCGGGACGCGGCAGTGCGTGGAGCTGGCCCAGGGTCTGGCAGCCTATGCCTTCCAGCCAGCCCAGATACGGCCGCGCCGGCGGCAGCAGAGCGGCCGGCAGCGCCGCCAGCTTGCGCGCCAGCGTGCCCATGGTGACGGCGCGGCCGGCATCGGCACAGGCCAGCAGCCAGGCGCCGCGCGCGGTGGGCGCACAGCCGAGGGTGCCGGTGAAGCCCAGCGCGCGCACGCTGGCCGCCACTTGCCGGCACAGCGCGCGGATGCCGCCGAACAGCCGCAGGCTGGCGCCGACGTCGAGCAGCAGCGTCGCCTCTTCCGCCAGTGCCAGCTGCGGCGTGAACTGCAGCAGCGCCATGGCGGCGGCGTGCAGCCCTTCCGCCTCCAGCGGCGGCGAACGCTGCTGGAACTGCGCGCGCGGCGCCAGCATGATGGCGCCGCCGCGCCGCAAGCCCGCGCGCACGCCGGCCTCGTAGGCCGAGTCTGCCATGGCGACCACCCGCTCCCGCTCCAGCACCACCGTGCCGTTATCCGCCGACCAGCGCGGGCAGAATACTTCGAGCGGGAGCCGGGGCAGGTGTATCGCGATCCAGAGGCGCATGATTTCGTTGCAACAAAGACGGGGTCAAGGGAAGAAACAAGGGCGCGTCGCGCTGCGGCCCGCGCCGCTTGACGAAACCGATGTGCACGCCGCCCTGGGTGGGCTTGAGCGACAGCCGCAACGGCGCCGGCGACGCATCCTGCGCCGCCGCCAGCGGCCGCAGCATGCAGAACAGCGTGTCGTTGCTCTGCGCCGCCAGATGCAGGCGGCGCAGCGTTTCGCCGCGCGCCTGTTTCTGCCACATCAGCAGCGCGCCGCAACAGCCGCTGCGCAGCACCTGCTCGGCCGCCCACAGCGCGTCGCTGGCCTTGGCGCCGCTGCGTAGCCACAGCAGCTGCGACGGTTCCAGTCCAAGCGCGGCCAGCGCCAGCACCTGCGGCGCATGCGGCGGCTCCAGCAGCACAATGGGCCGCTGGCCCAGCGCCTTTAACACCGGTTGCAGCAAACGCAGTTCACCGATGCCGGACTGCTGCAGCAGCAAATCGATCAGCGTGCCCAGCGGCCAGCCGCCGCCCGGCAACTGCGCCGACAGCGCGGCAAAGCCCGTATCCAGGCAACGCGTCTGGCTGTGCGCAAGCTGAGAGGCCCGCCACAGGGACGGGTGCACGGTTTCGGGGTGGTTCATGGCATTATAAGGCAAATACTGTATAAATACACAGTACTCTTTCAAGGCCATTTTGGCAAGGTGTATCGTGCGTGCTTTGCGGTACCATGCTGGAAGAAAAATTGACAAAGGACGCATTTTGCAAACGATACAACTGGTCGGCGCGATCCTGTTCGGCCTGGCGCTGCTGCACACTTTCGCCGCCAAATCCTTCGAGGTGCTGGCGCACCGCCACCCGCGCCATGCCGGGCTGTTCCATCTGCTGGGCGAGGTCGAGGTGGTGTTCGGCTTCTGGGCCTGCGTCCTGATACTGGCGCTGGCCTTGCTCAACGGTGGCGAAGCGGCGGTCGCCTACGCCGAATCGCGCCAGTACACCGAGCCGCTGTTCGTGTTCGTGGTGATGGTGGTGGCGGCGTCGCGGCCGGTGCTGGCCATCGTCGAGCGCGTACTGCTGGCGATGGCGCGCGCGATGCCGTTGCGTACCGAGGTGGCGCTGGTGTGGCTGGGCCTGGCGCTGGTGCCGCTGACCGGCTCGCTGATCACCGAGCCGGCCGCGATGACGCTGGCGGCGCTGATGCTGGCGCCGCTGATTTTCCGCGACGGCATGCCGGAACGGCTGAAATACGCCGCGCTGGGCGTCCTGTTCGTGAACATTTCGATCGGCGGCCTGCTGACCGCCTACGCCGCGCCGCCGGTGCTGATGGTGGCCGCGAACTGGCAATGGGACAGCGCCTTCATGGCGGCGCAGTTCGGCTGGAAAGCGATGGTGGCGGTGCTCATCAACGCCAGCGCCGCCACCTTCGCACTGCGCCGCCACCTGCGCGCGCCGGCCGCCGGCGATGCCGCAGCCGCCCCGGTGCCGCTGGCCGCCAGCGCCATCCACCTGGGCTTCCTGGCGGCGGTGGTGCTGCTGGGCCATCACACGGAACTGTTCCTGGGTGTGTTCATGTTCTTCCTCGGCTACACCCAAGCCTACCAGCGGCACCAGAGTCCGTTGATCATCAAGGAAGGCTTGCTGGTCGGCTTCTTCCTGGCCGGGCTGGTGGTATTGGGCGGCATGCAGCAATGGTGGCTGCAGCCCATCGTCGAAAGCCTGTCGCCGCTGGCCCTGTTTTTCGGCGCCATGAGCCTGACCGCGATCACCGACAATGCCGCCCTCACCTATCTGGGCTCGCTGATCGACGGCATCTCCGCGCCGGCGCAATACATGCTGATGGCGGGCGCCGTGACTGGCGGCGGCCTGACCGTGATCGCCAACGCGCCGAACCCGGCGGGCGTGGCCCTGTTGCGCCGCGGCTTCCGCGACGAATCCATCGGCACGCTCGGCCTGCTGGCAGGCGCCCTCGCCCCCACCGCAGTCGCCGCCCTGGCCTTTCTGCTGCTTTAAGCTGCCACCTTGACACGGAATTGCAATCCAAGTGCGCGCATCACTTTCAGAACCGTGGCAAAACTTGGATTGCCGTCAGCTGAAAGTGCCTTGTACAGGCTTTCTCGTCCCAGGCCAGTGTCATTAGCGAGTTGAGTCATGCCGTGCGAACGAGCGATATTGCCCAGAGCCTTGGCAATAAATTCCACATCGTCTCCAGCCTCCTCAAGGCACGCATCGAGATAGAGTGCAATATCCTCTGGGCTCCGCAGATGTGCCGCGCTATCCCAGCTTGTTAATTTGAGTGTCATGTCTGTCCCCTACAACTGTTTCGCAAGCAATCGCGCGATTTTGATGTCCTTGCTTTGAGACGCTTTATCGCCGCCGGCTAAAACTATGATGGCTGTGCTCCCTTGCATTGCATAGTAAACGCGATAGCCCGGGCCATAATCAATCCGCAATTCGGATACGCCGTCGCCGACAAAATGATGGTCACCCAAGTTCCCATCCTCCAGGCGATCTATACGCATCTGTATGCGCGCCCGGGCTTTTTTATCTTTAAGATGAGCAAACCATGAGCTGAAACCCTCAGTCTGTAAGACATCCATCTTGGCTAACCTTTTACAGTGTATTCCATGAGATACACTCAAACAAGAAAAGCTTACGACCGCTATCGAACCGCAGGCTTGAGGTGGCTCATGCTTTCTTGGCCTAGTCGTGTAGGCGATTCTTGCACCTTTTATCTGTGCCAGCGGATGGGTAGGATGGGTTGATGTTGAACTCATCGAGGGTGTGTCATGAAATGGAGCGCGGTGGTGTTGGTGTTGTGCGGCTTGCTGTCGGCGGGCGCCGGGGCGGCGGATGCGAATGATGGCGGCGATGGCCGGCAGCGCGCGCAGCGTGTGGGGCAGAAACTGGTCGGGCAGCCGGGACCGCGCGCCACGCTGACGAGCATCGACGGTCAGCGTATCGATCTGGCGTCGTTCTACGGCAAGCAGCCTGTGTATCTGAAGTTCTGGGCCACCTGGTGCATCCCCTGCAATCAGCAGGCGCCGGGGTTCGAGCAGATTTATCAGCAATACGGCAAGCGCATCGCCATGGTGGCGGTCAATACCGGCTACAGCGAGACCGCGGCCGATGTCCGCGCCTTCGTCGCCAAGTACCAGCTGCATATACCGACCGTGATCGACGACGGCACGCTCGGCGCCCAGCTCGATCTGCGCGTGACGCCGCAGCATATCGTGATCGATGCCAATGGCCGCGTCGTGCACGTCGGCCATCTGGATGACAAGGAGTTGCATGATGCGCTGGAGCGGGTGGCGAAGACGCCGGCTTCGGGCGACGCGGTTGCACTGGCGCCGCAGGGCAAGGCGCCGGCGGCGTTCAAGGTCGGCGACAAGGTCAGCGGCATCAGCCTCACCACCATGGCCGGCGACAAGGTGACGCTGGGCGCCGGCAAGCCGCGCACGCTGGTGTTCTTCTCGCCCTGGTGCGAGTCGTATCTGAAGGACAGCCGTCCGGCCGTCGCCGCCGCCTGCGCCCGCACCCGCATCGAGACGGAGAAACAGGCCGAGGGCCGCGGCCAGGAATGGCTGGCCATTGCGTCGCCGTTGTGGACTTCGCGCTCGGAGCTCAGCGATTACGCCAAGGAGAAGCACACCGCGATTCCGCAGGCGCTGGATCAGGATGGCGCCGTTTTCCGCGCCTTCGGCGTGCGCAATATTCCGACCGTCGTCAAGCTGGATGCACAAGGCCGCATCACCAGCATCGGCACGCAGCAGTGATTCAAACGCGCTGGTGATGGCGGAAGAACTCCAGCATCATCCGGCTCGCATCCGGTCCGGCGCGCTGGTTGAATGACAGCGCCGGATCGCCGCCGCTCCAGGCATGCTCCAGCTGTTCGATCTGGACCACGCGCAGGATGGGTTTTCTGCCCTCATAAAACTCGTGCAACTGGTGCGCATTGCGGCTGCCGCCGCGTCCGCGCGGCTTGTGTGTGATCTTCGCCAGGCCGGCCAGGCGGTTCAGCTGCAGGCTTTGGCGCATCAACTGGGCCTGGTTGATGGGGTGGACCACGCCGTCGCCCTCGCCCTGCAACAGGATCGCCGGCATGCCGGGGAATTCGGGATGGCGCTGCAGGATTTCCTGCACCGCGAGATCGGGACGCATGCCGGGCGCGCCATTTTTCATCACGCTCAGGGCGCCCAGTGTATTGTGGCCGGCGCCGAACACCGGGCCGGAATGCAGGCCGACGGCGGCGAACAGATGGGGATGGTTGAGCGCGACGATGTTGGCCATGCCG
Source organism: Duganella callida (assembly GCF_004614165.1). Classification (GTDB taxonomy): domain Bacteria; phylum Pseudomonadota; class Gammaproteobacteria; order Burkholderiales; family Burkholderiaceae_D; genus Rugamonas; species Rugamonas callida. The sequence goes on along the minus strand of NZ_SPVG01000211.1, from coordinate 1,620 downwards.
GCGCCGGCCGAGATGCCGGCGATGTAGATGCGCGAGCGGTCGACCGGGTACTGCGTCATCACCCTGTGGACGATACCGACGATGGTGGGGACGTCGCCGCCGCCATGCTGCGTGTCGCGGTCGTACCATTTCCAGCAGCGCTGCGGGTGGCTACTGAGCAGTTGCTGAGGATAGACCACCGCATGGCCCACCTCCTCCGCCATCAAATTCATGCGCGTGCCCTGCGCGAACTGGGTGGCGGTCTGCTGGCAGCCGTGCAGCATCACGACCAGCGGCAGGTTTTCCGCGCGGCTGTTCGGCAGATACAGCCAATAGTTCATGCGCTTGCCGCCGGCGGCGGGCACGTGGGAAGACAACCATTTGCCGGGAGCGACGGCGGACGCGAACTCCGGCGCGGGCGCCACCGCGGCCGAGGCGCCGACGCGCGTGCCGCCGGTCGCACGCGGTTTGACAGCGGCCTTGCGCTTCCTGGTTTTCGGCTTGGGCGGCGCGGCCGCCTCGGCGGCCGCCTTGGAGACGGCGACGAACAGCTTCGCGGACCGGGTTCCGGCCCGTAGCAGACTACTCATCAGCTTGCCGGTCTTGACCTTCATCGCAACCTCCTGGAGTTGCCAATCAGTCTACCCCAAAGCCGCCGCGCGCTGCGTACGGCAACGCGCACAGGGCCGGTTTAGCGCTGCATCGACTCCCACACTTTCTGCAAGCGCTTGGCCGACACCGGCATCGGCGTGCGCAGCTCCTGCGCGAACAGCGAGACGCGCAATTCCTCGAGCATCCAGCGGAATTCCACCAGCTTCGGATCGGTATTCTTGCCGGCCGACTTGTCGCGCATCGCACGCTGGTAAGCCGCGGCGGCCTGCTGCCATTCCGCCGTCAGTTTCGCATCGCGGGACGGATCGCCGCGCAGCTTTTCGATCCGCACGTTCATCGCCTTCAGATAGCGCGGGAAGTGCGCCAGCTGGCTGTAGTCGTTCTCCTGCAGGAAGCGCTTGTGCACCAGCCCTTGCAGTTGCTGCTGCATGTCCTGCGCCGCCTGCTGCGGCAGACCTTGCAGACGCTTGGGCAGGCCGTGGAACTCGGTCAGCACCTGCGACAGCAACCGCGCGATCTCGTTCACCAGCAGCACCAGGCGCGACTTGCCCTCTTCCTTGCGCTTGGCGAAGCTGGCGGCGTCGACCGGCAGCGGGTCCTGCAGGCAGGCGATGTCCAGCGCCTTGTTGATGATCTGCTCGCGCAGTTCTTCCTGCGTGCCCATGCTCATGAACTGCATGCCCATCTGCTGCAGGCCGGGGATGCTCTTTTCGATGAACTTGATCTGGTCCTTCATCTGCAGCGCGAACAGGCGGCGCAGGCCGACGCGGTGCGTGCGCGCGGCAACATTCGGATCGTCGAACACTTCCAGGTCGCAGTGCGTGCCCTTGTCGACCAGCGCCGGGAAGCCGATCAGCGTCAGCTTGCCCTGAGCGATTTCCAGCAGCTCCGGCAGTTCGCCGAAAGTCCACGAAGTCAGGTTGGTCAACGTGATGTTGTTGGCGGCTGTGCTGGCCGCAGGCGCGGGCGCACTGGCGGACTTGCCGCCGGCCGATGCCGCGGAAACGGCAGGCGCCGGCGCGGCAGCGC
>NZ_SPVG01000013.1 GCF_004614165.1 Duganella callida | reverse complement strand
CCCCCCCCCCCCAACCCCCCCCGCTTCCCGGGGGGGGCCCCCCCCCCATCTGCCAATACGGCGCCCCCAACGGGCCTTTTGGGGGGCGCCCACCCCGACTTGATTTAGTTTCTGGCTATTATTTTCATAGATATTTATAGATTTCTTTAATGGCTCGCGCTGGGTAGAATAGTTTCACACTATCAAACAACGAGGAGCTATAGCATGAGCCAGCCACCAATCACTACCGCTTCCGGCATCCCTGTCGCCGATAACCAGAATTCCATGACTGCCGGTCCACGCGGACCGGTACTGTTGCAAGACTTTCACTTGATCGAGAAACTCCAGCACTTCAATCGTGAGCGCATTCCCGAGCGTGTGGTGCATGCCAAGGGTTCGGGCGCTTATGGCACCTTCACGGTTACCAACGATATCACCCAATACACCAAGGCCAGACTGTTCGCCGAAGTCGGCAAGCAGACCGAGACTTTCCTGCGCTTCTCCACCGTCGGCGGCGAGAAGGGCAGCGCCGATACCGAGCGCGATCCGCGCGGCTTCGCGGTGCGTTTCTATACCGAGGAAGGCAACTGGGATTTGGTCGGCAATAACACGCCGGTGTTCTTCATCAAGGATGGCATCAAGTTCCCTGACTTCATCCACACGCAGAAGCGCGATCCGCAGACCAATCTGAAGTCGCCGACCGCGATGTTCGATTTCTGGAGCCGCACGCCGGAGAGCCTGCACCAGGTCACGACGCTGTTCTCCAGCCGCGGCACGCCGGACGGCTACCGCCACATGCACGGTTTCGGCAGCCATACCTACAGCCTGATTAACGCCGCCGGTGAACGCGTCTACGTCAAGTGGCATTTCCTGACGCAGCAGGGCATCCGCAACCTGTCGGCCGCCGAGGCGACGCGCATCGCCGGCAGCGATCCCGATTACGCGCAGCGCGATCTGTTCAACGCGATTGCCAAGGGCGATTTCCCGCGCTGGGACGTCAAGCTGCAAGTCGCCACCGAGGCCGATCTCGCCGCGTGGGAAGCCCGCACCGGCTGGAATCCCTTCGATCTGACCAAGGTGTGGCCGCACAAGGATTTTCCCTTGATCCCGGTCGGCGTGCTGGAACTGAACCGCAACCCGCTCAACTATCATGCGGAAGTCGAACAGGCCGCGCTGTCGCCAGCGAATGTGGTGCCGGGCATGGGCTACTCGCCGGACAAGATGCTGCAATCGCGCCTGTTCGCTTACCACGATGCGCAGCTGTACCGCGTCGGCACCAATCACCAGCACCTGCCGGTGAACGCGCCACGCTGCCCGTTCCACAATCAGCAGCGCGACGGCGCCATGGCCATCGCCAACGGCGGCGCGGCGGTGAATTACGATCCGGTGCAGGCGGCCGGCAGCAATCCGCAAGGTATGGGCCACGGTGAACCGGCGCTGCCGCAGAGCGGCGCGGCCGGCCGCTACGACGCCCGCGGCAAGGAGGACGATTACACTCAGGCCGGCGATCTGTTCCGCCTGATGCCGAAGGATGAGCAGCAAAACCTGTTCGATAACCTGGCCGGCCCACTGAGCCAGGTGAGCGCCGAGATCATCGAACGCCAGCTGGGCCACTTCGACCTGGCCGATCGCGCCTACGGTGCCGGCGTGCGCGCGGCGCTGAAAGCACGCGGTGTGAATGTGGGCTGAAGATGGCTTACAATCTCCATGTTGCAGTGCATCGTGGAGATAACTCTTGAGCCGCAAACCTGCTTGTCCTCCTTCATCCTCCCTGCCGGGCCAGGTCGTGCTGGTCCTGCAGGGCGGCGGCGCCTTGGGCGCATATCAGATCGGCGTGTATCAGGCACTGCACGAAGCGGGCATCGAACCGGACTGGGTGATCGGCACCTCGATCGGCGCGATCAATGGCGCCATCATTGCCGGCAATCCGCCCGAGGCGCGGCTGGACAAGCTGCGCGAGTTCTGGCACCGCATGGAGCGCAATTCCTTCGGCTTCGCCACCATGCCGCGCGCCATCGCCAACGCGATCACGCTGGGGCAGGGGATACCGGCCTTCTTCGAGCCGAATCTGGCGTCGTGGTGGAATCCGGAAGCGCGCGTCGGCATCGAGCACGCGTCCTTTTATCAGACCACGCCCTTGCGCAGCACGCTGGAGGCGCTGGTCGATTTCAATTACATCAATCAGAAGCGGATGCGCTTCACCGTCGGCGCGGTCAATGCGCGCAACGGCGCCATGCGCTATTTCGACAGCAAGCGTGAGCAACTGTGTGTGGAGCATGTGATGGCGTCGGGCGCGCTGCCGCCGGCATTTCCCGCGGTGCGCATTGACGGCGAGCCGTATTGGGACGGCGGCATCTATTCCAATACGCCAATCGAGGCGGTGCTCGATGACGAGCCGCGCCGCAGCTCGGTGATCTTTTCGGTGGAGGTCTGGAACCCGGACGGCAGCGAACCGCAAAGCGTGCTCGATGTGCTCGACAAGCATAAGGAGATTCAGTATGCCAGCCGCGCCAGCAATATCGAGCAGCAGCGCAAGCTGCACCGCCTGCGCCACGTGATCCGCCAGCTGACGCAGCATCTGCCGGACAAGGAACTGGCACTGGCCGAGGTGCGCGAGCTCGCATCCTGGGGCTGCGGCACCGACATGCACGTGGTCTCGCTGCGTGCGCCGCGCATCGGCGGTGAAGACCACACCAAGGACATCGACTTCAGCGCGTCCGGCATCCGCGCGCGCTGGCAGGGCGGTTATGACGATACGCGGCGCTTCCTCGAGCAGCGTCCGTGGGAGCAGCCCATCGACCCTATCGAGGGGATCGCGATCCACCGCCTGCCGGAACATTGCTGAGCATCTCCTGGCAGATGTCCAGCCAGGCCCGCGCCGCGTGCGACAGGTAGCTGCCGCGCCAGACGTGGGCCGGCTGCCATGGCAGTTCCGGCTCCAGCCGCACCGCGTCCAGATGGCCGATGGCCAGCCGATGGATGAACGGTTCGGGCAGCAGCGCCACGCCCATGCCGGCGGAGGCCATGGCCACCAGCCAGTCCCACTGGCCGCTCTGCGCGGCGATCTGCGGTTCGAAGCCCGCCGCGGCAAAGGCTTTGCGCAGCGCGCGCGTCATGGCGAAATCGTCCTTCAGCAGCACCAGCGGCGTGCCCGCCAGCGATTTCAGTCTGATCGCCGAGCGGTTCTTCTGAAAAGTGCCGCGCGCCGCCAGCGCCCACACCGGATAGCTGGCAATCGGCGAACATTCCAGCCCCAGTTCCGGATCTGCCGGCAGCACCGTCAGGCCGATTTCAAGCTCGCCCTGCGCCACCTGACGTTCGATGGCCTGGCCGGCGTCTTCCCGCAAGGTCAGCACGATGTTGGGATGGCGCTGGCGGAAGGCTTTCAGCACGGGCGTGAACAGCAGGTTGATCATGGGTGGGATGCCGACCGTCAGCTGGCCGCGCTCCGCCGCCTGCGTGTCGCGTATCTCCACCGCCAGCTGGCGCATGGTGGCCAGCATTTCGATCCCGCGCGCATGGACCACCTGGCCGGTGTCGGTCAGCGTCAGCTTGCGGCCGTCGCGCACCAGCAGCTGGGCGCCGGTTTCCTCTTCCAGCTGGCGCACCATCTTGCTGATGGTGGACTGGGTGACGTGCAGCGACTCCGCCGCCTGCGTAAAACTGTTCAGACGGACGGTCTCGACGAAGTAGCGCAGCGATCGCAGGTCCATGAATAAAACGACTGGAGAATGAGAATTTAAGTCATAAGACGACGGTTTCTCTGATTCTATACTGAAACAAAAGAACGAGGAGAACCACCATGTATGAAGACCGTATACGCCGTCCGGCGCTGATGAATAAACTGATGAGCGCCGCGCAGGCCGCGCAGCTGTTCAGGGACGGCATGACCGTCGGCATGAGCGGTTTCACCCGCGCCGGCGACGCCAAGGCGCTGCCGGCCGCGCTGGTGGAGCGTGCGCGCCAGACGCCGCTGCATCTGACCCTGCTGACCGGCGCCTCGCTTGGCAATGACAGCGACGGCCTGATGGCCAACGCCGGCGTGGTCGCGCGCCGCATGCCGTTCCAGGCCGACGCCGCGCTGCGCCGCAAGATCAATGCGGGCGAGGTGATGTTCATCGACCAGCACTTGTCCGAGACGGCCGAACAGCTGCGCGCCGGCGATCTCAAAGCGGTCGATATCGCCGTGATCGAGGCGGTGGCGATCACGCCCGACGGCGGCATCATCCCCACCATGTCGGTCGGGAACACGGCCAATTTCGTGCAGCAGGCCGACAAGGTGATCGTCGAGATCAACCTGAGCGCACCGCTGGCGCTGGAAGGCTTCCACGACATCTACGTGCCGGGCAACCGCCCGCACCGCAGTGCGATTCCGCTGCTGACGCCATGGCAGCGCATCGGCTGGACTTCGATTCCGGTGCACCCGGACCGCATCGCCGCCATCGTCATCACCGATAGCCCGGACAGCCCGTCCAACGCGCTGCCGCCGGACGAAGAAACGGACGCCATCGCGCGCCATGTGATCGGCTTCCTGGACGGCGAAGTGAAGGCGGGGCGCATGGACCCGTCGCTGCGGCCTTTGCAGGCCGGTATCGGCACCATCGCCAACGCGGTGCTGCATGGCCTGATCGATTCCCCGTTCAGCAGCATGACCATGTACTCGGAGGTGCTGCAGGACAGCGCCATCGAGCTGCTGGATTCCGGCCAGCTGAGCATGGCATCGGCCTCGTCGATTACGCTGTCGGCGGCCATGCACGAGAAGTTCGTGCGCAACATCGAGAACTACCGCGAACGCATCGTGCTGCGGCCGCAGGAGATCAGCAACCATCCCGAGATCGTGCGCCGGCTCGGCATCATCGCGCTGAACACGGCGCTGGAGTTCGACATCTACGGCAACGTCAACTCGACCCACGTCGGCGGCACGCACATGATGAACGGTATCGGCGGCTCGGGCGACTTCGCCCGCAACGGCGCGCTGTCCATCTTCGTCAGCAAGTCGGTGGCCAAGGATGGCGCGATCTCCAGCGTGGTGCCGTTCGCCGCGCACGTCGATCACACCGAGCACGATGTCGACGTGCTGGTGACGGAATGGGGCCTAGCCGACCTGCGTGGCCTGGCGCCGCGCGAGCGCGCGCCGCTGATCATCGAACACTGCGCGCATCCCGACTACCGCCCGCAGCTGCGCGCCTATTTCGAGGAAGCGCTGCTGGGCGGCGGCCAGACGCCGCACGTGCTGGAGCAGGCATTGTCGTGGCATGCCCGCTATAAACGAGAGGGAAGCATGCTGGTAAAATAATGGTCATCAGCATACCCTTAGTATTGGATTAACATGACCATTAAAATCAGCCAGAACTTCGACTCGGGCGCCATTGAAGTGCTGCGCGCGGACAGTGCCGACACCATCGAACTGAATCTGCGCAAGGACTCGCACGCTGACATTCACCAGTGGTTCCACTTCCGCGTGCAGGGCGCGCGCGGCCAGAAGCTGACCATGCGCTTCCTGAACGCCGGCCAGGCGACGTACGCCAAGGGCTACGAAGACTACCAGGCGGTGGCCAGCTACGACACCGAAAACTGGTTCCGCGTGCCGACCAAGTTCGATGGCGCGGTCATGACGATCAACCACACGCCCGATACCGACAGCATCTACTACGCTTACTTCGAGCCGTATTCGTTCGAGCGTCACCTGCGTCTGCTGGGCGAAGTGGGTGAGCATCCGCTGGCGCGCGTGCACGATCTGGGTTCGACGGTCGATGGCCGCGACATGAACCTGGTGGTGATCGGCAAGCCGGAAGCGGAAAAGAAGATCTGGTTCATCGCGCGCCAGCACCCGGGCGAATCGATGGCCGAGTGGTTTATCGAAGGCCTGATCGACGCGCTGCTGGACGACGCCAATCCGATCGCCCGCAAGTTGCTGCAGACCTGCGTGTTCTACATCGTGCCTAACATGAATCCGGACGGCTCGGTGCGCGGCAACCTGCGTACCAACGCGGCCGGCGCCAATCTGAACCGCGAGTGGATGACGCCATCGGTCGAGCGCAGCCCGGAAGTGCTGTACGTGAAGCAGAAGATGCACGAAACCGGCATCGACATGTTCTTCGACATCCACGGCGACGAGGCGCTGCCGTACAATTTCGTGGCCGGCAATGAGATGCTGGAGAACTTCAGCGACGAGCGTCGCCAGAAGCAGCAGGCTTTCATCGACCGTTACAAGAACGCCTCGCCGGACTTCCAGGACAAGGTGGGCTACGCGGCCAGCAAGTACAAGGAAGACATGCTGACCTTGGCGTCCAAGTACGTCGGTCATCACTTCGGCTGCCTGGCGCTGACGCTGGAGATGCCGTTCAAGGACAACGCCGATCTGCCCGATCCTGCCGTCGGCTGGAACGGCGCGCGCAGCGCTGCACTGGGCGCGGCCATCCTGCAGCCCATCCTGCTGTCGCTGGGCGATTACTGATCGTGGGCGTCGAGATCGAGCGCAAGTTCCTGCTGTCGGGCGACGGCTGGATGCAACTGGGGGAGCCGGTGTTTTTCCGCCAGGGCTATCTGTCGTCGCACAAGGAACGCGTGGTGCGCGTGCGCATCGAGGGCGAGCGCGGCGTGCTGACCATCAAGGGCGCCAACCAGGGCGCCACGCGCGGCGAGTGGCAGTACGAGATTCCGGTCGCCGAGGCGGCCGAGCTGCTGGACCGCCTGTGCGAGCAGCCGCTGATCGAAAAGTACCGCCGCCGCATCGCATTCGCCGGCAATGTGTGGGAAGTGGATGAGTTCCTCGGCGTGAATGCCGGGCTGGTTGTGGCCGAGATCGAACTGCAGTCGGAAGAACAGCAGTTCGACAAGCCGGACTGGGTCGGCGAGGAAGTCACGCACGATCTGCGCTACCTCAACTCGAACCTGATCAAGCACCCGTTCTCCACTTGGTAAGGCGGGCATTCTGTCCTAAGCTGGAAGGATGGACAGCGAACGGCAAACCGCGCTGGAGGCGCGCTTCGATGCGACATTGCCGACCTTGGCAACCAAGGCGGATGTGGAAGCGTTGCGTGCCGATATACACAAGTGGATGGTTGGCAGCATGATCGGCTTGTTTGTTGGCTTCGGCGGGCTGGCCGCCGCGATGGGGCAGTTGCTCAAGCCCTCGCCGCCGCAAACTCCCGTCGTGGTGCAGGCGCCTGTTCCGCCACCGGCGCAGGTAACTACGCAGCCACAGCAGACGCTGCAGCCGATCGTAATCTACCTCACGCCGCCGGCGCAAAAATAAAGCCCCTGTTTGCGGACAGGGGCGTTTTATTAATGGAAGTGCTCGGTGCCGACCGGCGCATCCTCGGGCATTTCCGCGTGCGCCAGTTCGCCCAGCGGGTCGGCGAACAGCGGCGCGCCGCAGTCGTCGCAGAACTCGACCACATAACGTTCGTTATGCTTCTTGATCTGGGTGACGCCCGCCTCGTTCAGGTGCAGCACGATTTCTTCCAGCGGCGTCAGCGGCTTCTGCGATGGAATGGCCGAGGCGGGACCTTCCGCCGGCGTGCCTTCCTCGTCTTCCTGGCCGTACAGCGGCCACACCACGCCGTAGATCACGTCCGACGACGAACGCTGGGTGAACGCCACCCGGTATTCGTCGATCTGGCCGTCGGCGTTTTCCTCGCCGAAGCCGGCGATCACGGCGCGCAGATCGCCCGGTTCCAGCGCCAGCGTATGGGTCAGGTAGTGCACGGCGGCGCGGATCGACACCGGACGGATCTGCTTGTCGGCTTCGCGGCAGGCCATGTAGTACGCTTCCGGCAGCAGCAGTTCGATGCCGCAGCCCGGCAGCAGACGGCTGACGGTCGGCGCCGCCTGCGCGCGCCACTGCTCCAGCGCGGTGGCGCGCTCGGCGGCGTAGTTGTTCTGGAGTTCGGCCATCTGCCAGCGGAACAGCGGCGCGCCGGCCGGCGCCACCACGGCCACCAGCAAATAGCGGGTGTCGGCCAGGAAGGGCGCCGTCTCCGGCACCTTGCTGTCGGCCTTCAGCAGCGTGCCCTTGACGGCGGCCTGCGCCAGCTTGTGCACTTTGCCGTAGGTCTCGACGTGGCTGCGCGGCAGTTGGTCGATCGAGAACAGGGTGGGCGACATGGCCATCTGCGTGCCGTCGGCCAGCAGGTGGGCGGAGAAGTGCGCCGACAGGGTCTGCAGGATGTCCGCCGGGATCGCGCCGGAAGCGATGGCAAAGCGGGTCCAGGCCAGGATGGGCGCGGCCACCAGCAGCACGTCGTACGGCTTGCTCACGCCGTCGGCGGTGTCGATGGTGAAGCTGCCCGATTCGCTGGCCGCCTCGACGCCATCCATCAGCACGTCGTAGGCGTTCAGGTCCTCCTTGAACAGTGCGTTGAGGGTGGCGTCGATGGTGTCCTGGTGACCGGTCTTCAGCAGTTTCTGGAGCTGTGCATCGAGAGTGTGTTCCCAGGCCCGCTCTTCGATACGGCTGGCCGCCTGCCCGATGGCCTGGGCATAGGTGGCGAGACGCTGGCTCTCGGCGGACAGTTTGTGGGATGAAGCTTTAGATGGGCGACGCATAGCGCGGTAAGAGTCTCATTAAAAGTGAATAAAACGGATCAGTCATGCAGATGATAACCCTTATGAGCCCTATTGTAGATCATTCGGCAAACGTGCATAAAAAAAGCCGGGCAAGCCCGGCTTCTCATGCGTGCGTTGCTTAACCGATTAGGCCGCCAGCAGCTGACGCAGCACGAACGGCAGGATGCCGCCATGCTTGTAGTAGTCGACTTCGATCGGCGTGTCGATACGCAGCAGCACCTTGACTTCCTGGCTGGAACCGTCTTCGCGGTTGATCACCAGGGTGGCCAGCTGTTGCGGCTTGATATCGCCGTCCAGGCCCTTCAGGTCATAGGTTTCCTTGCCGGTGATGCCCAGCGATTCGACCGAATCGTCGCCGATGAACTGCAGCGGCAGCACGCCCATGCCGACCAGGTTGGAGCGGTGGATACGCTCGAACGAACGCACGATCACCGCCTTCACGCCCAGCAGCTGGGTGCCTTTGGCCGCCCAGTCGCGCGACGAGCCGGTGCCGTACTCTTCACCGCCGAACACCATGGTCGGGGTACCGGCCGCCACGTACTTCATGGCCGCGTCGTAGATCGACAGCTGTTCGCCCGACGGCTGGTGGATGGTGATGCCGCCTTCCACCGCGGAACCGTCGGCTTTCGGCGGGATCATCTTGTTCTTGATGCGCACGTTGGCGAAGGTGCCGCGCATCATGATCTCGTGGTTGCCGCGGCGCGAGCCGTAGGAGTTGAAATCGGCCTTCATCACGCCGTTTTCCTTCAGCCATTTGCCGGCCGGGCCGTCTTCCTTGATCGAACCGGCCGGCGAGATGTGGTCGGTGGTGATCGAGTCGCCGAATACGCCCAGCGCGCGCGCGCCGGTGATGTTCGGGTCGGTCTGTTTCGGGGTCATCTCGAAGCCCTCGAAGAACGGCGGCTCGGCGATATAGGTCGAGGCCGGCCAGTTGTAGACCTGGCCTTCGGTCGACGACACGTGCTCCCACAGCTTGCCCGGATTGCCCTTGACATCGGCGTAGTTGGACTTGAACACTTTCGCGTTCATCGCGAACTTCATCAGCTTGGCGATCTCTTTCGAGGTCGGCCAGATATCGCCCAGGTACACGTCCTTGCCGTCCTTGCCCTTGCCGACCGGCTGGGTCATCAGGTCGACGGTCATGTTGCCGGCGATGGCGTAGGCCACCACCAGCGGTGGCGAGGCCAGGAAGTTGGAGCGGATGTTCGGGTGGATACGCGCTTCGAAGTTACGGTTACCCGACAGCACGGCCGAAGCCACGATGTCGTTGGTGGTGATGGCCGCGTTCAGCTCCGGCGTCAGGTCGCCGGCGTTGCCGATGCAGGTGGTGCAGCCGTAGGCGGTGACGCCGAAGCCCAGCTGTTCCAGGTAGGGCAGCAGGCCGGCGGCGGTCAGGTACTCGGTCACCACGCGCGAGCCCGGGGCCAGCGAGGTCTTGATGTGGGGCGCCACGGTCAGGCCGGCTTCCACCGCCTTCTTGGCCAGCAGGCCGGCGGCCAGCAGCACGCTCGGGTTGGAGGTGTTGGTGCACGAGGTGATCGCGGCGATCAGCACGTCGCCGTTCTTCACGTGCACGCCGTTGGTGGTGGTGTAGGTGGCGTTCAGGTCCTCGGCCTTCTTGTTGAAGCCGTTTTCCGAGGTCGGTTTCGAGAACAGTTCGGTGAAGGTGTTCTTCACGTGGCCGATTTCGATACGGTCCTGCGGACGCTTCGGACCGGCCAGCGACGGGGTGACGTCGGACAGGTTCAGTTCCAGCACGCGGGTGTAGTCGATTTCGCCGGCTTTCGGGATGCCGTACATGCCCTGGGCCTTGAAGTAAGCCTGGAAGGCGGCGATTTCCTCCTTGGTGCGGCCGGTGCCCTCGAAGTATTCGATGGTGGCGTCGTCGACCGGGAAGAAGCCCATGGTGGCGCCGTATTCGGGCGCCATGTTGCCGATGGTGGCGCGGTCGGTCACCGACAGGGTCTCGGTGCCTTCGCCGAAGAATTCGACGAACTTGCCCACGACCTTGGCCTTGCGCAGCATCTCGGTGATGGTCAGCACCAGGTCGGTCGCGGTGCAGCCTTCGCGCAGCACGCCGGTCAGGTTGACGCCGATCACGTCCGGGGTCAGGAAGTAGACCGGCTGGCCCAGCATGCCGGCTTCCGCCTCGATGCCGCCGACGCCCCAGCCGACCACGCCGATGCCGTTGATCATGGTGGTGTGCGAGTCGGTGCCGACCAGCGAGTCAGGGTAGTAGACGCCGTTGCCATCCTTGTGGACGCCGCGCGCCAGGTATTCCAGGTTGACCTGGTGGACGATGCCGAAGCCCGGCGGCACCACGCCGAAGGTGTCGAAGGCTTGCATGCCCCACTTCATGAACTGGTAGCGCTCGTTGTTGCGCGAGAATTCCAGCTTCATGTTCAGGTCCAGCGCCTTCGGCTCGCGGAAGTGGTCGATGGTGACCGAGTGGTCGACCACCAGGTCGACCGGCACCAGCGGCTCGATCTTCTTGGCGTTCACGCCCATCTTGTAGGCGACGTTGCGCATCGCGGCCAGGTCGGCCAGCAGCGGCACGCCGGTGAAGTCCTGCAGCACCACGCGCGCCACCACGAACGGAATCTCTTCGGTACGCTCGGCGGTCGGCGCCCAGCTGGCGACCTGCTTGACGTGTTCTTCGGTGACTTTCTTGCCGTCGACGTTGCGCAGGACGGATTCCAGCACTACGCGGATCGATACCGGCAGGCGGGAGATGTTGACGCCCAGGCTCTTCTCCAGGGCCGGCAGCGAATAGAATTTTGCCTTCTTGCCCGAAATAGTGAATTCCTTAAGCGTGTTCAGAGTGTTGCGGGACATGACCTCTCCTTCAGATGGGTATCGTCTATTATTGAAGTTAAACCTTGTTGCTCAAGGCGCCCGTGACGGCGCGCCCGTCCTGGACTGCCGTTACTGAATGGTGACCTTGCTGCTGGCCGGTGCCGCCTGGTTCACGGCCACCGCTTTCGATTGTTCGGCGTCGCGGCACTCGTTGGCCAGCTGGCGGTTCTGCTTGGAGTCCAGCAGCATGCCCTTGGCCGGGATGCCGATCCAGATCAGGCCGTACAGCTTGTTCTCGAAGCGGTTGGCGCCGGTGGTGGTGCCGACGCGGGTCAGGCGGTGCAGACGCTTCTTCCAGCGCAGCGCGATGTGGGCGTCGTCGCCGGCGTTGGTGTAGATGGTGATCTTGTTGCCCAGTTCGCAGTCGAAGTCGACCGAGGTGGTGTCGGTGATCGAAGGCTCGTCGGCTTCCTCATCGGGAGCCTTCGGTTCCACCGGCTTTTCGGCGGTCTTCTTCCTGGCGGCCGCCTTCTTGACGGTTTTCTTGGCCGGAGCGGCGGTGGTGTCGGCGTGGGCGCCGGCGGCCAGCGTCAGCGAGGCCAGGGCGAAGCTGCAGGCAGCGAGTAATTTGGTCAGGGACATTAGTGTGCTTCCATAGGGTGAGCGGTCGAAGTGCCGTTGAACAGCGGCGCCACCGACTCGGGCAGCGTCAGGCCGGCCAGTCGGGCGCGTTGTAAAACGGTCCAATAGTAGCGATAGCTGGCGCGGTCGTGCAAGCGCCCGTGCTGGGAAATCGGTCCCCATTGCACAGCAGCAGCTTCATGCAGAATCGCGGCCGCCTCATTGACTTCCGACAGGCGCGGCGTGAACGTCTTGATGATGGGCTTGATCTGGCTCGGATGGATGCTCCACATCCGCGTGTAGCCGAACTCGGCGGCGGCGCGCTGCGCATCGTTGGCGGCCACGGCGGTATCCTTGATCTCGGTGGTGACGTTGTGCGACGGCACCTTGCCGTGCGCGTGGCAGGCGGCGGCGATTTCCAGCTTGGCGCGCACCACCAGCGGGTGGGTGAACTGGCCCGGGGTGCGCATCGCGCTGCCCGGAATCGCACCGTAGTGCGAGGAGACGAAGTCCATGATGCCGAACGACAGGCACTGCACCTCGGGCAGGGCGGCGATGGCGTACACGTCGTGCAGGGCGCCGTGGGTTTCGATCAGCACGTGCACCGGCAGGTCCTGGCGGCCGGCGCGCGCGGCGGCGGCGCCGATGTGCTTGACGGCGCGGGCGGTGTCGTCGATGCCGTTCACCTTGGGCACCACGATATAGGCCAAGCGCGCGGCGGCGGCGCAGATCAGCTCGACGTCGCGGGCGAAATGCGGGCTGTGCACGTCGTGCACGCGCGCGCCGATGCGGTTGAAACGGTTGTCGTCGGAGTTGATCAGTTCGGCCACCAGGCGGGCGTGGGCTTCCTCGTTGCCGGCGCTGGCGCCGTCCTCGCAATCGAGGGTGATGTCGAACAGGGGGCCAAGTTCTTGTTGCAGGGCGATCGATTTGCGCATCAGCTTCTCGGAGCCGGCGTAGTGGTCGCAGGCCGGGAGCAGCGTCGGCTGGAGATTACCCTGGAATAAAACCTCGGATGGATGCATGCAGTCGGTATCGGATGAAACGACCGCCGCGCTGCTCTCGGCAGCGCGGCGGGTGCGGCGGATCGGCGGTTTAACCGGTTCCACGTGCGGAAAGAACGATTATGGCAGCAGGTGCTTGACGCCTTCGCGCTCTTCGGTCAGTTCCTTCAGGGTCAGGTTGATGCGTTCTTGCGAGAAGGCGTCGATTTCCAGGCCTTGAACGATCTTGTATTCGCCGTTTTCGGTGGTCACCGGGAAGCCGAACACGATGCCCTCAGGGATGCCGTAGGAACCGTCCGATGGCACGCCCATGGTGGTCCACTTGCCGTTGGTGCCGACGTGCCAGTCGTGCACGTGGTCGATGGCGGCGTTGGCGGCCGAGGCAGCCGACGACAGGCCGCGCGCCTCGATGATGGCGGCGCCGCGCTTGCCCACGGTCGGCAGGAAGGTGTTGACGTTCCATTCCTGGTCGTTGATCAGCTCTTTCACCGATTTGCCGCCGACGGTGGCGAAACGGTAGTCGGCGTACATGGTCGGCGAGTGGTTGCCCCACACGGTCAGCTTCTCGATGTCTTTCACCTGGGTGCCGGTCTTGGCGGCCACTTGCGACAGCGCGCGGTTGTGGTCCAGGCGCAGCATGGCGGTAAAGTTCTTGGCCGGCAGCGACGGCGCCGATTTCATGGCGATGTAGGCGTTGGTGTTGGCCGGGTTGCCGACCACCAGCACTTTGACGTTGCGCGATGCCACCTGGTCCAGGGCTTTGCCTTGGGCGGTGAAGATCTGGGCGTTGGCTTCCAGCAGGTCCTTGCGCTCCATGCCCGGGCCGCGTGGGCGGGCGCCGACCAGCACGGCGTAGTCGACATCCTTGAACGCGGTCAGCGGGTCGGAGTGGGCGGTCATTTCGGTCAGCAGCGGGAACGCGCAGTCGTCGATTTCCATCATGACGCCCTTCAGCGCCTTCTGGGCTTTCTCGTCAGGGATTTCCAGCAGTTGCAGGATGACCGGCTGGTCCTTGCCGAGCATGTCGCCGTTAGCGATGCGGAACAGCAGAGCGTAGCCGATTTGGCCGGCGGCGCCGGTGACAGCAACGCGCAGTGGGGTTTTAGCCATGATGAATCTCCAATGTGGGAAGTAAATCGTTCTTCAATCGCGGGACCGGTGGCCGGTCCGGGAAACCGTAATCATACTGCAAAAATCAACGCTTAGAATCATGTATGTGGAAGCGTTCGGCGGGGAGTGTAGGCCGGTTGTCACTGGCTGTCAATCCTATCTTATGTCTTATATAAGACAGAGGAGTTTTTGGCGTTTTTTCTGGACGGCACCGGCCTTTTGTGGTGAAATCTCGGGCTATGAGTTCCGCACCGACCAATCCGAGCAGCATGATGGCCGCAGCCAGCGCCGGCGGTGCGGGCGGAGCATCCCCTACTTTTTCACCTCTCTACCAGCAAATCAAGTCCCTCATAACGCAGAGCCTGCAGTCCGGCGAATGGAAGCCGGGCGAGCTGATCCCGAGCGAAGTGGAGCTGGCCAACCGCTACAAGGTCAGCCAGGGCACCGTGCGCAAGGCGATCGACGAGCTGGCCGCGGAGAACCTGGTGATGCGCAAGCAGGGCAAGGGCACCTTCGTCGCCACCCACCACGAGGAGCGCGCGCAGTTCCGCTTCCTGCGGCTGGTGCCGGACGAGGGCGTGCCGCATTCGGGCGTCAGCCAGTTCATCGAGGTCAAGCGCATGCGCGCGCCGGCCGACGTCGCGCGCCTGCTCGACCTCAAGTCCGGCGACGCCGTGATTTTCGTCAAGCGTGTACAGTCCTTCGACGCCGTGCCGACGATTCTGGAAGAGCTGTGGCTGCCGGGTATCACTTTCAAGGGATTGACGGCCGAGCGGCTGGAAGAATACAAGGGTCCGATGTACGGGCTGTTCGAGTCGGAATTCGGCACGCGCATGATACGGGCCACCGAAAAAATCCGCGCCGTCTGCGCCAGCGCCGAGGACGCCGTCTTGCTGAAGATCGCCGCCAGCACGCCGCTGCTGGCGTCCGAGCGGGTGTCGTTCACCTACGGCGACAAGCCGGTGGAATTGCGCCGCGGCCTGTATCTGACCGAGCACTACCATTACCACAATGAGCTGAATTGAGGGAGACACAGCGTCGCAGAGGGCGAAGTCATACGCCGGTAGCATTGTTGCGCTGATAATACGTTGAGCTACGGAAAGTAGCCGCCACCCAGTGTTGCCAAACACTATTTTAGATATATGTGACAATAGATATTGGTTGTACATGCGGAAATAAGCGAAAATCGCAGTCTTACCAATTTTTGTAATAGCCTGAGGAGGTCTTGTTATGTCAGAAGCCGTAAGGGAAGCCCCTAAAAAAGAACGGCCGGAGTTCCGTAACATCCACGTTACCGAACTGTCCAACTACCGCATGCCATTGGCGGCGATCGTATCCATCCTGCACCGTATCAGCGGTTTCCTGGTGTTCCTGCTGCTGCCCTTCGTGCTGTATCTGCTGGAGCAGAGCCTGCGCTCCGAGATCTCCTTCGCCTACTACCAGGGTTTCGTCACCTACCCGCTGGTCAAGCTGATCATCCTCGGCCTGGTGTGGGGCTACATGCAGCACTTCTGCTCCGGCGTGCGCCACCTGATCATGGACATGCACATCGGCCTGGACAAGCACTCGGCGCGTAAATCGTCGGCCGCCGTGCTGGTGGTCAGCCTGGTGCTGACCCTGATCGTCGCCCTCAAACTGTTTGGAGTATTCTGATGGCCAACAATAACAACATCGGTCCTAAGCGCCGCGTGGTCGGCGCCCACTACGGCATGAAAGACTGGCTGGCGCAGCGCGTCACCGCCGTCGTCATGATCCTGTACACCGCGATCCTGCTGATTTCCTTCCTGTCCGGCCAAAACTTCACGTATGAGGGCTGGGCCGGCCTGTTCGCGCAACAATGGTTCAAGCTGATCAGCGCGGTTACGCTGCTGGGCCTGTTCTACCACGCCTGGGTGGGCGTGCGCGACATCTGGATGGACTATGTCAAATCGGTCGGCCTGCGCCTGACCCTGCAAATCGCCACCATCCTGTGGCTGATCGCTTGTGCCGTCTGGGCGGTACAGATTCTCTGGAGTGTTTAATCGTGGCAGCTATCAAATCTGCAATCCCATCCCGCCGCTTTGACGCGGTAATCGTCGGCGCCGGCGGCTCCGGCATGCGCGCATCCCTGCAGCTGGCCGAAGCCGGCCTGAACGTGGCGGTGCTGTCGAAAGTGTTCCCGACCCGCTCCCACACCGTGGCGGCGCAGGGCGGCATCGGCGCCTCGCTGGGCAACATGGCCGAAGACAACTGGTATTGGCACATGTTCGACACCGTCAAGGGCGGCGACTATCTGGGCGACCAAGACGCGATCGAATTCATGTGCCGCGAAGCACCGAAAGTCGTGTACGAGCTGGAGCACTTCGGCATGCCGTTCGACCGTAACCCGGACGGCACCATCTACCAGCGTCCGTTCGGCGGCCACACCGCCAACTTCGGCGAAAAAGCCGTGCAGCGCGCCTGCGCCGCGGCCGACCGTACCGGTCACGCCCTGCTGCACACCCTGTACCAGCGCAACGTCCGCGCGCGCACCCACTTCTTCGTCGAGTGGATGGCGCTGGACCTGGTGCGCGACGCCGACGGCGACGTGGTGGGCGTGGTGGCGCTGGAAATGGAAACCGGCGACGTCATGATCCTGGAAGCCAAGACCACCATCTTCGCCACCGGCGGCGCCGGCCGTATCTTCGCCGCCTCGACCAACGCCTTCATCAACACCGGCGACGGCATGGGCATGGCGGCACGCGCCGGCCTGCCGCTGCAGGACATGGAATTCTGGCAGTTCCACCCGACCGGCGTGGCCGGCGCCGGCGTGCTGATCACCGAAGGTGTGCGCGGCGAGGGCGGTATCCTGATCAACTCCGAAGGCGAGCGCTTCATGGAACGCTACGCGCCGACCCTGAAAGACCTGGCGCCGCGCGACTTCGTCTCGCGTTCGATGGACCAGGAAATCAAGGAAGGCCGCGGCTGCGGTCCGAACAAGGACCACGTGATGCTGGACCTGCGCCACATCGGCAAGGAAACCATCGAGAAGCGTCTGCCGTCGATTCTGGAAATCGGCCACAAGTTCGCCAACGTCGACGCCACCAAGGAACCGATCCCTGTGGTGCCGACCATCCACTACCAGATGGGCGGCATCCCGACCAACATCCACGGCCAGGTGGTCACGCCGAACGGCGACGGCACCCAGCGCGTGGTCAACGGTCTGTACGCGATCGGCGAATGCGCCTGCGTGTCGGTGCACGGCGCCAACCGCCTGGGCACCAACTCGCTGCTGGACCTGGTGGTGTTCGGCCGCGCGGCCGGCAACCACGTGGTGGCCTCGAACCTGAAGCAGAAGGAAAACAAGCCGCTGCCGAAGGACGCCGCCGACTTCGCGCTGAACCGCCTGAACAAGCTGGAAACCTCGACCGGCGGCGAAAAAGTGCAGGGCGTGGCCAACGACATCCGCGCCACCATGCAGAAATACTGCGGCGTGTTCCGTACCGACGCCATGCTGCAAAAAGGCGTGGAAGAGATCATGAAGCTGGACGAGCGCCGCAAGCACGTGTCGTTCCAGGACAAGTCCAAGGTGTTCAACACCGCCCGCGTGGAAGCGCTGGAACTGGACAACCTGATCGAAACCGCGAAGGCGACCATCGTGTCGGCGGCGGCGCGCAAGGAATCGCGCGGCGCCCACGCCCACGACGACTTCCCGCACCGCGACGACGACAACTGGATGAAGCACACCCTGTGGTACTCGGAAGGCAACCGCCTGGATTACAAGGCGGTCGTGACCAAGCCGCTGACGGTCGACACCTTCAAACCGAAACCACGTACTTTCTAAGCAAGGGCTCATTGTTATGCCACGCACTCTCAAACTGAAAATCTACCGCTACGATCCGGACAAGGATGCCAAGCCCTACATGCAGGATGTCACCGTCGAGCTGAAAGACACCGACAAGATGCTGCTGGACGCCCTGCAGCGCATCAAGTCCGACGTCGACGACTCGCTGGCCCTGCGCCGCTCGTGCCGCGAAGGCGTGTGCGGTTCGGACGCGATGAACATCAACGGCAAGAACGGTCTGGCCTGCACCACCAACCTGAAAGAGCTGACCGAGCCGATCGTGCTGCGTCCGCTGCCTGGCCTGCCGGTGATCCGCGACCTGATCGTCGACATGACCCAGTTCTTCAAGCAGTACCACTCGATCAAGCCGTACCTGATCAACGACTCGATCCGTCCTGAAAAGGAACGCCTGCAGTCGCCGGCCGAACGCGAAGAGCTGGACGGCCTGTACGAGTGCATCCTGTGCGCGTGCTGCTCGACGTCGTGCCCGTCGTTCTGGTGGAATCCGGACAAGTTCGTCGGCCCGGCCGGCCTGCTGCAAGCCTACCGCTTCATCGCCGACTCGCGCGACGAAGCCACCGGCGAGCGTCTGGACAACCTGGAAGACCCGTACCGTCTGTTCCGCTGCCACTCGATCATGAACTGCGTCGATGTCTGCCCGAAGGGTCTGAACCCGAACAAGGCCATCGGCAAGATCAAGGAATTGATGGTACGTCGCGCGATCTAAAGCGCACTTTACGGGCGGCGATCTCGTCGCCCGTTTTAGTATAAAGTAGTATTGATATGACTGAAACGAACGCTATTGCGCATCAGTCCGACCCGGCCAACCGCGCCCGCCTGCGCTGGCGCGCCCGCCGCGGTCTGCTGGAAAACGACATCATCCTGACGCGTTTTCTGGATGCGCATGAAACCGAATTGACCGACGAGGAAGTGGACGCACTGACGCGGCTCCTCGACTTGTCGGACAATGCCCTGATGGATCTGGTACTGGCCCGTAAAGAGCCGGAGGGCGAGGTCGATCTGCCGCACGTGCATGCGTTGCTGCAGCGGCTGCGCCTGGCGTAGCAGCACACCCAGAATTTTTTTATCCGTAGCATCTCTCCAAAGAAGGAAGAGTCCATGAATATCTCTGATAACAAAGCCACTCTCTCGTTCTCCGATGGCAGCGCATCGGTCGAATTCCCGATCTACAAAGGCACCGTCGGCCCGGACGTGATCGATATCCGCAAACTGTACGGCGCCACCGGCAAGTTCACCTACGACCCGGGCTTCATGTCGACCGCCTCGTGCAACTCGTCGATCACCTACATCGACGGCGACAAGGGCGAGCTGCAATACCGCGGCTACCCGATCGAACAGCTGGCGGTGAATGCCGACTTCATGGAATCGTGCTACCTGCTGCTGAACGGCGAACTGCCGAACGCAGTACAGAAACAGGAATTCGTCGACACCGTGACCAAGCACACCATGGTGCACGAGCAGATGCAATTCTTCTTCCGCGGCTTCCGTCGCGACGCGCACCCGATGTCGGTACTGGTCGGCACCGTCGGCGCGCTGGCCTCGTTCTACCACGATTCGCTGGACATCAACGATGCCAAGCAGCGCGAAATCTCGGCCATCCGCCTGATCGCCAAGATGCCGACCCTGGTCGCCATGGCCTACAAGTACTCGATCGGCCAGCCGTTCATGTACCCGCGCAACGACCTGTCGTACTCGGCCAACTTCATGCGCATGATGTTCGGCAACCCATGCGAAGAGTACAAGGTCAACGACGTGCTGGTGCGCGCGCTGGACCGCATCCTGATCCTGCACGCCGACCACGAGCAGAACGCTTCGACCTCGACCGTGCGTCTGGCCGGTTCCTCGGGCGCCAACCCGTTCGCCTGTATCGCTGCCGGTATCGCCTGCCTGTGGGGCCCTGCCCACGGCGGCGCCAACGAAGCGGCACTGACCATGCTGAAGGAAATCGGCAGCGTCGAGAACATCCCGGCCTTCATCGAGAAGGTCAAGGACAAGAACTCGGGCGTGAAGCTGATGGGCTTCGGTCACCGCGTGTACAAGAACTTCGACCCGCGCGCCAAACTGATGCGCGAAACCTGCCACGAAGTGCTGAACGAACTGGGCCTGCACGACGACCCGCTGTTCAAACTGGCGATGGAACTGGAAAAGATCGCCCTGAACGACGAATACTTCGTCTCGCGCAAGCTGTACCCGAACGTCGACTTCTACTCGGGCATCGTGCAGTCGGCGCTGGGCATTCCGGTGTCGCTGTTCACCGGGATCTTCGCGATGGCGCGTACCATCGGCTGGATCGCCCAGTGGAACGAAATGATCGCCGATCCGGAACAGAAGATCGGCCGTCCACGCCAGCTGTTCGTCGGCGCCACCGTGCGCGACGTGCCGCCGCTGGACAAGCGTTAATCGGCGCTGTAACGCACTCCAAAAAAACGGGCTTCGGCCCGTTTTTTTATTGTGCTGGTGCCGCCTTCAAGATACGGCATTTGCCGGGTTCGTCAGCGGCACAGAGAAACACTCCCGCGTCGCACTTGAAATGTAGCGGCCGGTGGCGATTGCTTCTCGCGCACTCGCCGTGGTGAACGCGGCCAATAGCGCCAATATGATAGCGATTTTCATAAGGCATCCATTGAAGATGGTATCCGCAGAATGAATTGCCGTCAGCTGGCGGCAGTGCCTCCAGTCTGAGCTTAACTCGTGGCGATCTTTCGATCTGGAACAGAGAATCCGCGAATTCCGCCTGCCGCGAATATTTTTCTACGGCAAGCTTGGTCGCATATTGAGAAAGCCTATGAAATGCCGCGGAAAGACAGTGACACCGGGCTTGGGCCCGGGACACTTGAATGGCAGCCGGACATGTCGGACTGGCGGAGCAGGAAGCGTCCAGGAAAGGAGCGCTGCATCATGCATGGAATCTCAACTCAGGAGATGGGCTGTCGAAGTGCAACATATGTTCGACGTGCACCTTGATCTCTCTGTTCAGGCTGGCCAGCGCCTTGCGCAGGGCGCGCGCGGAGGCTTCGCCGATGCCGCCGACGGTGATGCTGTGCTCATAGTAGCCGCCGCGGCGCAGGATCAGCCATTTCTCGACGCGCGCGTTGGAGTTTTTCAAGGTCGATTCGAGTTGGCCGGCAGCGGGCTGACTGGCGCCCAGCGACAGGTGAAAGGTGTGCGTCATGCGGAACTGCTGATCCAGCGCGCTGGCGTCTTGAGAGAGAATGGTCTGCGTAGTCATGGTTGCTCCAAAATTCCTGGCCCGATCCGGAGCAAACCACCTGCACCCGCTTCGTTGCCGTTAAAAGGCCGCATCGCCGTAAGGCTTCCACCTTGCCCGGGAAGGCAGGTTGGCGTCGGATCAAACCGACTCTTGATGCAAAAAGTCTATATCGGATTATATTGAACAAATCCGCTATAGAGAACATGTGTTCAATATAGCGGAATTTCCGCGCCAGGGCAATACCCTGCGCGCTCAGTTGTGCGAGGTCAGTTGCACGAAGCCGCCGTTCAGCACCACCACGCTGTTCATGTTCAGCAGGTTGTCGATCGGGGCGCCGCGCGTGACCACGAATTCCTGCTCGCCGAAGACGCCGTCCTCGCCGACCGCCACCACCGACAGACCGTTCAGGTAGATGTTGGAGTCGTTGCCGTAGGTAACCCGGGCCTGTGAATTGGCGCGGATGGTGATGGTCTGCTGGCCGGCGGTGTTGGCCGGATTGTCGCCGGCGCGGATCGACAGCGTCAGGCTGATGTCGCGCGGGGTGTTGTTGATGAAGGTTTTCTGGCCTGCCATGATGAAGCTCCTTGGTTGAAGTTGAGGTTTAAGCCGCGGCGGCAAAGGCGGCCGCTTCGGCGGCCACGCTCTGCCATTGACTGCCCGCCAGTTGCAGGTCCAGGCCGGCCAGTACCGTGTCCAGGCTGGCGGCCAGTGTCTGCATGTCTTCCCGAAGCGCCGCCAGGTCGTCGCTGATGCCGCCCCAGGCGCCGCGCAGGCGTTCGATGTCGGCCAGCGGCACGTTGCCGGCGACCGCGTACAGCACCGCCACCTGCGCCAGATTGGCGGCGATGGCGCCGATCTGCGCCGCCAGCCGGGCGGCCAGACCGTCGTTGCTGCCCATGCCGGGAATGCCGACCGATTGCGCCGTCAACGACGAGATCACGCCCGGCAGCGCGCGCTGGATGTTGCCGCAGGTGCTGCCCAGCGTCTGCAGGTCCGGCACCAGTGCGGCGGCCAGCGTGGCGCAGCGCTGCGCCGTGTCCATCGCCGGCTGCAGCAGGGCATCCAGCGCCGCGCCTTGTTGCGCCGCCTGCTGGCCGCTGATCATGGCGTTCAGGCGCGGCGCCAGCTGCTGGGAAAAGTAGCTGCCGTATTGGCTGATCTGGCCGGCCAGCGACAGCAGGTTGGGATGCGTGCGCGCGCTCCAGTTGGCGGCGCAGGTGCGCAGCGTGGCGTAGTCGGGCAACTGGGCGGCGATGCCGGCGCTGGACGCGGCATCGGTGGCGTTGACGCTGGCCAGGAAGTCGCCGATGGCGCGCCATTGCGCGGCCGGCAGGGCGAACGGGCTGCCGCCGGCTGTCACCGTGTCCGGTCCGAGGTCGATTCGGGTGGTGTCCATTCAGCTTCCTTTCACGTTGAACGCGGCCGGGATGGCGCTGCCCTGGAACTGGAAGGTGACGCTGCTCACGGCCGACAGGTCGACGCCGGGATTCAGTTCGACCGGCAGGCTCAGATGCCAGGCGCTGAACGGCGTCGGTGCGAAGTAGGCGTACTTGACTTCGTTGTCGACGCGGCCATCCAGCTCGATGTAGCCCAGGTCACCGTTGGCGAAGGCCCAGGCCGGATTCGGATCGGCCGATTTGGCGGGCTTGACGTGGTATTCGAACAGGCGCGCCAGCGGCTTGCTGGAGAACGCGTAGTCGTCGCCGGCGCGCCGGTCGGCGTAACTGCCCGAGCTGGCGATGCGCACGCTGATGCGCTGGCCGTACGGCGCCCTGACGCCATCCAGCCAGACGCGGATGGTGTCCAGCCGCACCCGTTCCAGGCCGAGGAAGGGCAGCGCCGGCAGCGCGATGGCCACATCGGCCGCGCCGGAGCGGATCGCGGCCACGGTGGCGGCATCGGTGACGACGACGGTCTTGTCGCTGATCGCCTGCGGCGGCGGGTCGAACAGGGTGAGGGCGTTGGCCTTGTCCAGCGCCACCGCGGTCAGCGCATTCAGGCCGGTCTCCAGCGTCTGCACCGTGTCGACCACTTTCGGCTGCACGGTGGACGGCGTCAGTGCCCAGTAGAAGTAGGAGGCGCGGTAATTCTGCAGCGCGCTGTACAGGGCGCCCTTGGCGTCCAGGTAGCGCTGGTAGAACTGCTGCATCATCAGTGCACTCGGTGCCGCGCCGGCGCGCAGCTGCGCCACCAGCGCCTGCAGGCGCGCCTGCTGCTGCTGGGCGGTCTGCTGCTGCAGCGAGATCGCGGCGTACTGCTGCGCGGCCTGGATCGCCGCCACTTGCGCCTGCGCCAGGGCCTTGCCGTAGATGCACTGGATGGTCAGCGCCTGCAGGTAGTCGCTGGCGTAGTCGATGCCCTTGTCGATCGGTTCCTTCAGCGCGTCGGTGCTCTTGACCAGGAAGATGTCCCACTGCGTGGCGCTGTCGATGTCCGCGCCGGTGTCGATGTCCTGCATCTTCGCCACCAGGCCGGACGCGTCCTGGATGCTGCGCGCGGCTTCGGTGATGGTGGCCGACAGTTCGTAGACCGCCTTCAGCGCTTCCATCGCATCCTTCAGCGATTTCATGGTGTCGGCCATTTCGGCGGCGGCCTTGCTGGCGTCGGACACCGCCTTCACGGTCTGGATCGCGCCGTCCGCTGCCGCCGGAGCGGCCGCGCCGTCGCCGACCGCGATGGCGACAATCGCCGCGCCGAAGGTGGCGATGCCAGTGACGATGGCGAACACCGCCTTGGCGATGGCCGCCCGCTCATAGGCCGGCAGGCCGACGTCCTGGAAGTCGATGGATACATTGCGTGTTGCCAGCTGCTGGGTATTCAGTTCGGCCAGCGCGGCCGCCACGGCGGCGTTGGCGTTGACGCAGTTGAGATTGGCCTGGGCCAGCAGGCCGTTGACGTAGTCGGTCTGGTAGACGGCGTTGTCGCACAGTGCCTGCGCCAGCGCGATGCCCTGCTGGCTGACCGCCTGCTGGGTGCTCAGCGCCATGTAGTCGCTTTCGTACTGGCGCGCCTGCGCCACGTAGGCGTCGGCCAGCTGGGTGTAGATGTCGGCGCTGAGGTAGGGCACGAAGGTGGCGCCGTTGGCGCGCGCGCTGATCTGCGCGCTGAGCAAGGTGGCCAGCGATGCGCTGCGCAGGAATAGTCCCAGCTGCGCCGGCACGGCGCCCGACCAGTCCTTGACCCAGCCGAGTATCGACAGCGCCAGCGCCGGCTGCTCGTCGACCAGCAGCGTGCCGAAGATGAAGGCGTTGTTCAGCGCCAGTTCGAATTCGTCGTCGAGCGCCAGCGGCAGGCCGTTGGCGCGGCTCAGCGGCGCCATCGTCGGCGCGCCGTTGACGCTGTGGATGATGACGCCAGGATCGGCGCTGGCGGCGTTGACCACGAAGGTCACCGGCTGCGTGGCGACGCTGGACACCACCGCGCGCGCCGTCAGCGCGCCCTGCATCTCGTCGCAGAACAGCAGCAGCGCCGCGCTCGACGAAGCGCGGTAGTCGAGCAGCACCGCGGCGCTGGGATCGACTTCGATGCGGCGCGCGTACACCACCAGCACGGCGGCGGCCAATGGCCAGCTCAAACCGGCCGGAATGGTCAGCACGTCCGCGTACACGGTAACGTGGGTGGGCTGCATGCCGCTGGCGGCGATCTGTTGTTTGAGGTCGGCCAGGTTCAGGTACATGGAGCGGAACACGGCGTTGCGGGCGTCGATCTGGGCGCCGGACGCCTGCGGTATCTGGCCTTCGCTGGCCAGGTCGCGGTAGAGCGTGGCCCAGTCGGTGGCCGCGGGAGCGGACGGACTGGCGGTTTGTAGCGCGGAACGGGGCATGGCTGAATCTCCTGTCGGGAATGAGCAAGGGCCGGCGTTGGCCGGCCCGGCGCCGATTTATTGCAGCGTGGTGCCGGCCGGCGCGCCGCTGACGGTGACGTAGGCGTTGACGCGGTACTGGTCCGCTTCAGCGGCGACGTTGGCCCAGGCGGTAATCGCCTCGTCCACGCCCAGGTTCATGATGATCGGCAGCGCCTGGCGGATGTCGGTGTCGATCAGGGAGACGATGGAACCCAGGTCGGAAGCCAGGCCGCCCCAGATGCCCTGGATTTTCTGGATGATGGGCAGCGCGGCCGCCAGTGCGTTGACGATCTCCTGCATGCCCTTCTGCGCCATGCTGATGCCGATCATCAGCGCGGCGTCGGCGGCCAGCTTGTCGTTGTCGGCATTGATCTTGGCGGTGGCGGCCTTGGCGCGGTCCAGCGCTTCCACCGCGCGCGCGCCATAAACACCGGCCACGACGGCGGCGGCGATGGTCCCGAACGGGAAGATCCAGGCATAGGTCGGCGAGGTCGAGGCGACGATCACGTCGTGCTTGTATTCGGCGTTGGCGGCATCGAGCACCAGCTGCTGCGCGGTCAGGTCCTGCATCAGCGCGGTGACTTCGGCGCTGGTGGCGCCGTACTTGTCGTTGTACTGCTTGACCAGGCCGGCGTCGCCTTTGGGGCCGATCAGCGTGATCTGGTCGTTCTGGGTGTTGGTGGCGAAGGTAGCGATCTGCTTGGCGACGTCGCTGGCGCGGTTGGCGTAGCTGGTGGCCTGCGCGGACAGGTTGTCCAGGATCGCCTTCAGCGCCTTGAGTGCGTTGGCGTTGGTGGGATCGTCGCTGAGGATGTTGGCTTCCTTGAGGATGGCGTTGTAGTAGGTGGGCGCCTTGGTTTTGCCGTACTGCGAAATGTCGGCGGCCAGGTTGACGGTGGCCGGGAACACGGTGTTCTGCCAGGTGGCGCAGTGGCCGTTGATCACGCCGTAGCACTGGATCAGCGGCTGGAAGTCGCTCATGCTGTCGGGCGCGCCCTTGCCCAGCGAGGCCTTGAACGTGGCGTCGGTAGTCGGCAGGGCCAGCGCGTTGATGACGTAGGTCTGGATCGCCAGCCACTCGGTGGCGGACATGGCGAACGCCGGGCCGCCGCTGACGGCCGGCGTGGCCAGCGCGCCGGGGCCGATCGATGGCGCGGTGCTGTTGGCGGACAGGGGACGGGCGATGGTGCTGGGGACGGCGGACATGAGTATTCCTTTCTGTGGGCAGTGACGAGTGGAGGTGCCGGTGCGGTGGCGCCATGTGTGCTGGCAGATCAGAATAAGCGCGGCGGGTGGCGCGGCGTCAGTATCGCCGGGCGTGTTACGGTAACGTGTGGGCCGGTTCGCTGTCGGCGAAATGGCGCTGCAACGCGCTGCTGATGGTTTGCGCCAGCCGCTCCTGGGCAGCGATGCTGCGTCCGGCCGGCGCGTCGTATTGCTGCGACCAGGCGATCACGCCGCTGTCGCCGGCGAGCAGGCGCAGGCTGATACGTGCGCATGCGCCGTCGATGCGGATGCTGCCTTCCAGCTGCAGCGCGGCCTGCCGATCCTGGCCGGCATGGCGCATGACGGTGGGACCGAGCGCCTTGAACAGCTGGTGCGTGAGTTCATCGTTGATATCGGCCGCGTAGGCCATGGCCGCGGGTGTGGCGTCGGCCACTGTCAGCGGCTTGAACACCAGCGGCCGCACGGACGCTGCGCGGCGCGGCACGGCTGCCGTCACGATTTCAGGCATATAACTGCCGAGGGGGATGTCGAAGCGTAGCGGTGCGTCGTTGCCGCTGGTGGCGTAGTAGCTGCGCAGCTTGGCGCGCAGCCGTCCGGCCTGGACGCGGACGATGGGATCGTCGCAGGTGTCGTAACTGCCGGGATCGCGGTCGAAGACGGCGATGCCGATCGAATACTCGCTGGTTTCGCGGCGGTTGCCGCTCACGCTCTGTTCCACCAGGTAGCGCAGCAGGCGGCTGATGCGGCGCGAGCGGCAGAACAGCGGGCTGGTCAGAACCTGGTTCAGTGCGGCTTCCACTTCGACGGGAACGCGCGGCGGCGGCATGACTGGCTTGCGTACTGGCAGCCGCATGGGGATCGCAACGGGAGCGCTGTGCATACGGTGGACCTCCGTTTCGGTTGGCGGGATCGATACTGTATGCCGAAGCGGCGACGCTGTTCCTGTCCGGACTGCTTAGTTTGGCTGGCGATTGATATGGATCAATGATGTCGCACGCTGCATTACCTGTGTCGCTTGTCGGGCCGCTGCACCAGCACCCACCAGATGAGCACGCCCAATGTCATTTGCGGCAGGTTGAACAGGAATTTGCCGATGGTGACCTGCTGTCTCTGCGCCCAGGCCAGGTTGGCGGTCTCGGTGATGATGTTGGTGTGGTAGAAGCACAGGCCGAGCAGGATCACGGCGGCGATGGCCCAGGTGGACGGCAGCGACGTCACGCGATGGCGCAGCAGCGCGGCAACCGGATAGGCCAGCAGGCAGCAGCCGAAATAGGCGAACAAATTGGCCGGCATATCCGACAGCGCCGCATGCGGCAGCAGGATGGGCACCGCGCAGACGGCGATCGCCAGCATGACGGCGAGTACGGGATGAGGGCGTTCTGGCCAGTTGGCCCAGTGATTATTCATGGAATGAGAGGGAGGTCGGCATGGCGCCGGCGGGCTTACTTTTCCTGATCGAGCAGGGCCTGGATTTCTTCGCGTTCTTTTTTGCTGACGTGGCCGCCGCGCAGGGCGGCCAGGACCAGGGCTTTGCCGGAACCGGCGAAGGCTTTCTGGATCAGGTCTTTCAGCAGGCTGGTCTGGACGGAGTCTTGTTCCTGCACCGGGGCGTAGACGTGGGCGCGCTGGCTTTCGTCGCGCTTCAGCAGGCCCTTGGTGTGCATCACTTGCAGCACGCGCAGCACGGTGGCGTAGTTGGTGTCGGGGCGGGTTTCCAGCGCGGCGGCGTGCACCTGTTTGGCCGTGGCCGGGCCGAGCGCATACAGCAGGCGCAACATCTCCAGTTCGGCGGCGGTGGGTTTGGGCAGGTTCGCGGTACTCATGGATGTAGAATAAATTATCTAGACGTGTTTGTCTAGCTGTTGTTGGATCTCGGTGAAGCGCGGCTGGCCTTGCAGGCAGGCGGTTTGCAGGGCGCGCAGTGGCGCGGGCGCGCTGTCGCAGCGGTCCAGCAGTTCTTCCAGCAGGCAGCCGAAGGCGCGCACTTCCAGTGTCTGCAGGGCGGCGGCCTGGGGCCCGGCCGGGTCGTAGAACGAGGCGGCGCCGAAGTCGCCCAGCAGGGTGTGGCCGTGTTCGTCGTGCAGAATGTTGTGACCGTACAGGTCGCCGTGCAGGATGCCGCGGCTGTGCAACTGGGCGGCCGCCGAGGCGATGCCGCGCGCGATGGCCAGCGCGGTCTTCAGGTCGAAGCGTTTGCCGTCTTGGTAGATGTCGCGGGTGCAGCTGGCAAAGCTGGGCGGACCGGCCAGGTTGTGGAAGGCGGGGTCGATCAGCGACATCACCAGGCCGTTAGCGCCGCCCGGATGCTCTTCGATGTGGCCCAGCACGGGAATCAGGTTGGGATGTGGCCCCGCGCCCAGGCACGCCGCCATTTCGCTCAGCGGCGAGCCGTCGCTGGTCATGGCGGCCTTGAACAGCTTGACTGCCACCGGCCGGGAAGCAACGATGCCGGCGTCGTCGGCATCGCCCGCATGATTGGCACCAGCGGCACCATCGGCACCATCGGCACCGGCCTCGTCCTTGTCTCGTCCGGCGCTGCCGCCCATGCTGTGGTCGCCATGGAGGTGGTTGCCGTCGGGCGGCGGGGCTTGCACCCACTCGGCGCGGTGGATCACGCCGGAGGCGCCTTCACCGAGCTTGTCGCCGATCCGCAGTGAAGACCAGGCGATGGCGGCCGACGGCGTGTGCGCCAGGGCGTTTTCGCGCTGCTGGCAGAACGGATTGCCGGCATACGCCAGCCATCGCAGCCGCGGCAGCGACAGCAGCCAGTCGGGCAGGGCGTCCAGCCGGTTGGACGAGATGCGCAGCAGTTCCAGCCGATCCAGCTGTGCCATCGAGGCGGGCAGGGCGCGCAGGCGGTTTCCGGCCAGCATCAGCTTCTGCAGCAGCGGACGCTCGCCCAGCGCCTCGGGCAATTGCTCGATTGCGTTATCGGTCAGCACCAGCCAACGCAGCTGCGCGGGCAGGGCGGTGGCCGGCACCGTGCGGATGCGGTTGGCCTTGAAGCCGACCATGCTCAGCGCCGGACAGGCGCCCAGCGACGCCGGCAGCTCGGTAAATTGATTTTCCGAGCAAAACAGGATGCTCAGCTTGTGCAGCCGGTGCAGATCATCCGGCAGCGCGGTCAACGCGTTGCCGGTCAGGTCGAGAATTTCCAGACTGTCGGCCAGCGCGAAGATCTCGCGCGGGAATTCGGTGAGGCCGCAGCGCAGCGACAGGCGGGTGATGCCTGTCAGCGCGCCGCTGCGCAACTGCTCCAGCGTGTGCATGTGAGGTGAGGATAACGGTGACGGCGCAGTGTATCACCCCCGCGCGCGGCCCGACGGACGTTGCTTCGCGGCTACAAATTGGCCATTACAGCAGTTTGCGCCGAAAGAGAGATGAAAAGCCGTTAAAAACATGAAAACATTAGGCTGGAGCCAAGCATTCATGCGGCTTAAGGAAAAATTAATGATGAAAGATTTAGCGGGATTTTGTCGCGCAAATGGTTGTTGGGATACAATACCGGTGCTATGCTGAAGGACCCGTTTTAGGTAACACCCGAACAATAGCCCTTCCCCCACAACTTGATGTGCAATCCGCTAACCGGTCAGGCCGTGTCGCGGAAGGTTAGACCAACCCGCTAATTCCTCGCGAAGCGCGAAGAAAGGTGAGCAAGAATGATGCAACAATATACGTCCAACTCCTACCTGTTCGGTGGGAACGCACCGTACGTTGAAGAACTGTACGAAGCGTATCTCGACAACCCAGGCTCCGTCCCAGACAACTGGCGCGCCTACTTCGACGCCATGCAGCACGTGCCGGCCGTCGATGGCAGCAACAAACCCGACGTCGCCCACGCCTCCGTCATCGCCTCCTTCGCCGAGCGCGCCAAAGCTGGTCCGATCCGCACCGTAACCGCCTCTGCCGACGCCGAAATGGGCCGCAAGCGCGTTGCCGCGACCCAGCTGATCGCCGCTTACCGCTACCTGGGCTCGCGTTGGGCCAACCTGGACCCGCTGCAGCGTCAGGAACGTCCCGCCCTGCCGGAACTGGAGCCGAGCTTCTACGGCTTCACCGATGCGGACATGGACACCGTATTCAACATCAGCAACACCTACTTTGGTCCAGAGACCGCGACCCTTCGCGACCTGATCAACTACCTGCGCGACACCTACACCCGTTCGATCGGCGCAGAGTACATGTACATTTCCGACCCGGCCGAAAAACGCTGGCTGCAGGAACGTCTGGAGTCGATCCGCTCGACCCCGAACTTCACCCCGGAAAAGAAAAAGCACATCCTCGAGCGTCTGACCGCGGCCGAAGGCCTGGAACGCTACCTGCACACCAAGTACGTCGGCCAGAAGCGCTTCTCGCTGGAAGGCGGCGAAACCTTCATCGCCTCGATCGATGAAATCATCCAGCGCGCCGGTGAAAAAGGCGTGCAGGAAATCGTCATCGGCATGGCCCACCGCGGCCGTCTGAACGTGCTGGTCAACACCCTCGGCAAGGCGCCGAAAGACCTGTTCGAAGAATTCGAAGGCAAGCACGCCGAAGACCTGCCGGCCGGCGACGTGAAATACCACCAGGGCTTCTCGTCCGACGTCTCGACCGTCGGCGGTCCGGTGCACCTGTCGCTGGCGTTCAACCCGTCGCACCTGGAAATCGTCAACCCGGTGGTGGAAGGCTCGGTCAAGGCCCGCATGGACCGCCGCGGCGACCACGCCGGCAAGCAAGTGCTGCCTATCCTGGTGCACGGCGACGCCGCGTTCGCCGGCCAGGGCGTTGTGATGGAAACCCTGAACCTGGCCCAGACCCGCGGCTACGGCACCGGCGGTACCGTGCACATCGTGATCAACAACCAGATCGGCTTCACCACCTCCGACCCGCGCGACGCCCGCTCGACCATCTACTGCTCGGACGTGGTCAAGATGATCGAGGCGCCGGTGCTGCACGTGAACGCCGACGATCCGGAAGCCACCGTGCTGGCCTCGCAGATCGCCATGGACTACCGCAATGAGTTCGGCAAGGACATCGTGGTCGACATCATCTGCTTCCGCAAACTGGGCCACAACGAGCAGGACACCCCGGCGCTGACCCAGCCGCTGATGTACAAGAAAATCGGCCAGCACCCGGGCACCCGCAAGCTGTACGCCGACAAGCTGGCGACCCAGAACGTGATCCCGGCCGATGGCGGCGAACAGATGCAGGCCGCCTACCGCGACGCCATGGACGCCGGCAAGCACACCGTCGATCCGGTCATCACCAACTTCAAGAACAAGTTCGCGGTCGACTGGCTGCCGTTCCTGAACAAGAAGTGGACCGACGCCGCCGACACCGCCGTGCCGCTGACCGAACTGAAACGCCTGGCCGGCCGCATCACCACCGTGCCGGAAGGCTTCAAGGTGCACTCGCTGGTCGAGAAAGTGCTGGCTGACCGCGCCGCCATGGGCCGCGGCGACGTCAACCTGGACTGGGGCATGGGCGAACACCTGGCCTTCGCGTCGCTGGTGTCGTCGGGCTACGCCGTGCGTCTGACCGGCCAGGACGCCGGCCGCGGCACCTTCACCCACCGCCACGCCGTGCTGCACGACCAGAACCGCGAGCGTTGGGACGCCGGCACCTATGTGCCGCTGCAGAACATCGCCGAAGGCCAGGCGCCGTTCACCGTGATCGACTCGGTGCTGTCGGAAGAGGCGGTGCTGGGCTTCGAATACGGTTACTCGACCGCCGAGCCGAACACCCTGACCATCTGGGAAGCCCAGTTCGGCGACTTCGTCAACGGCGCCCAGGTTGTCATCGACCAGTTCATCAGCTCCGGCGAAGTGAAGTGGGGCCGCGCCTCCGGTCTGGTGATGCTGCTGCCGCACGGTTACGAAGGCCAGGGTCCGGAGCACTCGTCGGCCCGTCCTGAGCGTTTCCTGCAACTGTGCGCCGACAACAACATGCAAGTGGTGCAGCCGACCACCGCGTCGCAGATCTTCCACGTGCTGCGCCGCCAGATGGTGCGCCAGTTCCGCAAGCCGCTGGTCATCATGACGCCGAAATCGCTGCTGCGTAACAAGGACGCGGGTTCGCCGCTGGGCGAACTGGCCAAGGGCGCGTTCCAGACCGTGATCGGCGAAGTCGACGAGAAAATCGACGCCAAGAAGGTCAAGCGCGTGATCGCCTGCTCGGGCAAGGTCTACTACGATCTGGTCAACGCACGCAAGACCCGCGGCCAGACCGATACCGCCATCATCCGTATCGAGCAGCTGTATCCGTTCCCGCACAAGGCATTCGCCGCCGAACTGAAGAAGTTCCCGGCCGCGACCGAAGTGGTGTGGGCACAGGACGAACCGCAGAATCAGGGCCCATGGTTCCAGATTCAGCACAACATCTTCGAGAGCATGGAAGCTGGCCAGCGCCTGGCCTACGCCGGCCGCCCAGCCTCC
Source organism: Duganella callida (assembly GCF_004614165.1). Lineage (GTDB taxonomy): Bacteria > Pseudomonadota > Gammaproteobacteria > Burkholderiales > Burkholderiaceae_D > Rugamonas > Rugamonas callida. Next base: position 16,939 of record NZ_SPVG01000013.1, on the reverse strand, counting down.
GCATCGCCAGCTGTCGGCTACTACGACAAGCACTACGCTCAGCAAAAAGAGCTGCTGGAGACTGCCTTCTCGAAGCTCAAGGGCTTCATCCTGACCAAATAAGCATCACTCATTGATTGAACGGAGCGCGCCACGGCTACGCGGTGGCGCGCCGCAAAAACAAATATACGGAGTTTTACATGGCACAAATCGAAGTCAAAGTTCCTCAGCTGTCGGAATCGGTCGCAGAAGCAACCATGCTGGCATGGCATAAAAAAGTCGGCGACACCGTGGCGCGCGACGAAAACCTGATCGATATCGAAACCGACAAGGTAGTTCTGGAACTGCCGGCACCGGCCGCTGGTACCCTGGTACAGATCATCAAGGGCGACGGCAGCACCGTGGTGGCTGACGAAGTGATCGCAATCATCGATACCGAAGGCGGCGCCGCTGCCGCTCCTGCGGCTCCTGCCGCCGCCGCAGCTGCGCCAGCCGCCGCGCCCGCTCCCGCGCCGCGTGCAGCTGCACCGCGCCTACGCATCAAAGGCATCCAGAACGCTTACGCCATTGTGCGCGCCGGCAACGACGGCATGACGGTCTCCGCAGACATTTCCGACATCCGCAAGGTAGCGCAACTGCGCGATTCCGTGAAAGGCGATTTCCTCTGGTTCCGCGACGGCGACAAAACCTATCTGATCCGCGACCCGGCCGTGATGGCCCGGCTGGAAGAAGCCTGGCAGCCGGTCAAACGCCTCGGCGTACAGATGGAAGAGCAGGGCAAGAAAATGGAAGCCCAAGGCAAGATCATGAACGAGATCGGCCGCCAGATGGGCGACATCACCCACACCGCCGATCTCGATGGCAACAGCGACTACCGCCGCCACGAGCGGGAAATGGAGAAGATCGGACGCCAGCAGGACGCGCTGGGCCGCCGCATGGGCGAGGTGGCGCGTGAAATCGGCCTGCATCCCGACCAGGAACAAGTACGCATCTACCAGGAAAAACTGGCGAAGATGCAGGCTGAAATGGCTGTGCTGTCGGAGAAAATGGCGAAACAGCAGGCCGACATCGCGCCGCAACTGGCGCGCATCCAGGCCATGAGCGAGCCGATGAAAGCGCTGCAGGCCAAGATGACCGAAGCCAGCCGGCCGATGGCGGAACTGGGCGCCAGGATGGGCGTCCTGGACCTCCAGCACGCCGACGCCGTGCGCGAAGCCGAGCGCGCCCTCAAGGCGCTGATGCAGGAAAGCCTGCAGAACGGCAAAGCCGTCCCCGCCGCCTGAAATCGGGGTCAGAGTCGGGGGGAGTCCCGGTATAATCACGGGATGCAAAATCTTCTTCATAATCTCAACGACGAGCAGCTCGCCGCCGTTACGCTGCCGTCGCAGAGCGCCCTGATTCTTGCCGGCGCCGGTTCCGGTAAGACCCGGGTCCTGACCACCCGCATCGCCTGGCTGATCCAGACCGGCCAGGTGTCGCCTTCCGGGATCCTGGCGGTGACCTTCACCAATAAGGCCGCCAAGGAGATGCTGACCCGACTGTCGGCGATGTTGCCGATTAATACACGCGGTATGTGGATCGGCACTTTCCACGGTCTGTGCAACCGCCTGCTGCGCACCCATCACCGCGATGCCGCGCTGCCGCAGACTTTCCAGATTCTCGATACGCAGGATCAGCTGTCGGCCATCAAGCGGCTGTTGAAGGCGCACAACGTCGATGACGAGAAGTTTCCGCCCAAGGAGGTGATGTACTTCATCAACGGCGCCAAGGATCAGGGTCTGCGCGCGCACGATATCGAGCCCTACAATGCCGACGAGCGCAAGAAGGTCGAGCTGTACCAGCTGTACGACGATCAGTGCCAGCGCGAGGGTGTGGTCGATTTCGCCGAGCTGCTGTTGCGCACATATGAATTGTTGAGCCGTAATCAGCCGCTGCGCGAGCATTACCAGCAGCGCTTCCAGCACATCCTGGTCGACGAGTTCCAGGATACCAATGATTTGCAGTACAAGTGGCTGAAGCTGCTGGCCGGTCATGGCGGCCAGAGGGGCGGCGTGCTGTTTGCCGTCGGCGACGATGACCAGTCGATCTACGCCTTCCGCGGCGCCAACGTCGGCAACATGAGCGCGTTCGAGCGCGAGTTCAACGTCAAGAATCTGATCAAGCTGGAGCAGAACTACCGCTCGCACGGCTATATTCTGGACGCCGCCAATGTGTTGATCGCCAATAACAGCAAGCGCCTGGGCAAGAATCTGCGCACCGACGCCGGCCACGGCGAGCAGGTGCGCGTGTATGAAGCCAATTCGGACTTGTCCGAGGCGCAGTGGATCATCGAGGAAACCAAGAACCTGATCGCCGAGGGCGCCTCGCGCAGCGAGATCGCGGTGCTGTACCGCTCCAACGCGCAGTCGCGCGTGATCGAGCATGCGCTGTTCTCGGCCGGCATTCCGTACCACGTGTACGGCGGCCTGCGCTACTTCCAGCGCGCCGAGGTGAAACATGCCATCGCCTATCTGCAGCTGATGGACAACCCGCACAACGATTCGGCTTTCCTGCGCGTGGTGAATTTCCCGGCGCGCGGCATCGGTGTGCGCTCGATCGAGACCTTGCAGGCGGCCGCCGACCAGTATGGCATTTCGCTGTACGCCGCCGTGCCTTATGTGACCGGCAAGGCCGGCACCTCGCTGGCCGGCTTCGTCAAGCTGATCGAGGGCACCCGTTTCGAGACGCAGCAGATGGCGCTGCCGGAGCTGGTGCGCGTGGTGCTGGAGCAATCGACGCTGTTGGCGCATTACGCGACCGAGAAGGAAGGCGCCGACCGCATCGAAAACCTGGAGCAGATGGTCAGCGCCGCCACCCAGTTCCTGTCGGAAGAGGGCTATGGTCAGGGCGCACCGGCGCATCTGGGCCCGCCGGCGCAGGCGCAATCCGGGCTGCCGGTGGTAAACGAGGATGGCTTTGAAATCCTCGACGCCGACGCGCCGCTGGCGACGGTGATGTCGCCGCTGTCGGCCTTCCTGTCGCATGCGTCGCTTGAGGCCGGCGACAACCAGGCCGCCGCCAGCCAGGAGGCGGTGCAGATGATGACGGTGCACTCGGCCAAGGGGCTGGAGTTCAACAATGTGTTCATCACCGGTCTGGAAGAGGGCTTGTTCCCGCACGAAAGCAGCTCGCGCGAGCACGACGGCGTGGAAGAGGAACGCCGCCTGATGTATGTGGCGATCACGCGCGCGCGCCAGCGCCTGTATCTGAGCTTCACCCAGACCCGCATGCTGCACGGCCAGACGCGTTACAACATGAAGTCGCGCTTCTTCGACGAATTGCCGGAGGAGGCGCTGAAGTGGCTGACGCCGAAGATGCAGCCCAGCTGGTTCGGCGCGCGCAAGGCGGCCTGGGACGAGGCGCCGATGGTCGGCAACGACAAGGCGCTGGCGCAGCAGATCGCCAACAAGACCTCGGGCACCGGCTGGCGCATCGGCGAATCGGTGGCGCATGCCAAGTTCGGCGAGGGGGTGATCGTCAACATCGAGGGCAGCGGCAACAATGCCCGCGCGCAGATCAATTTCGGCGCCGCCGGCATGAAGGTGCTGGACCTGAGCATCGCCAAGCTGGATCGTCTATGAGCCTGCCGCCAGCCGGCGGCGCACGGCGCGCAGCGCCGGCGCTTCGATGAAGTGCCAGCTGAATGCCGCCAGCGCCAGGGTCGGCGCCAACGCGGCGAACAGCATGGGAATCGCTGTCAGCGCCGGGAAGCTCAGCTTCAGCATGCTCATCACCGGCCAGTGGTACAGGTAGATGCCGTAGGAATAATCGTGGCGGCGCAGGTGCCGCCAGCCCGTCACGCGCCTGCTGCCGATCCACAGCGTCGCCATGCAGCACAGCGCGGCCAGGCCGAACCAGGTGAAGCCGCTGGGCGACATGGTGACGTTGCGCGCCCAGTTCAGCCACACGAACACGCCGACGCACGCCACCTGTATCCCGCCCACGCGCAGTTGCGGCGCCAGCGCGCAGCACAGCATCCCCAGCAAAAACATCGACCACAGACGCAGTTCCCAGATGTAGCCGGCGGCCACCTCCGGGAATAGCTGCGCCGACAGCAGCAGCAGCACGGCCATGCCGCCGAGCCACTGCCGCAGCGGCAGGGCGGCGGCCACGCCGATCAACGCCACCATCACATACATGCGGCCTTCCCAGTACAGGGTCCACAGCGGACCGTTGATGGCGCCACCCTGCAGCACGCCGGGAATATGCCATTCGCCTTGCGGAACCACGAAGCGCAGGCCATGCAGCGTGACGTTGCCGATGATGTAGCGCCAGGTGTCGTGGCTCCAGAAGCCCGCCGCCTGCGGCGAGCCGTAGCACAGCACCGCCGTGGCCGCCGTCAGCGGTACCGCCACCGCCAGCGCGGGCAGCAGGCGGGCGGCGCGGCGCAGGGTGAAACGCAGCACGTGCGGGTCGTGCATCCAGCTCTGGCTGACGAAGAAACCGCTGATCAGGAAGAACACGGCCAGGGCCAGTTTGCCGATGTCGGCCACCGGGTCGATCCAGCGCCCGACGGGGTCGCCGCCGGGCACGATGCCGGTGGTCATGTAAGCGTGGAAGTAGTAGACGGCCAGCGCGGCGCCAAGCCGCACCAGGTTAAAGCCGTTGTCGCGCGCGTCCGCCGCCTCTGCCAGTGTACGCAGAGGCGGCCGGTTCAAAGCGCACCCTTGACAGGCGTGCTGGACGGTTCCGGCGCGCCGAAGATCTGGCGATAGCTGGCGTACAGCGTGCAGTGCATCAGCACGATCATCATCAGGAAGATGGTGAAGATGGCGGTGACTTCGATCTGCGCCGAGCTGAACAGCATGACCGGAATCGCGGTGAGGATCTGGAACATGATGAACAGCGAAACCGCCGTGGCGAGGAAGGCCTTGATGTCGCGGCCGACCGTCACCACGCTGAAGAACAGCGCCTTGCCGAGCGCCATTTTCTGCCAGTAGATCAGCGGCGCCGCCAGGCAGCTCAGCATCCAGCCCAGCATGTACACCGCCGACGATACGAACAGCGCCCAGCGCGAGTTCTCGATCAGCTCCTGGTCCATCGGAATCTGCCGCGTGGCCATCTTGATCAGCACTCCGTCATCGAGCAGGCTGAGGACCAGTATCGACAGCAGCATCACCAGCAGATACAGGCCGCCCAGCAGCAGCAGGGGCTTGCGCGCCGGCTTGCGGAAACCGATGAACACCAGGTGCGGGAAGGCGCGCTTGCCGTGATCGACGTCGGCGCAGCCCTGCAGCAGGGCCACGCTGAACAGCGGCGCCAGCACGATAGGCGCCATGCCGCCCACCAGCGGGATGAACAGCGACAGCATGGCCAGGAACATGCAGCTGAAGAACAGCGCCATCAGCGCCCCCGGTTGCTTGCGGAAGACATCCAGGCCCTGCTTCACCCAATTCCAGCCTGCTCGTGCGGGTAGTGTTGCCATGGTCAGTACAATCCAGGCGCCGGTGTGGCGATGCGTTCGCGCAGGATGCGCTCGAAGTGGGTGGGATCGTGCGGCGTCAGCATTTCGGCCTCGCGCGGCAGGTAGTAATCGTACAGGCGCGACAGCCAGAAACGCAACGCGCCGGCGCGCAGCATGGCCTGCCAGGCGTGCTGTTCGGCGCTGGTGAAGGGCCGCACCGCGTGGTAGGCGTCCAGCAGGGCGCGCACGCGGGCCGCGTCGAGCACACCGGTGTCGAGATCGATGCACCAGTCGTTGACGGTGACCGCGACGTCGAACAGCCAGGTGTCGCAGCCGGCGAAGTAGAAGTCGAAGAAGCCGGTCAGCCGCGCGCCGTCGAACATGACGTTGTTGCGGAACAGGTCGGCATGCACCGGTCCCACCTGCAGCTGCCGGTAATGCGCGCAGGCGGCGAAGGTTTCCTGGTAATGGATTTCGGCCTTGAGCAGATGCGCCTTGTCTTCCGGGATGTAGGGCAGCACCTTGGGCGTGGTTTCATGCCACCACGCCAGGCCGCGCAGATTCGGCTGTTGCAGCGGGTAGTCCTGGCCGGCCAGGTGCATGCGCGCCAGCATGGCGCCGACGGCGGCGCAATGTACCGGCTGCGGGTCCATCTGCGAGCGGCCGTCCAGCTTGCTGACGATGGCGGCCGGTTTGCCGTGCAGGGCCGTGATCAGTTCGCCCCTGTCATTGGCGACCGGCGCCGGCACCAGGATGCCGCGCTCGGCCAGGTGGCGCATCAGGTTCAGGTAAAACGGCAGCTGGTCGAACGACAGGTTCTCAAAAATGGTGAGCACGTATTCGCCGCGCTCGGTGGTCAGGAAAAAATTGCTGTTCTCGATGCCGGAGCTGATGCCTTTGAGCTCAAGCGCGCGGCCGAGCGGAAATTGGGTGATCCACTGGGTGACATCTTCCAGGGAGACCGGAGTAAAGACTGCCATGTGAAAGTGAGCTTGTATTCTGTGCGGTGCGGATTATTTGACGGCCGGCGGAGGCGGTGCATCGGGTTCGGGCGCCGCTTCTTCGTCCGGGGTTTTCTTTTTCTTCTTGCCGATATCGAATTCCAGGATCGTCCACTGCGGGCCGCGGTTGCTGCCGCTCAGCGCATCGCCGGGCAGGGCGGTGCCGGCCGGGTGGTTGGGACGCAAGGTATAGGTGCTCGGACCGCTTTTGACGGTGGCTTCGGTGACATTGCCGCTGTTGTCGCGTTTTTCCGTGATCTTGCCTTCGGCGCCGGGTTTGGCGGTGATGGTCACCGGGTCGTCCACTTCCTCGATCTTTTCCAGTTTTGGCGGCGCCTGGCTGGGGGTCGACTGGGCGTAGGCCTGGTGGGCAAACAGCGTCAGAAGCAGGGCAGGCCAGAGGGAGGAGGTGCGCGTCATGATGAATCGCCTTTAGCAGAGTAGAAGCCGCAGAATTTTTATGTATGATCCATTGTAACAAACAGACACGCATCCCTGTGGTTTATGCTGCCGTTTGCGCCAACATTGCCAGAATTGTCACGCAACACGACAGGCGGGGCCGCGCCAAAACCTGCGATAATGCGGTGTCCGTGGCAAAGCTGCCATTGTTGTAGTCGCCCCTCATCCCCATTTAGTACCTTATGCAAAATACCCTGTTGTTAGTCGACGGCTCCAGCTATCTTTATCGCGCCTTCCACGCGCTGCCCGACCTGCGCAGCCCGGACGGCCATCCGACCGGGGCCATGCACGGCATGGTCAACATGCTGCGCCGCCTGCGCGCGGACTATCCGGCCGCCTACATCGCCTGCGTGTTCGATGCCAAGGGCAAGACTTTCCGCGACGATCTCTATCCCGAATACAAGGCCACCCGCGCCGCCATGCCGGACGACCTGCGCCTGCAGATCGAACCGATCCACGAAGCGGTGAAAGCCATGGGCTGGCCGATCCTGATGGTGGACGGCGTCGAGGCCGACGACGTGATCGGCACGCTGTCGGTGGCCGCCGCGCAGGCCGGCATGAACGTGGTGGTGTCCACCGGCGACAAGGACCTGGCGCAACTGGTCAACGACAAGGTGATGCTGATCAACACCATGACCAACGAAAAGATGGATGAAGCGGGCGTGCTGGCCAAGTTCGGCGTGCCGCCCAACCGCATCATCGATTACCTGACCCTGATCGGCGACACCGTCGACAACGTACCGGGCGTGAACAAGTGCGGCCCGAAGACGGCCGTGAAGTGGCTGAGCGCCTACGATTCCCTGGACGGCATCATCGCCAACGCCGACAAGATCAGCGGCGCCGTCGGCCAGAACCTGCGCGACGCGCTGGCCTGGCTGCCGAAAGGCCGCGAACTGATCACGGTGAAGCTCGATTGCGACCTGTCCGGCCACATGGTGTCGATCAGCGAATCGCTGACCGCGCGCGAGGAAGACAAGGAGGCGCTGCTGGCCTTCTTCGGCAAATACGGCTTCAAGACACTGTTGCGCGAGCTGAGCGCGGCGGCCGGTCCGGCGGCGGGCGGCGCCGCCACCACGGTCACCGTGCAGGCCACCGCGCCGGTCGGCGGCGGCGATCTGTTCGCCGAGCCGGTGGTGACCGACTACGAGACCGTGACCACCGAAGAACAGCTGGACAAGTGGCTGGCGCGCATCGACGCGGCGGAACTGACCGCGGTCGATACCGAAACCACCTCGCTGGACCCGATGCTGGCGCAACTGGTGGGCATCTCGCTGTCGGTGAAGGCGGGCGAGGCCTGCTACATCCCGGTGGCGCACGCCTACCAGGGCGTGCCGGCGCAGCTGGAGCGCGAGCAGGTGCTGGCGAAGCTGAAGCCGTGGCTGGAGAATCCGGCCAAGCCGAAGGTCGGCCAGAATCTGAAGTACGACTCGCACATCTTTGAAAACCACGGCGTCAAGCTGCAGGGCATCCAGCACGACACGCTGCTGGAATCCTATGTGTTCGAGTCGCACCGGTCGCACGATATGGACAGCCTGGCGCTGCGTCACCTGAACCACACCACGATACCTTTCTCGGATGTCTGCGGCAAGGGCGCCAGCATGATCACCTTCGACCAGGTGGCCATCGACCGCGCCACCGCCTATGCGGCGGAGGACGCCGACATCACGCTGCGCCTGCACCAGAACATGATCGGCCAGGTGGAGCCGGACGAGAAGCTGAACTTCATCTATCGCCAGATCGAGCTGCCGACCTCCGTGGTGCTGCAAAAGATCGAACGCAACGGCGTGCTGGTCGATGCGGCGCTGCTGGCGCAGCAGTCGGCGGAGCTGGGCAAGCGTATCGTGGAACTGGAAGCCAGGGCGCATGAACTGGCCGAGCAGCCATTCAACCTGGGCTCGCCCAAGCAGATCGGCGAGATATTCTTCGAGAAGCTGAAACTGCCGGTGGTGAAGAAGACCCCGAGCGGCGCGCCGTCCACCGATGAGGAAGTGCTGCAAAAGCTGGCCGAAGACTATCCGCTGCCGAAAGTGCTGCTGGAATACCGCAGCCTGTCCAAGTTGAAATCGACCTACACCGACAAGCTGCCGAAGGGGATCAACCCCAACACCGGCCGCGTGCACACCAACTACGCGCAGGCGGTGGCGGTGACGGGACGGCTGGCGTCCAACGACCCGAACCTGCAGAACATTCCGATCCGCACCGCCGAAGGCCGCCGCATCCGCGAAGCGTTCGTGGCGCCGGCCGGCGCGCACATCGTGTCGGCCGACTACTCGCAGATCGAGTTGCGCATCATGGCGCACATCTCGGAAGACGCCAACATGCTGCGTGCGTTTGCCGAGGGCGTGGACATCCACCGCGCCACCGCCGCCGAGATTTTCGGCGCGGCGCCGGAAGAGGTCAGCAGCGAGCAGCGCCGTTACGCCAAGGTGATCAACTTCGGTCTGATCTACGGCATGAGCGCGTTCGGGCTGGCCAGCAACCTGGGCATCGAGCGTTCGGCGGCGCAGAACTATATCGACCGCTACTTCGCGCGCTTCGCGGGCGTGAAACAGTACATGGACGACACGCGTTTGCAGGCCAAGGCGCGCGGCTACGTGGAGACGGTGTTCGGCCGCCGCCTGTGGCTGCCGGAGATCAATTCGCCCAACGGCCCGCGCCGCCAGGGCGCCGAGCGCGCGGCGATCAATGCGCCGATGCAGGGCACGGCGGCCGATCTGATCAAGCTGTCGATGATCGCGGTGCAGAACTGGCTGGAAGCCGAGAAGCTGGGCACGCGCATGATCATGCAGGTCCACGACGAACTGGTGCTGGAAGTGCCGGATGCGGAGCTGGAACTGATCAAGCAAAAACTGCCGGAACTGATGGCCGGCGTGGCGCAGCTGAAAGTACCGCTGATCGCCGAGGTCGGCGTCGGCAGCAACTGGGATCAGGCTCATTAAAACGGGGTCTGTCCCCGGGGACAGACCCCGGGGACAGACCCCGATTGTGCAACTATTCAAGGGAGGTGTGCATGGATGATTTGATGCGGGACGCGGAGAGTTTGCTGGGTAAAACGGTGTCGGACGGCGTCGATCGCCGCGACTTCCTGAAGGTGGCGCTGGGCACCGGCTTTGCCGCCGCCACGCTGCCGGTGGTGGCCCAGAACGTGATCAAGACCGACACCGCCGGCCTCACCGCCGGCACCGTCCAAGTCAACGTCAACGGCCAGAACGTCCCGGTCTACCGCGCCCAGCCCGAGGGCAAGACCAATCTGCCCGTGATCCTGGTAATCTCCGAGATCTTCGGCGTGCACGAGCACATCGCCGACGTCGCCCGCCGCTTCGCCAAGCTCGGCTACCTGGCGCTGGCGCCCGACCTGTTCGTGCGCCAGGGCGACCCGACCAAGGTGGCTTCCATCGCCGACCTGCAGCGCGACATCATCTCGAAAACCCCGGACGCCCAGGTCATGACCGACCTCGACGCCGTGGTCGCCTGGGCCAGGGCCAATGGTGGCAATGGCGACAAGATTGCCATCACCGGCTTCTGCTGGGGCGGCCGCATCACCTGGCTGTACGCCGCCCATAACCCGTCCATCAAGGCCGGCGTGGCCTGGTATGGCCGCCTGATGGGGGAGACCAACGCCAACTTTCCCAGGCACCCGGTTGATGTCGCTGGCACTCTGACGGTGCCGGTGCTGGGCCTGTACGGCGCCAAGGACAGCGGCATCTCGCAGGAATCGATCGCGGTCATGAAAGCGGCGCTGGCCAAGGGGCCGAACAAGTCGACCTTCGTGATCTATCCGAATTCCGGCCATGCCTTCCACGCCGATTACCGCCCCAGCTACGTCGAGGCCGACGCCAAGGATGGCTGGGGCCGGGCACTGGCCTGGTTCAAGCAAAACGGCGTTTTTTAGTCAAAGATGAGCAGAAAAGCAGGCCGGACGGTAAAATAACGCCCCGGCCTGCCGCGCTCCGGCGCGCCCGGCTTCAGGTACTAGAGGCTATAACATCGATCCCGTACTCATTTCCATCATTCTGGCGACCACACTGGCTGGCGTAGTGAGCATCACTGCGGCGGCCGTGTTCTCGTTTACGCTGCTGTCGAAAGTGGTGGAGCGCATGGTCAGCCTGTCGGTCGGCATCATGCTGTCGACCTCGCTGCTGCACGCGCTGCCGGAAGCGTTCGAATCGCAGGCCAGCGCGCGCAGCCTGTTCGCCACCCTGCTGGGCGGGCTGCTGGCCTTCTTCCTGCTCGAGAAGACCGCCATCCTGCGCCATTCGCATCATCACGAGCATGATGGCCACCATCACCACCATGGCCACGACAAGCACGAGGCCGGCAAGGCCGGCTGGATGATCCTGGTCGGCGACGGCATGCACAATTTCACCGACGGCATCCTGATCGCGGCGGCTTTCCTGGCCAATCCGGAACTGGGGCTGGTCACCGGCCTGGCCATCATCGCCCACGAGATTCCGCAGGAAATCGGCGACTTCATCGTGCTGCTGAACGCCGGCTTCTCGCGCACCCGCGCCTACGTCTACAACCTGCTGTGCAGCTTGCTGGCGATTGCCGGCGGTCTGCTCGGCTACTACACGCTGGACCGCGCCAGCGGCCTGATTCCCTATGTGCTGGTGTTTGCCTCATCGGGCTTCATCTACATCGCCCTCAGCGACCTGATGCCGCAGATGCAGCGCCGGGCCACGCTGCGCGAGACCATCCCGCAGGTGCTGCTGATCGCGGCCGGCGTGGCCATCGTGGTGTTCCTGGTCGGCCACCACCATTAAACGCATTGGGGACAGACCACGATTTCGCAATCATTGCAAAATCGTGGTCTGTCCCCAGCGCTTGCGAAGCTTACTCGCTGGCGATGCTTTTGGTCATTGCCGCTGCGGCCGGCGTGACGTCGCGGGTATCGATGTTGAGCTCGGTGGTGGACAGCACGCGGCCATCCTGGTCACGCCATTGCAGACCGCCCAGATAACGCTTGCCTTGCTCCAGCCCGCTCCAGCTGACCCCGACATTCGCCAAGCCCGCCACTTTCACCGCATCCGGCAGGCTCACCTTGACGGCGCCCTTGGTGTCGTTGGGAATCGCGGTGGCGTACGACAGGGTGTAGTCGGTGCTGGTGCCGCTCTTGAGCTTGAAGCCGATCACGCAGATTTTCACCACCATCGTGCGCGGGGCGATCAGCGTGACGCTTTCGTTGGCGTCGGAGTGGCCGCTGTAGCCGAGCACGATGTTGTTCTCGTCCATGACCATCAGGTCGAGATCGTCATCGGCGCCGCCGGCCGTGTCGCGGTTGGACAGCTCGAAGCGCGCAATCGCGGTCTTGTCGGGGATGCCGATCGCGATCGCCTTGACGCCCGGGCTGCGCGCGGCGCAGGCTGCCCGCACGGCGCCCATGCTGTCCAGGCTGCCGGCTTTGGCCTGCTGCACGGTTTGCGCCGCGCGCGTGTATTCGCGCAGGCCGCCGCGCATCACCGCCAGCTTGCCGTTGTAGCCGGTCGCCAATTCGATCTGGCGGCTGCCGCTGACCGTGCTGGCGGACACCCGCGCCGGCGCGTCGACGCCGCCGTTGAAACGCGCCTGCAGCGGGCTGCGCACGTTGTGCTCGCCGTCATTCCATACCAGCTGGCCGAATTTCCATACGCCGTCCGCCGCGTCGGTGCGCGCCAGCGTCACGCTGTAGCTCCGGGTCTGGCCCGGTTCGAGCGTCAGCGTCGATGGCGTGACCGTCACGTCGAAGCCGTCGATGGCGGCGCTGGCGTTATAAATCGCCAGCTTGTCGCTCACGTTGGTGACGCTGCGGCTTACGGTCTGGGTGCCGACCACATTCGGCAGCGAAATCGAGGCCAGGTTCAGCGCATGGCTTTTCAGCGCGCCCAGCGTGCAATCGCTGCTCTCGCCAGTCATGCCGCACAGGTATTTCTGGTAGTCGGGCGCGCCGATGTCGTACACCAGCCCCGGATCGGCGGCGCCGTTGGGCACCACCAGTCCGGCGCCCTGGCCCCATGGCAGCGTGCCGTCCTGATCACCGCCGAGGTCGGTCGGCAGCACGGTGCGGGTGGTGGTCATCAGCGCCGATTTCACGGCGGCCGGCGACCAGCCGGGATGACGCTGTTTCAGCAGCGCCGCCAGGCCCGCCACGTGCGGCGTCGCCATCGAGGTGCCCGACATGTAGGCCGAGGTGCTGTAGGCCGGGCCGCCGCCGGCAATGACGGCGTCGCGCTGGGCCGTGCTCAGGCTGGGGGCGATGCCGGCCAGGATGTCGACGCCGGGCGCCGCCATGTCAGGCTTGAGCACGCCGCTGTCGAACATATTCGGGCCTCGCGACGAGAACCTGGCCAGCACCGGACCTTTCACCGCGCTCAGCGAGTTGGCCGAGAACGCCGCGGTGGCGCCGGGATTGGCGGCGTAGGCAGCGATGGCCTGACCGTCGTCGTAGCTGACGTGGACCGTCGGCACGCTGTAGATGTCGACAAACGTGCCGTCGCCGCTGTCCAGCAGGATCATGCCGACGCCGCCGGCGGCCTTGACCGCCTGGCCCGCCGATTCCGGGTTGTAGAAGCTGCTGCGCTGGCAGGCGACGATCTTGCCGGCCACTTTGGCCGGGTCGAGCGGCGCGATCGGGCGCCGGCCGCCGACGTCTTCGACACGGGTGCAGTTCGACGCCGCGATGCTGTCGGCGCCCGCGGAAGCGGCGTCCTCGGCGCGGATCACGGGCGCCGCCGGTAGCGGTTTGACGCCGGCCGAGATGCCGCTGTACTGCTGGCCATTGCCCAGCGTGACGATGGCGGTCGGCGCCTTGTCGACGGTGCTGGCAGCCACCGTGGTCAGCCACGGGGCGATGTGGGCGACGGCGTTGTCCGGGCCGGCGTTGCCGGCGGCCGCGGCGACGAACACGCCGGCTTCGACGGCGTGGCGGAACGCCTGTTCGACCGGATCGAGCGGCGTTTCGCCGCCGCTGATCGAATAATTGAGCACGTCGACGCCGTCGGCGACGGCCGCTTCGATCGCCGCCAGGCTGTCGCTGTTGTAGCAGGTGTTGCCGACCGCCTGCGGGCCGCGCGCCTTGTCCTGGTAGCTCCAGCAGATTTTGTACATCGCCACCCGGGCGTGCGGCGCCATGCCGCTGCGGGCGGCCAGCAGGTCGCCGTTTTCGGCCACGGCCGGGACATTGGCGTTGCCGGCCGCGGTGGAGGAGGTGTGGGTACCGTGGCCGCCGTCGCCGGCGGGGGCGCTGAGCGAATCGCGCGGCGAGCGGAATTCGCTCCAGTGGATCGCGTTGCCGCTGGCGCGGAAGCCGCTGTCGAAATAGCGCGCGCCGATCAGCTTGTTGTTGCAGTCGGCCGCGGTGTAACCTTCGCCGGTCTGGCATACGCCTTTCCAGCGCGCCGGCGGCGGGCCGTAGGCCAGGGTGCCGCTGGCGTCGAAGGTCGGCTGGCCCTTGCTGTCGACGCGGTCGGCATACGACAGGTTTTCCGGCCAGATGCCGGTATCGATCACGCCGACGATGATGTCCTCGCCGGCGTGCGCCTTGCCGCCCAGTTGTTCCCACAGCCCGCCCGGCTGGTCGAGGCCGAGGAAAGTCGGGGTGTAGTTGGTGACCACATGCTGCGCGACGTCGGGCGTGATGCGTACGGCCTTGCCGCTGGCCTTGAGGGCGCGCACTTCGGCATCGGTCAGATTGGCCGCAAAGCCGTTGAACACCACCTGGTACTCGCGGGTGACGGCGCTGGCCGGCAGCAACGCCTTGGCCTGCGCTTGCTGCGTGCTGAGGTAGGTGCGGTACTGCCGTGCGGCGTTCGCGTTCAAGTCCAGTCGTTGGCCGGGAGCGACCTTGGTGGCGCGCAAGCCGCCAATGTTACCGCTATAAGCGGCGACCGGCTGATCGGCGAGTTCCACGATGTAAGACCGGCGAACTTCGTCGGCATGGCTAGGATGGATCATGCCCAACAGCGGCGTGGTGGCAATTAACAGCCGCGTCAGACGTGAATGCCGTACCTTTTTTCTCTTTGCCATTAAAGCGCTCCCCGTGATAGTCAGTTAACTTTTTGAGCCAAAAAACGAATAGTTGAAGCTTATAATTTAACATCCAAGCAGCAATTATTTTCATGATATTTCGACATGTTGTTTAATCAAGACACACGTGAAATAACGTTTTCATGGCGGTTTTGATAATAAAAAATCATTGAAATCGTGCCGGTTTCATAGAGGAAGCGACCAGGCGACGGGATGCGAAATGTGACTGAAATTTTACCATTTGGACAAATAAAAAATTCATAACGATATGGACGATTGGTATCGGCATGTGCATACTTGGCTTCTTGTTAACTCAAGGAGTATCCATGAAAATCGCTGCACTCAACGCACTGGCCGCCGCCTGCCTGACGATGGCGGCCGGGCCGGTTTTCGCTGCCGCTTATGGGAGCGCTATCTTTGGCAATGTCCACGTGACGTTGATCGACCTGGATCCCAACGACGGCATCGCCGCCAGCATTTCATTTTTGCCTGGCGATAAGTATTACGACGGCGCTGAAATCGCCGGCACGGCGGCGTCCGGTCCATTGGGCAGCAAGCAGCCCGGCGCAAGTTACGAGCTGTTCGATCTGAGCGCGGCGTGGCGCAGCAACAGCCCGCACGCCACGGCGCAAACCAGTCTGGCCAGCGTCAGCGCCAGCGTGACCGGGTCCGGCAGCGGTATCGGTTTCAGCCAGGGCAGCCTGTCGGGTAGCGCGCTCAGCAGTGCGCAGCTGGGCGCCTCGTTCTACGGCGACGCCAAGCTGCCTGGCAACAAGAAAAGTGAGTTCGTCCTTTCCGCCAATACCCAGGTGATCTTTTCGATCGACGCGGCGCTGAGCGCCCGGACCACCATCGGCCGCAGCGCGGATGGCTTGACGGGCGAGGCGGTATCGGCGCAGATGTCCTTGTACGCCAGTGGATGGGGCGCCGACGGCTACACCTTGCTGGAGGACCAGCAAGACCGGCTTGCCAGTGTGGCGTGGACGGCCGGCGGTGCGGCCGATAGCTGGAGCGGCGCGATGTCGGTCAGCTATAGCAACCTCAGCACTGAAAGCAGCGATGGCAGCTTCTGGGCCGAAGCGCAGATCAGCGGCAACTCGATCACGACGGCGGTGCCCGAACCTTCGACCTACGGCATGCTGCTGGGCGGTCTGGCACTGCTGGCCGGCGTCGCGCGCCGCCGCCGCAATCCCGCCGTTTAACCGAGTACTGGAGAAGCGATGAAACACAAAGTCCTGCATACCCTGGCCGCGGCGTGCCTGGCTGCCGTTGCCGCGCCTTCGTTCGCCAACTCGACCGCCAGCGCCACCTTTGGCAACCTGGTGATCACCCTTACCGACCTCGACCCCAACGACGGCATCGCGCCGACGCTGACATACGGCGCGCGTGGTCCCTCCTCGATCGATAACTTCATGTACACCATGAGCGATGAAGGCGGGATCTCCAAGCAGGCTGGCAAGGTGTCCAGTTTGCCCACGGAGCAGTTATCGCTGGAGACCCGTACCAAGCTGGGTTGGGGCGTTTCCAGCGTGACGGTCGCCGACACCGTGGCCGGTTTCAGCGCGATGTCGGCGCATGGCGTGGCCGATAGCATCATCGGTGAATACGGCACCTACCGGTCGGTGGTGGCCGGTCCGCAGTCGCTCAGCGACTTCACCGTGTCGGCCAACACCAAGGTCACCTTCAGCCTGACGTCGGAATTGAAGACCAGGACCACCATGGGCTTCAATCTCGATGCCTTGGAGGGCGAGAGTGCGCTGGCAAAGAGTTCGTTGAGTCTGTTCGGCCAGGTGGGCAATGATTTCCAGTTCGACGGCAGCGAGCACACGGCGTATTCCTCCTACCTGGTCAATGACGACAACACCGTCACCGGCATGAGCGATGACTGGAGTGGGGTGCTGTCGGTCAGCTTCATCAACACCAGCGCCGCCTCGGCCAGCGCACAGTTACAAGCCTCCTTGTACCTGGAAGGGAAGTCGGCGAGCTGGGACGGCGTGACGCCGGTGCCGGAGCCGTCGCAATGGCTGGCCCTGAGCAGCGGCCTGCTGTTGCTGGG